>CBRG010000290.1 GCA_000470535.1 Streptomyces sp. AW19M42
CGGCTGGCCGACCTCGCCGCGGAGCCGTGGATCTTCGGCGGCTCCGGTCCGTGGTCGGAGATCACCACCGCCGCCTGCGAGGCCGCCGGGTTCGTCCCCGAGCAGGCCCACAGCGCCTCCGGGTGGACCGCGATCCTGGCCATGGTGGAGGCGGGCATGGGCGTCGCGCTGATCCCCCGGATGGCGTCTGCGGAACGACGCATGGGCGTGGCTCTGCGGGTTCTCGGAGCCGATCTGCCCCGGCGCCATGTGGTGGCGGCGGTGCGGCAGGGGGCCGAGACCGGTCCTGCGGTGGCGCGGGTGCTGGCCGCGCTCAAGGAGGTCAGCGACGCGCGCGAGGCATCGTTCAGCTGAGCTGAACAAAATGTGCGAAAACTTTCGATGGACCTGATCGATGGGTCTGTACGACAGTGGGCACATGAGCTTCGACGCGAGCGAGACCCCCGCCCTGGACAACGACCCCCACGCCAATGACGCGGCCCCGTACGGCGGCGGTGACCCGTACGCCGACTACCGCACCACAGACCTCCCCTTCACCGAGCTGGTCGACCTCGCGGACCGGCGCCTGGGCGCGGGCGTGATCGCCGCCAACGACGAGTTCTTCGCCCAGCGCGAGAACCTCCTGCTCAGGGAGCGCGCGGTCTTCGACCCCGAGCACTTCGGCCACAAGGGCAAGATCATGGACGGCTGGGAGACCCGCCGCCGCCGAGGCGCGGACGCCGCCCATCCCTTCCCCGGCCCCGACGAGCACGACTGGGCGCTGATCCGCCTCGGCGCCCCCGGCATCGTCCGCGGGCTCGTCGTCGACACCGCCCACTTCCGCGGCAACTACCCGCAGCGCGTCTCGGTCCAGGCGACATCGGTCCCGGGCTCGCCCAGCCCCGAAGCGCTCCTCGCGGACGACGTCAAGTGGGACGAGATCGTCCCGCCGACCCCCGTACGCGGCCACGCGGCCAACGGCTTCGAGATCACCGGCGACCGCCGCTACACCCACATCCGCCTCTGCCAGCACCCCGACGGCGGCATCGCCCGCCTGCGCGTGCACGGCGAGGTCGTCCCCGACCCGTCCTGGCTCGCGGCGCTCGGCACCTTCGACCTGATCTCGGTCCTGAACGGCGGAAGCTACGAGGACGCCTCGGACCGCTTCTACTCCTCACCGACCCAGATCATCCTGCCCGGCACCTCCCGCAAGATGGACGACGGCTGGGAGAACCGCCGCCGCCGGGTACGCGACACCAACGACTGGGTGCGCTTCCGGCTGCCCGCCCAGGGTGCCGTCCGCGCGGTCGAGATCGACACGGCCTACCTCAAGGGGAACGCGGCCGGCTGGATCGCCCTCCAGGGCCGCAACGGCGAGACGGGCGAGTGGTTCGAGATCATCCCCCGCACCCGCCTCCAGCCCGACACCCTGCACCGCTTCCCGCTCCGGGCCCAGGCCGTGGTCACCCACGTCCGCCTGGACGCCTTCCCCGACGGCGGGGTGGCCCGGATGCGCCTGCACGGCTCGCTGACCGAGTCCGGCGCGGCGGCTCTGGCCGCCCGCTACGAGGAGTCGGGCGCCTGAGGGCTGCCCCGCGCGGGGAATCGGGCGCCCGAGGACTGCCCGTAAAGACTCCGCCCGGCGGACGGCTGCGCTTCAGCGCCTGCCCGCCGGGCGGTTTCCATGTCCGGCGGGGGTCAGGCGGTCGCCGCCGCCGCGTCCGCCGCACGGGCCCGCAGCGCCCGCTCCACACCCGAACGGGACTCCGACATCAGCCGGCGCAGGGCCGCACTCGGCTCCGCGGCGGCCAGCCAGGCGTCCGTGGCGTCCAGGGTCTCCTGCGAGACCTGGAGCGCCGGGTACAGACCGATGGCGATCTGCTGGGCCATCTCGTGGCTGCGCGAGTCCCAGACGTCCTTCACCGCGGTGAAGAACCGCTCCGTGTACGGCGCCAGCAGCTCGTGCTGGTCGGTCTGGACGAAGCCGCCGATGACCGCCTCCTGGAGGGAGTTCGGCAGCTTGTCGGAGTCGATGACCGAGGCCCACGCCTCCGCCTTCGCCTCCTCCGAGGGACGCGCCGCCCGTGCCGACGCCGCGTGGCGCTCGCCCGCCGCCGTCCGGTCGCGCTCGTACTCGGCGGCGATCTCGTCCTCGTCCAGCAGCCCCGTCGCGGCGAGCCGCTGCACGAACGCCCAGCGCAGCTCGGTGTCGACGGCCAGACCCTCGATCACCTCTGTGCCGTCGAGCAGCGACTGGAGCAGGTCGAGCTGCTGCGGGTTACGGGCCGTGGCGGCGAAGGCCCGTGCCCAGGCCAGCTGGTGGTCACTGCCCGGCTCCGCCGCGCGCAGGTGCGCGAGCGTCGCCTCGGTCCACTGCGTCAGCCCCGCCTCGCTCCACTCCGGCGCCGAGTACAGGTCCAGGGCCATCTTCACCTGGCGGTGCAGCGACTGGACGACGCCGATGTCCGACTCCTTGCCGACCCCGGACAGGACGAGCGACAGGTAGTCCCGGGTGGCCAGCTCGCCGTCCCGGGTCATGTCCCAGGCGGAGGCCCAGCACAGGGCGCGCGGCAGCGACTCGGTGAAGTCGCCCAGGTGCTCCGTGACGACCCGCAGCGACTCCTCGTCGAGGCGGACCTTCGCGTACGAGAGGTCGTCGTCGTTGAGCAGCACCACGGCCGGGCGCCTGGTGTCGGCCGGGAACGGCACGGCGGTGCGCTCACCGTCGACGTCCAGTTCGATCCGGTCGGTGCGGACCAGCTTCCCGGCCTCGTCGAGGTCGTAGCAGCCGATGGCGATCCGGTGCGGCCGCAGCGTCGGCTCGCCCTTCGCCCCGGCGGGCAGCGCGGGCGCCTCCTGGAGCACGGCGAACGAGGTGACGTTGCCGTCGGCGTCCGTCTCGATCTCCGGGCGCAGGATGTTGATGCCGGCCGTCTCCAGCCATGCCTTCGACCAGGTCTTCAGATCGCGGCCGGAGGTCTTCTCCAGCGCGCCCAGCAGGTCGGAGAGCCGGGTGTTGCCGAAGGCGTGCGCCTTGAAGTAGGCCTGCACCCCCTTGAAGAACTCGTCCATGCCGACGTACGCCACCAACTGCTTCAGGACCGAGGCGCCCTTGGCGTACGTGATGCCGTCGAAGTTGACCAGGACGTCGTCCAGGTCACTGATGTCGGCCATGATCGGGTGCGTCGAGGGCAGCTGGTCCTGCCGGTACGCCCAGGTCTTCATCGAGTTGGCGAACGTGGTCCAGGAGTGCGGCCACTGCGAGCCCTCGGCGTACGACAGGCAGGCGATCGAGGTGTAGGTGGCGAACGACTCGTTCAGCCACAGGTCGTTCCACCACTCCATGGTCACGAGGTCGCCGAACCACATGTGGGCCAGCTCGTGAAGGATCGTCTCGGCCCGCGTCTCGTACGCCGCGTCCGTCACCTTGGAGCGGAACACGTACTGGTCACGGATGGTGACCGCGCCCGCGTTCTCCATCGCGCCCGCGTTGAACTCCGGGACGAACAGCTGGTCGTACTTGGCGAAGGGGTACGCGTAGTCGAACTTCTCCTGGAACCAGTCGAAGCCCAGCCGGGTCACGTCGAAGATCGCGTCCGCGTCGAGGAACTCCGCCAGCGACGGGCGGCAGTAGATACCCAGCGGGACGGACTGGCCGTCCTTCTCGTAGCTGCTGTGCACCGAGTGGTACGGGCCGGCGATCAGCGCGGTGATGTACGTGGAGATGCGCGGCGTCGGCTCGAAGGACCAGACGCCGTCCGTGGGCTCCGGCGTCGGAGAGTTGGAGATCACGGTCCAGCCGGACGGGGCCTTCACGGTGAACCGGAAGGTCGCCTTCAGGTCGGGCTGCTCGAAGCTCGCGAAGACGCGGCGCGCGTCCGGCACCTCGAACTGGGTGTAGAGGTAAGCCTGCTGGTCGACCGGGTCGACGAACCGGTGCAGGCCCTCGCCCGTGTTCGTGTACGAGCAGTCGGCGACGACCTTCAGCTCGTTGGAGCCCGCCGCCAGGTGCGCCAGGGTGATGCGCGAATCGCGGAACACGGCCGCGACGTCCAGGGGCTTGCCGTTCAGCTCGACCTCGTGCACGGCCGGGGCGACCAGGTCGATGAAGGTCTGCGCCCCCGCCTCGGCGGAGTCGAAGCGCACGGTGGTGACGGACCGGTAGGTCCCGCCCTCCTGCGCTCCGGAGAGGTCGAGATCGATCTCGTACGCGTCCACGGTCAGCAGGCGCGCCCGCTCCTGTGCCTCTTCGCGGGTCAGATTCGTGCCAGGCACGCGGTCATCTCCTTGATGTGTGATGTTTCCGGTCATCCTTCCACGTGACCCGCGCCCAAGGCGATGTCCGTTTTCCGCCGGACCGTACCGGTGGGGCGGGCCATTCTCTTCGTATGACCAGCTACGAGGCACGCGCGATCGACGAGGCCGCGCTCAAGGAACTCCGGGAGACCGACGACGCGGGGCACCCCTGCGTCCCCTACACCGCCACGGACGCGGGCAGCCCGCTGCGCTGCTGTCTCCGGGGCAACGAGGCGGGGGAGCGGATCGCCCTCGTCTCCTACGCCCCGCTCCGCCGCTGGGCGGCCGCCGCCTGGGCGAAACCGGGGGCGTACGACGAGCAGGGCCCCGTCTTCATCCACGCGGAGGAGTGCGAGGGCCCGGCGCCCGTCCGTACCGGCTACCCGTTCTCGCGGGCGGGGGCGCTGCGCACCGTCCGGCGCTACAACGGGGACGGGCACATCGTGGGCGGCCGGCTGATGGAGATCCCGGCGGACGAGGAGCGGGGGTACGACGCGGCCTTCGCGGAGGCCTTCGCCGATCCGGAGGTGGCGCTGGTGCACGTCAGGGCGGTGGAGTACGGCTGCTGGCACTTCGGAGGTCCGCCGCCCCTGCCTGACCCCGGGGCTCCGCCCCGGACCCCGCTCCTCAATCGCCGGAGGGGCTTGGTGTGCCCTGCCGGGCCACACTCAAGCCCGTCCGGTGATTGAGGACGAAAGGGGGCCCGGGGGCCGGCCCCGCGCGGCGGCACCGCACCCGCGGACCGCCCCACCCCGCCGCGTCAGCCCTTCAGCTCCGCCGCGACCAGCTCCGCGATCTGTACCGCGTTCAGCGCCGCGCCCTTGCGGAGGTTGTCGTTGGAGACGAAGAGCGCGAGACCGTGCTCCACGGTCTCGTCGGCCCGGATGCGTCCGACGAACGACGCGTCCTGCCCGGCGGCCTGCAGCGGGGTCGGGATCTCCGAGACCTCGACACCCGGGGCGCCCGCGAGCAGCTCGTACGCCCGCTCCACGCCGATCGGCCGCGCGAACCGGGCGTTGATCTGGAGCGAGTGGCCGGAGAAGACCGGGACCCGGACGCAGGTGCCGGACACCTTCAGCTCGGGGATCTCCAGGATCTTGCGGGACTCGTTGCGGAGCTTCTGCTCCTCGTCCGTCTCGAAGGAGCCGTCGTCGACGATCGCACCGGCCAGCGGCAGTACGTTGAAGGCGATCGGACGCTTGTAGACGTCCGGCTCCGGGAAGTCGACGGCACCGCCGTCGTGGGTGAGCTTGTCGGCCTCGGCGACGACCTTGGAGACCTGGCCGTGCAACTCGGCCACGCCGGCCAGGCCGGAGCCGGACACCGCCTGGTACGTGGCGACGGTCAGTGCCTCAAGACCGGCCTCGTCGTGCAGCGGGCGCAGCACCGGCATGGCGGCCATCGTGGTGCAGTTCGGGTTGGCGATGATGCCCTTGGGGCGGTCCGCGATCGCGTGCGGGTTGACCTCGGAGACGACCAGCGGGACCTGGGGGTCCTTGCGCCAGGCGGAGGAGTTGTCGATCACGACGGCGCCCTGGGCGGCCACCTTCTCGGCGAGCGCCTTCGACGTCGCGCCGCCGGCCGAGAACAGCACGATGTCCAGACCGGTGTAGTCGGCGGTGGAGGCGTCCTCGACGGTGATGTTCCGGCCCTGCCACTCGATCGCGGAGCCCGCGGAGCGCGCGGAGGCGAACAGCCGCAGCTCGTCGGCCGGGAACTTCCGCTCGGCCAGGATCCTGCGCATGACTGTGCCGACCTGACCGGTGGCGCCGACGATTCCGACCTTCACAGGAACTCCTTCACGCGTACGAACGGCACGGTTGCCGCTCCATGATGCGTCTGTCCACGGCTTTCTTGTCCAATCCATTGTCCGGGGAGCGGACAGGGTGCGCACAGCGCAGTGGGGCGGACGCCCGTTGAGCGCCCGCCCCACTGTCGTACGGATCACACACCTACGGTGACGCGGCTACGGCGTGACCTTCTCGATCACGACGCTGCCGGTGCCCGCCGCGGTGCCCCGCACGTTCACCAAGTGGACCTCACCGAAGAACTGCCGGCCCTCCGGGGCCGCTCCGGCGACCGCGACCTCGGCGCTGACCCGCGCCGACGCGCCGGCGGCCAGGTTCACGGCCTTCGACTCGTCGACGGAGATGGTGCCGAGCGACGGCGCGTAGTACACGTCGCGGTAGTCGTACTCGGTGGTGCCGGCCGGGACGTCGTAGCCGTCGACGACGACCGTGTACGTGCCGGCGGCCGGCTTCACCAGGCTGACCGACTCCTCGGAGCCGGCCGTGGTGGAGGCGCCCACCTGGGCCGAGCCCTGGTAGACGTACAGGTCGAGGTCGGCGTTGGCGTCCGCGGTGTTCCCGATGGCGATGTCGAGCTTCTCGACACCTTCACCGATGGTGACCGTGGTGGTCCGCTCGTCGCCCGTGGAGATCGACGGGCGGTCGACCTCGGCCGAGCCCAGCGAGCCGCCCTTGAGCTTGCCCTCCAGGGCGCCCGCGTTGTTGGTGACCGTCCAGTCCACCGCGGCCGGGGTGCCGATCTTCGCCTCGGGGATGGTCTGCACCGCCGGGTCGAAGGAGGCGCCGAGCAGCGAGACATCCAGCTTGTACGGGTTGTCCAGCAGCGGCGACGTACGACGGGCCTCGACCTCGATCTCCCAGACTCCGGCCTGCGGGTCCGCGTACGAGCGCACGTCGGGGCGGCAGGTGTTGGCCGGGTTCTCGTAGTTCGGGTAGCAGAACGGCGTCCCGCTGTCCTCCACCGCGACCCCGTACGGGTGGATGGAGATGAAGCGGGTCTGGCTGCCCGAGCGCAGGGCGCTCATCGCGACCTCAAGGGTCTTGGCGCCCTCCGGCACGGTCACGAAGTACGACGCGGTGCCGTTGCGCTGCACCGAGCCGGACGCCTTGTACGCGTAGCCGGGCTTCGTCAGCTCCTTCGAGACGACGACGGTGGCCAGGATCTGCTGGTCGATGCCGGAGGTCTTCGCGTCGTCGACCTGGAGGATCGCGCTGTGCACGCCCGCGCTGTCCGGCTTCGCCTGGACCTTGACCGTCACCGGCTTGCCGAGCGGCAGCGAGACGGTCTTCGGACCGGTCAGCTTGAAGGTGCCGTCGTCGTACTTCCAGGACAGCTTGTGCTCGACCTTCTTGTCCGGGCCCGTGGTGCGGGTGACCGTGACGTCGTACGACTTCTTCTGGCCGGCCCGGAGGCCGCCCTCGCGGTCGTACAGGCCGGTGCCGAAGCCCGGCGTCTTCAGCGCGAAGTCGATCGCGGTGTCGACGGGGGCCTTGACCGTGTACTCGTGCGCCGGGGCGCCCTGCTTCTTGATCTGCTTCCAGGCGTCGATGATGTTGATCAGACCGGCACCCTGGGCGTGCGCGGGCACTCCCTTGATCTGGGTGGCGGTGCTGGTCAGCGCGGTGCGCAGGTCGGCAGGGGGCAGCTCGATGTGCTTCTGCTTCGCGGCGGACAGCAGCAGCGCGGTGGCGCCGGCGGCCTGCGGCGAGGCCATCGAGGTGCCCTGGAGCATGGAGTATCCGGCCGGCAGCGAGTAACCCGCCTCGGTGACCGGCGAGCCGGGCAGCCAGGTCTGCGTGGAGTTGATCGACGCACCGGGCGCCGTCAGCGTCGGCGTGAAGCCGCCGTCCTCACGCGGGCCGCGCGAGGAGAACGGCAGCATGTCGTACTTCTTGGTGACGGCCGAGCCGTAGTTGGCGGCCCAGGTCTCCTTGGAGACGGACGCGCCGACCGAGATGACGTGGTCGGCCAGGCCGGGGTCACCGATGGTGTTGACGCCCGGACCGTCGTTGCCGGCCGAGATGACCAGCTGGACGCCGTAGATGTCGACGAGCCGCTTGTACAGCTCCGAGCGGGCGTTGTTGCCGTCGTTCAGCGGCGGCAGGCCGCCGATCGACATGTTGACGACATCGACACCGCGGTTCACGACGAGGTCGATCATGCCCTCGGTGAGCGCGATGTTGGTGCAGCCGCCGGACCAGGTGCAGGCGCGCGAGGAGACGACCTTCGCGCCGGGCGCGGCCCCGTTCATCTTGCCGCCGAACAGGCCGTTCGCGGCGGTGATGCCCGCGACGTGCGTGCCGTGCTCGGACTCGATGACCCCGATGGAGACGTAGTCGGAGGTGTCGCCGGCGGCGTTGTAGACGACGCCCTTGCGGTTCTCCACGACGAACGGGATGCGCTCGACGACATCGGTGCGAGGGTTGTCCTTGCCGAAGTAGGAGACCTGGTGCTTCTCCTTGTACGGCTTCATGACGCTGTCGTCACGGAAGTCCGCGTTGTTGTCCAGGTCCACCCGGGTGGTGCCGGTGACCGGGTCGTACAGCACGGCCCACACGTCGGTGGTGTCGCCGTCGCGGTTCAGGTCGCCCGCCATGTCGCCGCCCTTGGTGGCGGCCTCCGCGAACAGGCTGATCCGGTACGAGCCCTTGGGGGCGGAGTAGGTGCGGCCCTTGTAGGTGAACGTCGGGCCGGACACGGCGTCCGTCATCCGCAGCCAGGTGCCGTCGTCGTCGCTGACCGGGTCCGTGGCCGTCACCCAGTCGGTGACCTTGCGCTCGCCGGTGCTGGTCTTCTGGAGCGCCGGGTGACCGAGGTCGACGCCCGCGTCCAGCACGCCGATCGTGATGCCGCGGCCGTCGGCCTTCGGGTTCTGCTTGACGAAGTCGACCGCACCCGTCTCGAACGACGGGTTGTACGGGTTCTTCGCCGGGGTCTTCTTGTCCGGCGCCGCGTAGCCGCCCGTCGACTTCGCCTTGGCCTTGCTGCCGGTCGCCCGGTCGGCCGCGGGGGTCGGGTCGTCCAGCATGATCTCCTGCTTGAGATCGATGCCGTGGACGGAGGTCAGCTTCGAGGCCGCCTTGATGGTGGCCTCGGCGCTCGCGGTCGGCACGGTCGCCCGGACGTAGCCGAGCTTGTCGTACGCACGCCCCGGAACGGAGCCCTTGACGGCACTCAACTGCTTGCTGACCTGCTCGGTCGCACCGGGTGCGGTGGCGACCATCATCGTGACGTTCTTCTCGCCCTTGGCCCGCGCCTTGGCGAGCACATCGGCGTCGGCCGTGCCGAGCTTGTCCGCCTGGGCGTCGCCGGTGGCGGCCTTGACGGGGGCGGTCGCCGGATCGTCCGCGGCGAAGACGGGGGCGACGCCGGTGGCGGCCAGTGCGGCCACCAGACCGGCGGCGGCCGCGACTCGGGCCACGCGTCTCGCTCCGGGTATGTAACCGGGGGATTCGGAGGTCATCAGCATCCCTGTATGTGAAAGAGAGAGTCCGGAAATCGGTACCGGATGACCGCTCACCCTTTCGTAAATGACAGGGGTTTGTGGAGACTTGGGGTGGGTGAGTTGTGTACATGGCGGAATTCCGCCACTGGTGCCGAAGCGTCAGGTGGGACGAAAAGGTGGATACGTGGTCACCGGCAGGCTCACCGGGGCAGGACTACCACGTACGCGGCCGGCTCCCGCGCGGCCGCCGCCATCAGTGCCGTCCGCACCACGCCCGCCTGCTGCTCCGGCGCGTCCCGCAGCTTCCGCGGGGAGAGGTGGACGACGGTGACCCCCAGCCGCTCCAGGTGCTCGCGCCGGGCGGCGTACGCGGACCACTCCGCCTCGTGCTCCTCCTGCCGGCGGTCGTCGTCGAGCCGGCTGTACCGCGGGGCTCTGGTGTCCAGTTCGAGTGCGACCGCCTCCTCGGGCCAGTAGGCGTCGACCCCGCCCAGATGCGGGCCGCCGGGCAGCCGCAGGTCCACGTTCCACAGCGGTTCCGGCAGCTCGTACCCCCGCACCAGGCCGTACAGCCGGTCCTCCGCCAGCGCCCGGCCCTCCGCGAGCAGCGAGTCCACCGCGTTCACCACCTGGGGGCGGCCGAGGACCTTGGCCCGGTTCAGCTCACCCACCACGACGGCCGGTTCGCAGTGGCCGTCGCGGACCGCCTCGGTGAGCAGCCGGCGCACCGCGAAGGCGTCGCTGAGCCCGGCGACGGCGTCGGCTAGCGCGCGGGCCACCGGCGCCACCGGCAGCCCCTCCAGCACCTCGGGCTCCGGCAGCTCCGGCGTCCGTACGAGATGCGCGTACCGCACAGACCGCAGCCGGCGGGCCCGAGGCACCAGCACGTCGATCCGGTCCAGTGAGACGGCGGGCGGCGCGGCGGCGAACCCGTGCAGCGACAGCGCGGCGAGCCCGGTGACCATCGCCTCGCCGTACGCGGGGTCGGCGCCACCGGCCTCCGCGCCTGGCGCGGACCGCCGGCCGGAGACCGGCGTGCGGCCGGCGTGCAGCAGGGCGGACCGCAGCCGCTCCCGGCCGCTGAGCGGCCCCGGGTGCAGCACGTAGACACCTGGCAGTGGCCGCTGCCACGGACCACCGGTCCGGCACCGTACGGCAGCCTGTGCGGCGGAGACGCCTCGTGCCTTCAACTGGGCTGCGGACAGCACGTGTTGCCGTACATCGGAGGTGATGCGGAGGTGGCAGGGAGAGAGCGGGGTGTTCTGGGTCATGCTCCGGGGTATCCCGCGCGCCGCCGGGGCCGTAACCCCTGTTACAGGTCCGTCGACATTCCAGGACAACGCCGTCCTAAAGTACGGACGTTCGACAACCGAAATGACCCGTACCCGGCGAATCCCAGCCCGTCCGGCGTTTGAGGACGGAACCCTCGCCGAGGTGCCGGACACCTGGACGAGACCGTCACGCCGGACGAGCCGGACACCTCACGCCTCAGGCGGCTCCGCCGTCACACGCCTGCGCGCGCAGACCCCGGTCGAGGTCGTCGCGGGCCTCCAGCACCAGCCGCCGCAGCGCAGGCGCGGCCGCCTCGTGCTCGGAGAGCCACGCGTCCGCCGCCGCCAGCGTCGACGCGTCGCCCTGGAGCGCCGGGAACAGGCCCTTCACCACGGCCATCCCGATCTGGATCGACCGCTCGGCCCACACCCGCTCGATGGCGTCGAAGTACGTGACCGCGTACGGCGCCAGCAACTCCCGCTGCGACGACTGCGCGAAGCCCAGGATCGTGGCCTCCACCAGCGCGTTGGACAGCGCGTCCGACTCCACGACGCCCGCCCAGGCCTGCGCCTTGACGGCGGCCGACGGCCGTGAGGCCAGGCAGCGCACCTGGTGGCGCTTGCCCGACGCGGTGTCGTCGCGGGCCAGCTCGGCACCGATCACCGACTCGTCGGCCAGACCGTGCGAGGCCAGCGGGGACAGGAACGCCCACCGCAGCTCCTGGTCGACGTCGAGCCCGTCGATCCGGGCCGTGCCGTCGAGCAGCCCCGACAGCAGCTGGAAGTCCGTGTCCGACGCGGCGACCGAAGCGAAGAACCGGGCCCAGGCCAGCTGGTGCTCACTGCCCGGCGCCGCGAGCCGCAGCTCACGCAGGGCACCCTCGGCCAGCGCCCGGCCGCCCTCCTCGCGCCAGTCCGCCGCCGCGTAGTGCACCAGCGCGGTCCGGGTCCAGGCGTGCAGCATCTGCAGCACACCGATGTCCGTCTCCCGGCCGGAGGAGTCCAGCACCAGCGAGACGAAGTCGCGGGCCGGCATCAGCCCGTCGCGGGTCATGTTCCACAGCGCGGACCAGCAGAGCGCCCGCGCGAGCGGGTCCGTGATGTCACCGAGGTGCGAGCGCAGCGTGGTCAGCGACACCTCGTCGAAGCGGACCTTGCAGTAGGTCAGGTCGTCGTCGTTGACCAGGATCAGCTCGGGCCGCTCGGCCCCGGCCAGCTCCCCGATCACCGTGCGCGGCCCCGCCACGTCCGTCTCGGCCCGTGCGTAACGCACCAGGGCACCCTCGGTGTCGCGCCGGTACAGGCCGACCGCCACCCGGTGCGGGCGCAGCTCCGGATGCGATTCGGCGGCCTCCTGGAGGACCGCCAGTTCGGTGATCCGGTCCGCGGCGTCGTACGTCACCAGCGGGGTCAGCGAGTTGACGCCCGCCGTCTGCAGCCAGGAGCGCGACCAGCCGGTCATGTCCCGCCCGGACGTCTCGGCCAGCACCGACAGCAGGTCGCCCAGCCGGGTGTTGCCGTACGCGTGCTTCTTGAAGTAGCGCCGGGCGCCCTCCAGGAACGCGTCCCGTCCCACGTACGCCACCAGCTGCTTGAGCACCGAGGCGCCCTTGGCGTAGGTGATGCCGTCAAAGTTGAGCTTGGCGTCCTCCAGGTCACGGATGTCGGCCGTGATCGGGTGGGTGGACGGCAGCTGGTCGGCGCGGTAGGCCCAGGACTTGCGGTTGTTGGCGAAGGTGATCCAGCCGTCCTCGAACCGGGTCGACTCCACCATGGCGAAGACCCCCATGAAGTCGGCGAACGACTCCTTGAGCCACAGGTCGTCCCACCACTGCATGGTGACGAGGTCGCCGAACCACATGTGCGCCATCTCGTGCAGGATGACGTTGGCCCGGCTCTCGTACGACGCCTGCGTCACCTTCCCGCGGAAGACGTACTCCTCGCGGAACGTGACACAGCCCGGGTTCTCCATCGCGCCGAGGTTGTACTCGGGCACGAACGCCTGGTCGTACTTCCCGAACGGGTACGGGTAGTCGAAGTTGTCGTGGAAGAAGTCCAGGCCCTGCTTGGTGATCAGGAAGATGTCGTCGGCGTCGAAGTGCCGGGCGAGCCCCTTGCGGCACAGCGCGCCGAGCGGGATCTCCAGCTTCGTGCCGTCCTCGAACGTCCGGCTGTAGGAGTCGGTCACGTAGTGGTACGGACCGGCCACGACCGCCGTGATGTACGTCGAGATCGGCTCGGTCTCCGCGAACCGCCACACCCCGCCCTCGCGGGACTCCTCGGCGCCGTTGCTCCAGACCGTCCACGCCGCTGGGGCCGTCACCCGGAAGCGGTAGGGGGCCTTCAGATCGGGCTGTTCGAAGTTGGCGAAGACGCGCCGCGCGTCCGCCGGCTCGTACTGGGTGTAGAGGTAGACCTCGCCGTCCTCCGGATCGACGAAGCGGTGCATGCCCTCCCCGGTCCGGCTGTACGCGCACTGCGCGTCCACCACCAGGACGTGCTCGCCCTCCGCCAGACCCGCCAGCGCCACCCGCGTCC
>CBRG010000291.1 GCA_000470535.1 Streptomyces sp. AW19M42
GCCGCACCCGCAGCGCGAGCGACGGCTCGGCGGGCCAGCGGACAGCCGCAGGCCCCCCAGCCACGACGGACCCGCCCCCCGGGCCGGCAGCACCTACGCCGGGCCCGGCCTCGGCCGCGACTCCTGCTCCGGCCACGGATGCGCCCGCTGCGGACGCGCCGTGGCACAACGCCCGCCCGGCCTTCGACGCAGCAGACGCGCCTGAAGCCCCAGCCACCCCAGAGACGCCAGTTACCCCCGATACCCCCGACACCCCTGCCGGAGGCGATACCGAGTGAACGACGTACTGGACGTCGCCCTCCGCCTTGTCATCGTGTTCGCGGTGTTCATGGCTGTCCCCCTCATCGTGGGCCAGGCCGAACACAAGGTGATGGCCCACATGCAGGGCCGCCTGGGCCCCATGTACGCAGGCGGCTTCCACGGCTGGGCCCAGCTCGTCGCGGACGGCGTGAAGTTCGTACAGAAGGAAGACATCGTCCCGGCCGAGGCCGACCGCCGGGTCTTCCAGCTGGCCCCCGCCGTCGCGCTGCTTCCGTACCTCCTCGTACTCGTCGCCATCCCGATCGGCCCGGGGGAGGGCGCGGTCGGCCAGGTGGTCGACGCGGGCATCTTCTTCGTGCTCGCCGTGATGGGCGTCGGCGTGCTCGGCTCGCTCATGGCGGGCTGGGCCTCGGCCAACAAGTTCTCGCTGCTCGGCGGCATCCGCACCGCCGCTCAGCTGCTCGCGTACGAGCTGCCGATGCTGCTCGCCGCCGCCTCGGTGGCGATGGCGGCCGGCACGGTCTCGCTCCCCGGCATCCTCGACGCCTTCGAGTGGTGGTGGCTGCCCTGGCAGATCGTCGGAGCCCTGGTCTTCTTCGTGGCGGGGCTCGCCGAACTCCAGCGCCCGCCGTTCGACATGCCGGTCGCCGACTCGGAGATCATCTTCGGCGCGTACACCGAGTACACCGGCCTCCGGTTCGCCCTGTTCCTGCTCGCCGAGTACGCGGGCATCGTCGTGCTGTGCGCGCTGACCACCGTCCTCTTCCTGGGCGGCTGGCACGGCCCGCTGGGCGCCGACGGACTGGGCTGGGTCTGGACGCTCCTGAAGGCCGCCGTCCTCGCCTTCGTCGTCATCTGGCTGCGCGTGAGTTATCCGCGGCTTCGTGAGGACCAGTTGCAGAAGCTCGCCTGGACCACGCTCATCCCGCTCGCTCTCGCGCAGATCGCGCTCACCGGCATCGTGAAGGTGGCGATCAACTAGTGACCGCATCGCTCCCGCCCTCCCGGCCCCGCATCCCCGGCGCAGGCCTGGCCAAGGGTCTCGCCGTCACCCTGCGGACGATGACGAAAAAAACCGTCACCGCCCAGTACCCGGACACGCAGCCCGAGCTGCCGCCTCGTTCCCGCGGCGTCATCGCGCTGTTCGAGGAGAACTGCACGGTCTGCATGCTCTGCGCCCGTGAGTGCCCCGACTGGTGCATCTACATCGACTCCCACAAGGAGACGGTGCCCGCCGCGGCCCCGGGCGGGCGCGAGCGCAGCCGCAATGTGCTGGACCGCTTCGCCATCGACTTCTCGCTCTGCATGTACTGCGGGATCTGCATCGAGGTGTGCCCGTTCGACGCGCTGTTCTGGTCGCCGGAGTTCGAGTACGCGGAGACGGACATCCTCGAACTCACCCACGAGCGCGACAAGCTCCGCGAGTGGATGTGGACGGTGCCTGAGCCGCCGGCGCTCGATCCGGGGGCCGAGGAGCCGAAGGAGATCGCCGCCGCCCGCAAGACGGCGGACAAGCTCCAGGCCAAGCGCGAGCAGGAGGCCGCCGCGGCTGCCCCACCCGCCGCGCCGGACTCCGCCCCGGCTGACTCCACTCCGCCGGACTCCGCCTCTACGGACTCCACTCCGACGGACCAGGAGGGCCAGGCGTGATGCCCGCAACCGTCCTCGCCGCCGGGAGCCACCCCGGTTTCCTCTCCCCGTCCGGTATCGAGATCGCCTTCGTCCTGGTCGGGATCGCCACCCTCGGCGCGGCCCTCGTCACCGTCACGACCAGGCAGCTGGTGCACGCGGCCCTCTGGCTGATCGTGGCGCTCGGCGGCCTCGCCGTCGAATACCTCCTGCTCACGGCCGAGTTCATCGCCTGGGTCCAGGTACTGATCTACGTCGGTTCCGTCGTCGTCCTCCTGCTGTTCGGCCTGATGCTCACCAGGGCCCCCATCGGCCGCTCCCCGGACGCCGATTCGGAGAACCGCTGGGCCGCCCTCGCCGTCGCCGTCGCCGCCGCCGGGACCCTCGTATGGGTCGTCGTGGACGCCTTCCGCACCACCTGGATCGAGTTGGACGGACCGGCCCAGGGGTCCACCGAGGTCACCGGCGCCTTCCTCTTCCGGCACTGGGTACTCCCCTTCGAAGCGCTCTCCGTTCTCCTCCTCGCAGCCCTCGTCGGCGCGATCGTCCTGTCCCGCAAGGGCCGAGAGGACAAGAGCTGATGCACCTCGCCTATCCCGCAGTGCTCGCCGTCCTCCTCTTCTGTACCGGGCTCTACGGAGCACTCGCGCGCCGCAACGCGATCCTGGTCCTGATGTCCGTCGAGCTGATGCTCAACGCCGTCAACCTCAACCTGGTCGCCTTCGACGTCTGGCTCCGCGACGCCCTGCACTCAGGCCAGGCCCTCACCCTGTTCACCATTGCCATCGCGGCGGCGGAGATCGGTATCGGGCTGGCCATCGTCCTCGCCGTGTACCGCAACCGAGGCAGCTCCGACATCGACCGCCTCCGCGACACCGCCGAGACCGACGAGGCCGAAACAGTCCCGGCCGGCGACGACGAGAGGGACGCCGAAGTCCCCGAAGACCAGGCCACTGCTCCGGCAGGGAAGGCAAAGAAGGCAGAGGCCACCCCGTGACCACCACGACCCTCGCCGTCCTCGTCCCCCTCCTCCCGTTCCTGGGAGCCGCGGCCGGGCTCCTTCTCGGGCGCAGCGCCCCCGGCTTCGTCCGCCCGCTGGCGGTACTGCCCTCCCTCGCCTCCCTCGTCATCGCGGCCGTCGTCGCCGCACGCCAGGGCGGCGGGCGGGCCATCGACGCCGCGACCCAGCTCACCCCCACCGGATCGGTCCCGATCGACCTGGCCCTGCACCTCGACGGCTTCGCGGTCCTCGTGGCCGTGCTGGTCGCCCTGGTCGCGAGCTGTGTGCAGATCTACTCGACCGCGTATCTGCGCGACGACCCCCGTTACCCCTCGTACGCGGCTCTCGTCTCCCTCTTCACCTCCGCGATGCTGCTCGTCGTCTACTCCGGCGACCTGATGGTGCTCCTGGTCGGCTGGGAGATCATGGGCATCTGCTCGTACTTCCTGGTCGGCCACTACTGGGAGACGCCCGAGGCCCGCGCCGCCTCCCTCAAGGCGTTCCTGGTCACCAAGCTCGGTGACGTCCCCTTCCTCATCGGCCTGTTCGCCCTCGCCGCCGACACGGGCACCTTCCGCATCACCGGCATCCTGGGCGCCGTCGCCCACGGCGGCCTCGACCACCCCACCGTGATCGCCCTGCTGCTCCTGGCCGGCGTCGCGGGCAAGTCCGCGCAGTTCCCGCTGCACACCTGGCTGCCCGACGCGATGGCCGGCCCCACCCCCGTGTCCGCGCTGATCCACGCCGCGACGATGGTCGCGGCCGGTATCTACTTCGTGGCCCGGCTGCTCCCCGTCTTCGCCGCCTCGGGCGCCGCGCTCGTCGTCCTGGCCGTCATGGCGGCGGTCACGATGATCGGCTCCGGTCTCGCCGCCCTCGCCCAGGACGACATCAAACGCGTCCTCGCCTACTCCACGATCGGGCAGCTCGGCTACATGTCCGGCGCTCTGGCCGTCGGTGACCGCGGGGCAGCCGTCTTCCACCTCCTCTCGCACGGTGCGTTCAAGGCCGTCCTCTTCCTCGCCGCGGGCGTCGTCATCCACGCCGCGGGGACCAACTCACTGGCCGCCATGTCCCGCATGGGCGGCCTGGCCAAGCGCATCCCGGACGCGTACTGGACGATGACCGTCGCGCTCCTCGCGCTGGCCGCCATCCCGCCGTTCGCCGGCTTCTTCTCCAAGGAAGCCGTCCTCGTCGCCGCCGAGCACACCGCCCTCGGTGACCGCCACGTCGCCCCGGCCGCCGCCGGCTGGACCGTCCTGATCGCCGGACTCCTGGCCGCCGTGCTCACCGCCGCGTACGCCACCCGCCTCTGGCTCCTCGCCTTCCGGGGCCGGGGCGCAGAGGCCCCCGACCACGGCAGGCAGCCCGTCGCCATGACCTCGGTCCTGTGGGTGCTGGCCGTCCCCACCCTCGCGTTCGGACTGACGGTCGGCGTGATCACCGACTGGTTCGACGGCCACAGCCTCACCCCGTCGCTGACCACCGCCGTCCTGTCCACCGGCGTCTGTCTCGTCGGAGGCCTCGTCACCTACGGGGCCTGGCGCCACACCACGGCGCTCGCCGCCCGTACCCCCATGGGATCGGTCACCGCCCACCCCGACGCCGAACCGGCCCTCATCGAGGTCGAGGCACTGGAGAGCCACACCGCGGCCTACGGAGACTCCGGTGACGCCCCCGACCCCGCCGACCCCGGCCGGCTGCTGCTCGGCCCGCTCCACCACCACGCGGCCGCCGGCTTCCACCTGGACGCCGTCTACGCGGCCCTGTTCGTCCGCCCGGTCCAGGCCGCGGCGAACCTCGTCCGCTTCCTGGACCGCGAGGTCGTCGACACCTACGTACGCGGCTCCGCCACCGGCGCACGCTGGCTCGGCACCGCCGTCCGCCGTGCCCAGACCGGCAACGTGCAGACCTACCTCAGCGCACTGCTCGCCGGTTCCCTGGTCCTGGCGGTCGCCGCCGTCGTCTTCGCCAACGTCAACGCCGGGTCGTGAGCCGTGATCGATATGAGCGAATCCGTGATGCAGTTCCTTCTGGCGTTCATCGTCGTCGCCCCGCTGCTCGGAGCCGTCGCGGCCCTGCTCCCGGCCCCGCCCGGACTGAAGGGCCGCGACCCCGACCAGGCCGTGCTCCGCCACGGCGTGACCGTGACCGGCGTGATCCTCCTCGCCGCGATCGTGCTCGCCCTGGGCTTCGACCACGACCACCCGTCGAAGATGCAGGCCACCACCGACATCAGCTGGATCCCGGCGCTAGACGTCCGCATCCATCTCGGCATCGACGGCATCTCGCTCCCCCTTCTCGTGCTGACCGCGCTGCTGACCTTCCTCTGCGCGCTCCACAGCTACTTCAAGCCGCCCGCGGGCCCCTCCCCGAAGGCCTTCGTCGCACTGATCCTGCTCCTGGAATCCGGCACCCTCGCGACCTTCGCCGTCCTCGATCTGCTGCTGTTCTTCCTGGCGTTCGAGATGGTGCTCATCCCGATGTACTTCCTCATCGCCCGCTGGGGCGGTGCGCGGAAGCAGGCGGCCGCCTGGAAATTCATCCTCTACACGCTGCTCGGCTCGGTCGTCATGCTGCTCGGGCTGCTCCTCATCGGACTGAAGAGCGGCACCTTCGACATGGTGGCACTCGCCACTGACAACGGCCGCGGCCTCACCTCGTCCGTGCAGGTCATCGCCGTTCTCGCGATCGGCATCGGACTCGCCGTCAAAACCCCGATGTGGCCGCTGCACAGCTGGCTCCCGGACGCCCACACCGCCGCCCCCACGGTCGGCTCCGTCCTCCTCGCGGGCGTCCTGCTGAAGATGGGCACGTACGGATTCGTCCGGATCCTGCTCCCGATCGCCCCCGACGGCATGCACACCTTCGCGCCCTACCTCGCGGCCTTCGCGGTCGCCGGCATCATCTACGGGTCGCTCGCCTGCCTGGCGCTGGCCCGGCCCGGCGCCAAGGGCGACCTGAAGCGGCTGATCGCGTACTCCTCCGTCGGCCACATGGGCTTCGTACTCCTCGGCATCGCGAGCATGACCCCCACCGGCGTCAACGGCGCACTCTTCGCCAACGTCGCCCACGGGCTCATCACCGGCCTGCTGTTCTTCCTGGTCGGCGCGGTCAAGGACCGGTACGGCACCGCCGACCTCGACACCCTCTCCGGCGCCACCGGTGCAGCGCTCTACGGCAGCGCGCCCCGACTCGGCGGCCTCCTCGCGTTCACCGCGGTCGCCTCCCTCGGACTGCCCGGCCTCGCCGGGTTCTGGGGCGAGATGCTCACCCTGTTCGGCGCCTTCGACCCGGCCGACGGCCTGAGCCGCCCCGCCTTCCTGACGTTCATGTCCATCGCCGCGTTCGGCACCCTGCTCACCGCCGCGTACATGCTCATCCTGGTACGCCGCGTCTGCATGGGCGCCAAGCCCGGGGAACCGCACCGGATCCCCGACATCCAGCACCACGAGTTCGCCGCCTGGACCCCCCTCGCCGCCCTCACCGTCCTGGCCGGGCTGTGGCCCGCCGTCCTCCTCGGCCTCACCGACCCGGCCGTGCAGAAGCTCCTCGCAGGAGGCAAGTCGTGACCACAGCGGCCGAGAGCACCACCGGCCTCGTCCAGACCGCGGCGGGGGACGCCTCCGGCCTCGTCCGGACCGCGGCCGGGGGCACGTCCAGCCTCGTCCAGTCCGTCGACTGGCTCGCCATCGCGCCCCCGCTCACCGTCGCGGCCGTCGCCCTCGTCATCCTGGTCGCCGACCTCTTCGTACCCAGGGAACGCAAACCGCTGCTCGGCTACGGAGCCGTCGCCGGTCTCGTGGCCGCCCTGGCACTGCTCCTCCCGCTGCGCGACGGCGACCGCTCCACCTTCTGTCTCACCACCGGCGCCCGCGCCTGCAGCTACACCGCCGACCACTTCACCCTGGTCATCCAGCTCCTCGTGCTCGGCGGCGCGCTGCTCACCGCGCTGCTGTCGATCGGAGACACCCGCAAGCTGCCGGCCGGCGAGTTCTGGTTCCTGCTGCTGTCCTCCGCGGCGGGCGCCGCGCTGCTGCCAGCCGCCCGCGACCTCGCCACGCTCGTCGTCGCCCTCGAAGTCGCCTCGCTGCCCGCCTTCGCCCTCGTCGGCATCAAGCGCGGCGACCGGCGCTCCTCGGAGGCCGCGCTGAAGTTCTTCCTGTCCTCCGTCGTCGCGACCGCCGTGATGCTCCTCGGCGTCAGCTTCGTCTACGCGGCGACCGGCACCCTCCACCTCACGGAGATCGCCGGCCGCCTCGACGACGTACCCGGACAGCTCTCCACCCTCGCCGAGGCGGGCGTCGCCCTCACCCTCGTCGGCTTCGCCTTCAAGACGGCCGCCGCGCCCTTCCACTTCTGGGTCCCCGACACCTACGTCGGCGCCCCGCTGCCGATCGCCGCCTACCTCTCCGTCGTCGGAAAGGCGGTCGGCTTCTCCGGCCTCATCCTCGTCACCGTGGTCGCGTTCCCCTCCTACGCGGACGTCTGGGGCCCCGCCCTCGCCGTCCTCGCCGCGCTCACCATGACCGTCGGCAACGTCGCCGCGCTGCGCCAGAGCGCCACCCGCGCCCGCAGCGCCGTACGCCTCCTCGCCTGGTCGTCCGTCGCGCAGGCCGGCTACCTCCTGGTGCCGATCGCCGCGGCCGCGTACGCCGGCGACCGGCAGATCGGCTCCACCGTCGCGTACGCCCTGATGTACGCCGTCGTGAACCTCGGCGCCTTCGCGGTGGCCGCCCTGGTCGCCCGTACCCACCCGGGCAACCGCCTGGCCGACTACCGCAACCTCTACGCCACCCGCCCCCTGGCCGCACTCACCCTGGGCTTCTTCCTGCTCTGCCTGGCCGGACTGCCGCCGGGCATCATCGGCCTCTTCGCCAAGGTCACCGTCTTCTCCTCGGCCGTCGACGCCGGACTCGGCTGGCTCGCCGTCGTCATGGCCGTCAACGTCGTGATCGCGCTGTACTACTACCTCCAGTGGACCGCCGCCCTGTTCCGCGGCCCCGCCGAGGACGAAGCGCGGGACGGCGCTCAGGACCGGGCGGCAGAGGACGGTACGGACCAGCGGCCCGCCGCCCACCACCGCGCCCCGGCACCGCTCACCGCGGCGATCGTCATCACCGCCGTCACCGGTATCGCCCTGTCGGGCGCCCCTCAGGCCGTTCTCCGGTTCGCCGGCGTCAACCTGTTCTGACGTCCCTCAAGATCGGTTTGCCCGGAGCGGTCCGCGCAGGGCAGGGTCATGCCGCGCGAAGGCGCATAGGGACATCGCATCGCAACAGAGGAGCCACAGGCAGTGCTGAACGGGTTCAAGGAATTCATCCTGCGCGGAAACGTCGTCTCCATGGCGATCGGCCTCGCCGTCGGAGCCGCGTTCACCGCGGTCGTCACAGGATTCAGCAACGCGTTCATCGTGCCGCTGATCGGCCTCATCACCCGGGGCACCGGTGACTTCAGCAAGGCCGAGTTCACGTTCGACGGTGTGACGTTCCCCTACGGCCTCTTCGTCGCCGCCGCGATCGCCTTCCTCATCACCGCCGCGGTCCTCTACTTCTGCGTCGTCGTCCCCATGGCCAAGGTCCAGAACCGCTTCACCGCGAAGAAGGACGAGGAGAAGGCCGACATCAAGGCGGCCCTGCGTGACTGCCCCCGCTGCTACACGGAGATCCCGGCCATCGCCTCCCGCTGCGCCCACTGCACCAGCGACGTCGAGCCCGCCCCCGAGGCCCTGGCGCTCGCCAAACTCCCCGTCCAGCGCTGATCCGGCGGCACCCCTCCACCCGTACGGCCTACGGACCGCTCCGGAACGAACACCCGGAGCGGCCGGGCCCCGCGGCAGCGAGCACAAGGGAACTAGCTCTCCTCGCCTGGCGTTGACCAGTACGGGAGGCTCCACTGGGGAGTGGAGCACCACCAAGCAAGGGTTCCCCTGCTGCACCATTTGGAGGGCGTACCGTGCACCGCCGGCACAACGGGCTGAGAACCGCCGTACTCCTCGGGGGCCTGTCCGCACTCATCATTCTCATCGGCAGCTTCTTCGGACGCACGGGCCTGATCGTCGCGCTCCTGGTAGCCGTCGGCACCAACGCCTACGCGTACTGGAACAGCGGCAAGCTGGCGCTGCGCGCCATGCGCGCCCGTCCGGTGAGCGAGTTCGAGGCGCCCGAGCTGTACCGCATGGTCCGCGAGCTCTCCACAGCCGCCCGGCAGCCCATGCCCCGGCTCTACATCTCCCCGACGCAGGCCCCCAACGCCTTCGCGACCGGCCGCAACCCGCGCAACGCGGCGGTCTGCTGCACCGACGGCATCCTCCAGATCCTGGACGAGCGGGAGCTGCGCGGCGTCCTCGGCCATGAGCTGAGCCACGTCTACAACCGGGACATCCTGATCTCGTCCGTCGCCGGAGCCCTCGCCTCCGTCGTCATGTTCCTGGTCAACTTCGCCTGGCTGATCCCGGTCGGCCGCTCCAACGACGACGAGGGCCCCGGCATCCTCGGCATGCTCCTGATCATGATCCTGGGCCCGCTCGCCGCCTCCGTCATCCAACTGGCCGTCAGCCGCTCCCGGGAGTACGAGGCGGACGCCTCGGGCGCCCAGCTCACCGGTGACCCGCTGGCCCTTGCCGCCGCCCTGCGTAAGCTTGATGCCGGAACCAAGCAGCTTCCGCTGCCTCCCGAACCGCGGATCGAGACAGCGAGCCACATGATGATCGCCAACCCGTTCCGCCCCGGCCGGGGCATGTCCAGGATGTTCTCGACCCACCCGCCGATGGCGGAGCGCATCGCCCGACTTGAGCAGATGGCAGGTCATCGCCCATGAAGACAGTTCTGAACGTTATCTGGCTGGTCCTGTGCGGCTTCTGGATGTTCCTGGGCTACCTGCTCGCGGGGCTCCTGCTGTGCATCACGATCATCGGCATCCCGTTCGGCCTCGCGGCCTTCCGCATCGGCGTCTACGCCCTGTGGCCCTTCGGCCACCGCGTCGTCGACCGCCGGGACGCGGGCGGGCCCTCCTGCGTCGGCAACGTGCTCTGGCTGGTCCTCGCAGGCTGGTGGCTGGCGCTCGGTCACATCACCACCGGCATTGCCCTGTGCATCACGATCATCGGCATCCCCCTGGGCATCGCCAACTTCAAGCTGATCCCGGTATCGCTGATGCCCTTCGGCAAGGAGATCGTCAGCACCGACGAGCAGTTCGCCGGCTGGTGACGACCGGCCGGTGACGGACGGCGCCACGTGAGACGTACGACCAGCTCACAGCCCATACCCGCAACCACCTACCCCCCACCCGCGTCTTGGATTCCAAGACCGAGTGAGGGGTAGGTTCGCACGCATGACGATTATTGGCTGGATCATTCTTGGACTTGTCGCGGGCGTCATCGCCAAGATCCTGCTGCCGGGACGCGACCCCGGCGGCCTCGTGGGCACCACGCTCATAGGGATCGTCGGCGCCTTCGTGGGTGGCTGGATATCCGCGCGCTTCCTGGACCGTCCGATCTCCAAGGACGACTTCTTCGACGCGGCCACCTGGATCTCGGCCATCGGCGGCTCGTTGATCCTGCTGATCGCCTACCGGCTGCTGTTCGGGAACTCCCGCGAACGCCGCTGACGCCCCTGACGTTGTCCGTCCTCAGACGCCCAACCCGGTCTCGCGAAGGGTCAGATTGAGCCGACCGCCGCTCATGCCTGTCGCGGGACCGGCTGTCCCCGGGTGGATCCTCGGCACCCCGTGGAACGCGAAACGCGAAGGCCCGCCGAAGACGAACAGATCGCCCGAGGCCAACTCCACGTCGGTGTAGGGCCTTCCGCGGCCCTCCGTGTTGCCGAAGCGGAAGACACAGCTGTCACCGATGCTCAGCGACACCACAGGGGCACCGGACCGCTCCTCCTTGTCCTGGTGCATGCCCATCCGTGCCGCGTCGTCATAGAAGTTGATCAGCGCGGTGTCCGGCGCGTACGCCCGAACCGGGCTCTCCTGCCCGTACGCCGCCACCAGCGCGGCCCGCCCCAACTCCCCGAGCCACTCCGGGAACGGGGCGACCGGCGCGCCGTTCACGTCGTCCGCCGTGCGCGTGTAGCGGTACGGCTGCCAGTGCCACCCCAGGCACACCGTCCGTACGGACATCACCCCGCCGCCCGGCAGCGCCGTGTGCCGCAACGGCACGGGCCCGCGCGCCCACTCCCGGCAGGCCGCCACCAACTCCCGCTGCCGCTCCTCGGGCAGCCAGTCGGGGACGTGCACCGCCCCCGGCGCGACCTCCGCCCGCAGCCGGGGGAAGAGCCCGGCCATCAGCTCACCGCCAGGGCGCCCTCAAGCCCCAGAAGCCGCTCCTTTCGCTCCAGGCCGCCCGCGTAGCCGCGCAGCGCCCCGTCAGAGCCGATCACCCGGTGGCACGGCCGCACGACCAGCAGCGGGTTGCGGCCGATCGCCGTGCCCACGGCCCGTACCCCCGCCCCGGAGGCACCGACCCGCTCGGCGATCTGCCCGTACGACACCGTCTCCCCGTACGGGACGTCCTCCAGCGCGGCCCACACCCGGCGCTGGAACTCGGTGCCCCGGCCGTCCGCGAGGGCGATGTCGAAGCGGGTCCGCCGCCCCTCGAAGTACTCCCGCAGCTGCCCGGCGATCCCCGCGAATGCCCCGGGCTCGCGGACCCAGCCGTCCTGGACGACCGCCGCGCCCTTCTGGCCCGGCAGGGAGAGCGAGACGAGCGCGACCCCGTCGCCGGCCGGTCCCACGGCCTTCTCGCCGACCAGCAGCAGCTCGCCCAGCGGGCTGTCGACCGTCGCGTACATGGTCATGACTCGTCCCTCTTCTCGTCCGGCGGACAGCGCGGTCATCGGCTGCCACGGACCAGTCTGCGTCGCCCGAATCTCCGGGACCGGCGGTATTCGGACATGGCATCCGGGCGCGGAACCACGCATTCCGCCCCGCGCCCGGACCGCCGCTCCTACCGGTAGTTCGCGAACTGCACGGCGAAGTCGAAGTCCTGGCCCTTGAGCAGCGCCTGAACGGTCTGCAGGTCGTCCCGGCTCTTCGAGCTGACTCGCAGCTCGTCACCCTGGACCAGGGCCTTGACACCCTTGGGGCCCTCGTCGCGAATGATCTTCGCGACCTTCTTGGCGTTCTCCTGGGAGATGCCCTCCTCGATGGTGGCGAAGAGCTTGTACTCCTTGCCGGACAGCTGCGGCTCGCCCACGTCCAGCGACTTCAGCGAGATGCCGCGCTTGATCAGCTTGGACTGGAAGATGTCGAGGATCGCCTTGACCCGCTCCTCGCCGCTCGCCTCCATAAGGATCTTCTCGCCCGACCAGGAGATCGAGGCGCCGGTGCCCTTGAAGTCGTATCGCTGCGAGATCTCCTTCGCGGCCTGGTTGAGGGCGTTGTCGACCTCCTGCCGCTCGACCTTCGAGACGATGTCGAAACTGGAGTCGGCCATGACGTGTGGCTCCTTGTATCGGGGGTGCTGGAAACGGAATGTCCACGGGGCGGCCGCGGGGCCCACTGGCACCACGCCGCCCACCAAAGCCTAAGGGCTGTCCCGCAGTCCCTGGCGGGCGCGCGACGCCGGCTACGGCACCTCGCCGCATTGTCGGTACGCCCGGATGTGTCCCGTATGCGGATGTCCTTCCGCCTTGCGACGCACCGCATCTGACGCCGCGCGCTGATCCACCAGGGATTGCGGGACAGCCCATGGCCGCCTCGGCCCGCGCGGGCCGCTGATCGAATCCAGTGGCGTAGCACCCCTGGGCATCAGGTATCGTTTACGTCGTTGCCACAGAGCGCCGTCGCGAGACGGGCCCGACGGCAGCATCCCTTGGCGGTGTGCCCGAGTGGCCAAAGGGAGCAGACTGTAAATCTGCCGGCTCAGCCTACCCAGGTTCGAACCCTGGCGCCGCCACAAAGCAAGGCCCCCGTCCTCGGACGGGGGCCTTCTCTGTTGTGCCCGCCGCGAAGGGCGCAACCATGGAATCCGTACTGGTCAGTGCCTGTCTCCTGGGCGTGCCCTGCCGCTTCGACGGCCGGGCCCGCGCCTCCGCCGAGCTCGCCGCGGCCATCGGTGACCGCCGGGCCGTCTCCTGCTGCCCTGAGGTCGCCGCCGGGCTGCCCGCGCCCCGCCGGCCCGCCGAGCTCGTCGGCGGCGACGGCCACGGCGTGCTGGACGGCCGTGCGCGCGTCGTGGACGACTCCGGGGACGATGTGACCGAGGCGTTTCTGGACGGCGCGCGGCGTGCCCTGGAGGCGGCTCGCGGGGCCGGGTGTACCGAGGCGCTGCTGATGGCCCGCAGCCCTTCGTGCGGGCGCGGCAAGGTGTATGACGGTACGTTCACCGGCGAGCAGCGCGCGGCGGACGGGGTGACGGCGGACCTGCTGGAGCGGCACGGCATCGCCGTACGTCCGGCACCGGGGGCTGACTGCGTTCCCCCGGTGCCCGCGCGTCAGTTGCCCGCGATGTCCTTCACCGCGACCATCACCGGCACGTTGCCCGAGATGAGTTCCAGCGTCAGGCCCGCCGCCGCCGGGGTGTCCAGCAGCTCCATGATCGCGGCCGCCACGTCGTCGCGCGGGACCGGGCCGCGGCCGGTCGACGCGGCGAGCAGCACCTGGCCGGTGCCGGCGTCGTTGGTGAGCATGCCGGGGCGCAGGATCGTCCAGTCGAGCGCCGTCCTGGAGCGTACGTAGGCGTCGGCCGCGCCCTTGGCCCGCAGGTACGCGTCGAACACCTCGTCGCCGGGGTGGTCGGCGTCGGCGCCCATGGACGAGACGACGACGTAGCGTCGCACCCCCGCCCGTTCCGCCGCGTCCGCGAAGAGCACGGCGGCGCCGCGGTCCACCGTGTCCTTGCGGTCCGTGCCGCTGTCGGGGCCCGCACCGGCCGCGAAGACCACCGCGTCGGCCCCGCGCAGCACCTCCGCGGTCTCCTCCACGGTGGCCGATTCGAGGTCCAGGACCACCGGTTCCGCGTCGACGGCCCGCAGGTCGTCACGCTGTCCGGGGTCGCGGATGATCCCGACCGCCTCGTCCCCGCGTGCAGCGAGCAGCCGCTCAAGCCGCAGCGCGATCTGACCATGTCCACCTGCGATGACAATGCGCATGGTCACGACCGTACGCCGGAGTGCGCCGCGTCGCGCTCAAGCCCCGCCGCCGGGACCGGAATCCGGCCGTCCCTGGCGGGGGAGTCCGGCCCCGCCGCCCGTCTCGGAGTCGCAGTACTCGCGTACCGCGCTGGTCCTGGCCACCACCCGGCCGCGGTGCACCACGATCCGGCTGTACGCCAGTGAGAGCACCCCGGCGAGCTGCTCGCCGCGCACGGCGAGCAGCTCGGCCGGGAAGCCCGCCTCGATCCGCACCTCGGGCAGCCCCATCGCACGTCTGGCCTCGGCGGACACCGCGGCGTAGGCGTGCTCGGCCCGCAGTCCGCTCTGCGAGGCCAGCAGGAAGGCGGCCTCCAGCGGGTCGCCGCGCCCCACCGGGTTGGCGAGGTCGCGCAGCGCCCCGCTGCCCGCCGCGACCCGCACCCCGGCCGCGCGCAGCAGCCGTACCGGGGCGGTACCCGGGCGCTCCGCGCCGCAGCAGCCGCCCTGGGGCAGGCAGATGACCGTCACCCCGGACGCGGCGAGCTGGTCCGCGGCGCGGACCGCGGTCTCCCGGGGGAGCCGGGAGAGACCCGCGCAGGGGCCGATGGCGACCCCTTGCCGCAGTCCGCCGAGCATGGCCGCGAGCCGGGCCAGCCGGGCCGGGTCGTCACTGTCCGTATGCAGATCGACGGGGCAGCCGTGTTCGGCGGCGATCTGCAGGACGGCTTCCGCGTACCCCGTCGGGTCCGGATCCAGGTCGGGGCAGCCGCCGACCGCGCAGGCGCCCATCTTCACCGCGTCGCGGAGCATGGCCAGGCCGTCGGCTCCCGCGACGCCGGTGAGCAGCCGGGGGACGGCGACCGCTGTCAGATCGGCGAGCCCGCGAAGCGACCGGCGTGCCTGAAGGACGGCTTCGAGGGCGGCGAGGCCCTGTACGTCGCCGATCCGCACGTGCGAGCGCAGCGCGGTCGCGCCGTGCCCGAGTTGCAGCAACGCGGCTTCTGTGGCGCGCCGCTGGACGTCCTCGGGGAGCTGCGAGGCCGGTCCGGGGGCGCCGGTCACGGCGTCGTCGGCGGTGAGCGCGGTGTCGCTGTGGGCGTGCGGCTCGGCGGGCGCCGGCAGCAGGAGGTGGCCGCGCAGATCGATGCGCGCGCCGGACGCGGGGAGGCTGCCGGTGGTGCCGACGGCCTCGATCCGGCTGCCGCCGAGCCGTACGTCCACGATGCGGCCGTCGGTGAGACGGGCACCGCAGAGCGTCAGTGCCGTGCTCTCGCGGCTGTTGGCCGCGTCGGCGGCGTGGTCGTCCGGCGGCCGCGGCCTGCTGTCGGGCATCGCGCTCCAGGGAAGGGACAGGATCACGCAGAGTGAGTCGAGACTAAAGGTGTGACGTACCGGGTCCGAGGAGGAGCTGCATAGTCATACCGGTGTCGTGCGCAGGGACGCGCGGGACGAGTGCGCGCGGGTGAGGCGGGAGGTGGTCCGGTGGCTGCTGAACCGCTGATCAAGTGCCGGACGAGCGGCTGATCAAGGGTTCGGAGCGGCGCCGATCAAGGGCTGTGCAGGGTGCTTCGAAACGGATTTGGGCGATCGGCGACCGAGCGTGTAATGTCTTCATCGCTCGCCCCAATAGCTCAGTCGGTAG
>CBRG010000292.1 GCA_000470535.1 Streptomyces sp. AW19M42
GTGCGTGCAGCGGATCGGCGGGATCGGCCGCCAGGGCGGCGGCCTCCAGCTCGCCCGAGCTGACCCCGGGCGATCCGTCCCCCTCCGGGTCCTGTGCCGTACCACGCCGGAACGGACGCCTCACCACCGCGGTGAGTCCTTGCCAGGTCTGACGGCCGACTTCGCCGCCCGCGCTTGACGCAAGTGCCGTGAGCGCCGCTGCTGTGATCGGGTCCATGAGAGCACTCCCCTGAGTCACGATCCGTTCGACACACTTTAGATCCGGGGTGCGGAGCGGTACAGGGACTCCTGCTGGGGGGCTACGTCCACGCCACGGCCACGACGGCTGCGGCCGCCGTGAACGACCCCACGGCGTAGAAGGCCCACTGCTGCTTGTTACGCATGCCCACCAGCGCGGTCACCGCCACCAGGACGTCCAGGGCCAGCTTCACCCCCATCTTCGCGTCAATCACCGTCAGGTCGAGGGATATTCGGGTCCAGATGAGTCCCGCACCGGTGACCAGCTGGACGACCGTGCTGCTCAGCATGTAGCTGCCGGTTACCGGGTCCTTCCCTCTCAGCTGGAAAAAGAAGCCACCCATGAGCGCGGCGAAGCCGAAGAGGTGGAAGACAAGGAACACATACCGAAGGAACTCCATGCCAGTGATCTTTCTGTGCGTCAGGGCGAGTTGAGACTTCTCTACAGAGGAACTGGCAGCCAAGGAGGAACTGGTGGCCACGGAAAAACCGGCGGCCACGGAAAAACCGGGGGCCACGGAAAAACCGGGGGCGGTCGCGGACAGGGAGCCCCGACGGCCGAGTCGGCCCGTACGAGATCCAGCGCAGCGCCCGACCTCGAAGTCGCTTACTGCGGCGAGGTGTTCAGCGCAGTGCGAGCGAGGTCTCGGACGCGATGCGGGACAGCTTCTCCGGGTTGCGGACGACGTAGAGGCCGGTGAGACGCCCGGCCTCCGCCTGGACCGTGACGATGCTGTCCAGCTCACCGTCGAGGTGGATCGTCAGTGCCGGGCTGCCGTTGACCATGGTGGGGGCGAAGGCGAGCGGGATCGTGTTCCTGCCGAGGCCGGCGACCAGCAGCCGGGCCACCTTGGCGGCCCCGACGATCGGCCGCAGAGCGGCGTGCTTCACGCCGCCGCCGTCGCCCATGTAGACGACCTCGGGCGCGAGCACGTCGAGCAACCCCTGCAGGTCCCCGCCCTCCAGCGCCCGCAGGAACGACTCCACCGCCGCCCGCGTCTGGCTCTGGGACACCACGGCGCGCGGGCGCCGGGCGTCCACGTGCAGGCGGGCCCGGTGCGCGATCTGGCGGACAGCAGCCGGGGTCTTGTCGACCGCCGCCGCGATCTCGTCGTAGCCGACGTCGAAGACCTCGCGCAGCACGAAGACCGCCCGCTCGGTCGGCGACAAGGTCTCCAGGACCAGCATCATCGCCATCGACACACTCTCGGCGAGTTCGACGTCCTGGGCCACGTCCGGCGCGGTCAGCAGCGGCTCCGGCAGCCACGGGCCCACGTACGACTCCCTGCGCCGGGACAGCGTGCGCAGCCGGTTGAGTGCCTGCCGGGTCGTGATCCGGACCAGGTACGCGCGCTGCTCGCGCACCTGCTCAAGGTCGACCTCGACCCACCGCAGCCAGGTCTCCTGCAGGACGTCCTCGGCATCGGCCGCCGAGCCGAGCATCTCGTACGCGACGGTGAAGAGCAGATTGCGATGGGCGACGAATACCTCGGTCGCCCGGTCAACGGCGTGATCATCACTCATAGCCCGATCATCTCCCCCTCGGCCGCCCCGGGTTCATGAAATCCGTTCGACGGCCGGCGCCCCGGCGCGCATGGCCCTCAGCGCCTCGCGGCGTCCGGCGCCTCCCTTCATGCGATGCAGGCTGTACCCGCCGGGCTTGTGCGCCTCATCGGCCAAGTGCTGCACGATGCCCTTGCACACGGTCTCCTTCATCCTCGCGCCGAGGCGACCGTCGATGTGGAACCACACCGCGTTGTCCGACCTGTTGCCGAACTGGAAGATGCCGGCGCCCCGGCCCAGGCTGATGCACTGCGCTCCGAACGACTGGTTGAGGGTCTCGGGCCGTTCGCCGGCCAGCCGGCTGAGCACCGTGTCGGCGGCCCGCGCGCCCAGCGGCATCGCCGTCTGGCAGCTCATCCGCAACGGCAGGCCGGACGGCGCCGCCGAGTCTCCGGCCGCGACGATGCGGTCGTCATCCACGCTCGTCAGCGTCTCGTCCGTGAGCACGCGGCCCAGCTCATCGGTGCTCAGCCCACTGCGCGCGGCCAGGTCCGGCACCCCGAAGCCGACGGTCCAGACGGTCACCGCGCTCGGCAGCTTCCGGCCGTCAGCCAGCCGCACCGCGTCACGCGTCACCGCCGTCACTTTCGCGGCTTCACCTTCCACGACCCTCACCCCGAGCGCCGCCAGCCGCCCGGCCACCGACCGCCGCCCCCGCCGGTGCAGGTACGGCCCGAGCACCCCACCGCAGACCAGGGTCACGTTGCGACCCTGCTCCGCCAGTTCGGCGGCGGTCTCGATGCCCGTCGGACCGGCTCCGACGACCGTCACCGCGGCCGATGCGGGCGCGGCCCCGAGAACCGGCAACAGCCGCCGCGCCTCCTCCAGGCCGGCGACCGGATAGGCGAACTCGGCCGCCCCGGGCACCTGCGGGTCGGCGCTGCCACTGCCCACCGCGTAGACCAGGTACTCGTAGCCGACCGCCCCACCTCCGGCCAGCTCCACACCGCGCCCGACCGCGTCGATCCGCGTCACACTGTCGACCACCAGCCGGACGCCCTCCGCCAGCACGTCCTGGTAGTCGACGACGGCGGCAGCGGTTCCACCCACCAACTGATGCAGGCGGACCCGGTGGACGAAGGTCGGGCGCGGGTTGACCAGCGTCACGCTCACGTCGTCGCGCTGCGTCAGGCGATTGGCCGCCATGACGCCGGCGTACCCGCCGCCGATGACAACCACGTCAGTGTTCTCCACCATGATGATGTCTCCCTCGTCTCGGGCAGTTCGAGATCGAGACACCACCCGCACGGCCTCTGTGACAGCACGTGATCCGGATCACACGTCACGCACGAGCCTCCGGCCCGGTCCTGCACCTCCCGGCACCGCCCGGCCCCGCCGCTCGGGGCGCCACCCGCGCGAAGCTGATCCCCTCCGGTGAGCGCCCGCCGCGCGCCCGCCGCGCAGCCACCGTCTCGGCCTAGGCAAGATCACGGAAGGCGCGGCGGATCTCGGAGGCGGGGGCGGGGTCAGAGTCGGGGTTCGGGGGCGCACAACAAATCAGGCCCGGTACTGATTTCTCAGTACCGGGCCTGACCTGGTCTTACGGCTGTCGGGGTGGCGGGATTTGAACCCACGACCTCTTCGTCCCGAATGAGGGTCGGTTACTGATCTTGCCAGCGGCGATGGCGGTTGCCCTGGTCAGGGGGTCGGTCTGTCGTGGTCTCGGACGGTCTCGAAGGGGGTTGGGGAGCGGGTTGGCTCCCAGATGGCTCCCAGCGAGACCTCAGGCAACGGCTGCTGAGTCCGCGTTCGCGCCGCCCACGGAGGCCGACGAAGGCGAGCAGTTCGACATTCGGCTGAGCCACGCGGAGCTGACCCAGCATCTGCAGCAGGCGACCACGCGACATACGGTGCATGGAACAATTTTGTCAGCCCTGACCTGCCCTGGACCGGGGTCTGCGCTATGTCCGTTAACCATCGCAATCCTTGGTCGCGTCTGCGGATCTACGTGTCAAAGAGGGTGATGCTCATGGGCTGTCCTGATCGCCGGACCTGCCAGGGCAGCCCAGCTCTACCTGGAGCCTGGCAGACTGCGAGTGTGATATGCGAACCAGCAGAACTGCAGATCGATGACGACGGCCGCGTGTCCCTGCCGCTGGGGCTCCTCGCGGAGGCGGGCCTGGATGCAGGCGGCCGGATCCTGGCGTTCAGCGACGGCGACGGGCGCATTGTGCTGCAGCGAGAGGTAGATGCCTTCAAGGCACTGCTGCAGGACGGAACTCTGTGAGTGGAGAGCCCGCCGCCGCGAGGCCATTCCCGTTGCAGCGATCAGGGAGGTCGGTGTGCAGTCAGGTGGCGTCCGTGGGTGCGAGGCTTGCGACCGCCTGACCTCGGTACGGGGGAAGCGCCGAAAATAGAGTTGAACGGACAGGAACAGGCCCTCGCCGGGCGGGACGCCCTGGAGGAAGTTGTCTCTGAGCTGCTGGAGATATGAGCGAGCAAGAACTACCAGAAACACCGGCCGAGGAGTGGACGCCGCCGGAGGGGTCGTGGGCGTCGTCGGCCGCGACCCGGCGGAGCATGCTTGGCAACCGGAGTCGTGACACTGAGCCCGAGCTGCTCCTCCGCTCGCTTGTACACGCCGCTGGACTGCGCTACCGGGTAGCGGCAAAGCCGCTCCCGAAGATGCGCCGCACGGCCGACATGGTCTTCCGCCCTGCGAAAGTCGCAGTCTTTATCGACGGCTGCTTCTGGCACGGCTGCCCGGAGCACTTCGTGATGCCCAAGACGAATCGGCTGTACTGGGAAGAAAAGATCGGCCGGAACAGCCAGCGCGACCGGGACACAGACAACCGCCTCACCGAGGCAGGCTGGCTGGTGCTCCGTTTCTGGGAACACCTGGAACCAGAGTCGTGTGCCGCCACTGTCATCGCGGCAGTGGCGGGCC
>CBRG010000293.1 GCA_000470535.1 Streptomyces sp. AW19M42
CGCCCGCCACAGAGGCGGCGTCCGAGCAGCGGCTGCGGCTGCTGCGCGAGTCGGGGTGGACGGCGGTCGCGGTGAAGCCCGGCACCGACCTCGCCGGGCTGTGGCAGCAGGCGAGCCATCTCGGTTCGCTCACGCAGTCCGCGGCCGTGGGCGGCGCGACGGGCGGTACGACAGGTTTCTCCGGTACTTGGTCATGAGGGGACGGGCATGAGCGGTCGTGGTCGGCTGGCGCTGTGCGCCTATGCGGCGACGCTGATGGCGGCGTGTTCGATGCTGCCGCTGGTCGACCCGGTCAGCTGGTTGGTGCAGGCAGCGTTCCTGCTGGCCATCCAGTGCGGGGTCGGGGCGCTCGGCCGCCGGGTGCCGCTGCCGCGGCTGCTGACCGTGACCGTGCAGATGCTGGTCACGCTGATGCTGCTCACCGTGGCGTTCGCCCGGGAGCAGTCGCTGGCCGGGTTCCTGCCGGGGCCGCAGACCGTGATGCTGCTCGCGGATCTGCTGTCGGAGGGTGCCGACGACGTCAGCCGGTACGCGATTCCGGCTCCGGCCACGGCGGGTATCCGGCTGATGCTGGTGGGCGGTGTGCTGCTGGTCGGCCTGGCGGTGGACGTGCTGGCGGTGACGTTCCGCAGTGCCGCGCCGGCCGGTCTTCCCCTGCTGGCCCTGTACTCCGTCGCGGCCGGGCTGGCGGAGGGCGGCGCGGACTGGCTGTGGTTCGTCCTCGCCGCCTGCGGCTACCTGCTTCTGCTGCTGGCCGAGGGGCGCGACCGGCTCTCGCAGTGGGGACGGGTCTTCGCCGGTGCGGCCAGGCCCGGCCGCGGCCCGGTCGGTGGCGGCCTCTCGGGCGGCGGAGCGCTCGCCCCGGTGCGCACGGGGCGCCGCATCGGTGCACTGGCCCTGGGCATCGCGCTGGTCGTGCCCGCGGCGCTGCCCGCTCTCGACAGCGGTCTGCTGTCCGGTAGGGGGGCCGGCAACGGGAAGGGGGGCGGTGGCGGCACCATCTCCGCGGTGAACCCCCTCGTCTCCCTGCAGAACAACCTCAACCAGCCGGAGAACCGGCAGGTGATGTCGTACCGCACCAACTCGAACAGTCCGCAGGACTTCTATCTGCGGATCCTGGCGCTGGACCAGTTCAACGGCAACGAATGGCGGGCGTCGACCCGCCGGCTGAAGGACGTCCCGAAGCGGCTGCCGAGCCCCGGGGGGCTGTCCCCGGAGGTCGCGGTCACGGAGATCAGCTCGAACATCTCCGCGTCCAGTTCTTACCGGCAGTCCTATCTGCCGCTGCCCTATCCGGCGACCGAGGTCCGGGTCGGCGGGCGCTGGCGGTACGAGTCCGAGGGACGCACCCTCGTCGGTGACGGCGGGGAGACGACCCAGGGGGCGCAGTACCAGGTGTCGAGCCTGGTCGTGCAGCCGACGTCGGACCAGCTGGCCGACGCGGGACCGGCCCCGGCCGCCCTCCAGCGCGAGTACACCCGGGTGCCCGGCTCGCTGCCGAAGGTGGTCAAGGAGACGGCAGAGAAGGTGACGCGGGGCGCCGGCAACGCCTACGGGCAGGCGGTGAAGCTGCAGGACTACTTCGCCTCCGAGGGAGGGTTCACCTACAACACCTCGGTGAACTCCGGCACCGGCAGCGCGGCGATCGGCCGCTTCCTCAAGGACAAGGAGGGCTTCTGCGTCCACTTCTCCTTCACGATGGCCGCGATGGCGCGGACGCTCGGAATTCCCGCCAGGGTCGCCATCGGCTTCACCCCGGGCACCACCCAGTCGGACGGCTCGATGTCGGTCGGGCTGCGCGATGCGCACGCCTGGCCGGAACTGTATTTCGAGGGCGTGGGCTGGACCCGGTTCGAGCCGACGCCTACGCGTGGCACCGCGCCGTCGTACACCCTGCCGGACACCCCCTCCGGCGATCCGGCCGGTCCGGACCGGCCTGAGACGGGCGCCTCGGCCGCCACGCCGGTCGCCCCTTCCGCCTCGGAAAGCTGCCCGGCGCAGTCGCGCAAGCAGGGCGAGTGCGGCAACACGATGGCGCCGGGAGCGGTGGGCCCGACGGATTCGGGGACGCCGACCGGCACGGTGGCCGGCGTGACCCTGCTGGTGGTGCTCGTACTGCTGCTGCCGTTGCTGCCGATGCTCTGGCGGATCCGGGCACGGGCCCGCAGACTCAGCTTCTCCGCCGGGCGTACGCCGGGTGACGCCACCGCCAGAACGCTTGCCGCCTGGCGGGAGATCACCGATACGGCGTGGGACCACGGCATCGTCCCGGACGAGTCCCTGACCCCGCGCAAGGCCGCGGAGCGCCTCGTGCGGCTGGGACGGCTCGACACCGACGGGGCCGAGGCGGTGCACCGTGCGGCGGGTGCGGTGGAGCAGGTGCTCTACGCGCCGGAGCCGCGGCCGGAGGCGGGGCTCTCGCAGGACGTCGGGACCGTACGGGCCGCGCTGCGGGCCTCCGCCGGCGGGTCGCTCCGGCTCCGCGCCGTCGTGGCGCCGCGCTCGGCTGTACGGGTGGTGTGGGCGGCCTCGGACCGCCGGGCGGCCCTGACCGCCCGGTGGCACATGCCCCGGCGCCCGGCGTGGCTGCGCCGCCCGGCCTGGTCGCGGCGCCCGTCCGGCCAGGAGGGCTGAAACCGGCCGGGCGTCCGGGCGGGCTGTCCAGCCCGCCCGGACGCGGAGCGCGTACTCGCCGGGCACACACCGTCCGGCCGGTGCCCTCCCGGGGCGGGCATACAGGTGCGGACACACGGGTGAGGGGCGGCCGCAGAAATGCGGCCGCCCCTCACCCATAAGTGTTCGAAGCGCTTACTGGCCCTGCTCATCACGGCGACGCTGCCACCGCTGCTCGATCCGGTTCATCACGGTCCGGCGCTGTTTGGGTTGTCGACGTTCGCCGCCGCCTCCGGTCCCGGCTGTCTGTTGCTCACCGGGCTTGGGTGCTTTGCGCCAGCCCGTGACCGCGAGCACCGCGCAGCCCAGCATGACGAGGAATCCCACCACGCTGATCCAGATCTGCTGGGCGACCATTCCGGCCATGAGGAGCGCGATACCCACCAGGAAGCCAGCAACTGCCTGGTAGACCCGTCGCCGGGTGTACGTACGCAGCCCGCTTCCCTCAAGCGCTGTCGCGAACTTGGGATCTTCGGCGTACAGCGCTCGCTCCATTTGCTCGAGCATTCGCTGCTCGTGCTCCGAGAGCGGCACGGAGTCCTCCTCGTCGTCGGCCGCGGGGGGCGGCCGGTATGCGGCCCTTCCAGGATAGGCAGGGAATCGTCCCCGTGAAACCCGCCCTCATTGCCAATCAGCCAGTCCGGGCCGCCACGGCGGCTCAGCTGCTGAGGCGTTGATTCCCCAACCTCCGATCCGTCATGCCGGATGGTGTCCTCCGATCATACGGGGCTCAGACGCTGATCGGGGCTGCTGGGCCTTACTCCGTCTGCGGCTGCGTTGCTGATCAGCCGCGCTAGGTGTACTGCCCTGTGA
>CBRG010000294.1 GCA_000470535.1 Streptomyces sp. AW19M42
CCCGCCGCACCCTGGCCGTCGTGGACGGGACCACCGGCGACACCACCCAGTTCAACGAACCGGGCCCGCACGTCACCGCCGACGAGTGGACCGCCTTCCTCCGCTCGTACGAGAGGCTGCTCACCGGCGCCGACGCGGTCGCCCTGTGCGGCAGCCTGCCCCCCGGCATACACGTCGGCGCCTACGCCGAACTGATCCGGCCGGCCCGCGCCGCCGGCGTCCCGGTGCTCCTGGACACCAGCGGCGAACCGCTGCGCCGCGGCATCGCGGCCCGCCCCGACCTCATCAAGCCGAACGCCGACGAGCTCGCCCAGCTCACCGGCTCCCGCGAACCCGCCCGCGCCACCCGCGACGCCCGCCGCCGCGGCGCGCACACGGTGATCGCCTCGCTGGGCCCGGACGGCATGCTGGCGGTCACCCCCGACGGCAGCTGGCGGGCGGCCCCGCCGGCCGCGGTCAAGGGCAACCCCACCGGGGCCGGCGACTCCGCGGTGGCCGGACTGCTCTCCTCCCTCGTCGAGGGCCTGAGCTGGCCGGACCGGCTGCGACGGGCGGTGGCACTGTCGACGGCGACCGTGCTTGCCCCCACCGCGGGTGACTTCGACCGGGTGGCCTACGAGGAGCTGCTGCCGCGCGTCGCCATCGAGGAACACGCAGACGGAGCGGCCTGAGCGCCGCACCCCCACCGGGCCCCTCACCGGGCCCGAGGAATCAACAGAGGTCAGCAATGCCGCTCGTCAGTACCGGTGAACTCGTCTCCGCCGCCCAGGCCCAGGGACGCGGGATCGCCGCCTTCAACGTCATCACCCTGGAGCACGCGGAGGCCATCGCCACCGGCGCGGAGCGGGCCGGGGCCCCCGCCATCCTCCAGATCTCCGAGAACGCCGTGAAGTTCCACGGCGGCCGGCTCTCCGCCATCGCGGCCGCCGCCGCGGCCGTAGCCCGCACCTGCGCCGTTCCGCTCGCCCTCCACCTCGACCACGTCGAGTCCGTGGAGCTGCTGCACCAGGCGCACGACGAGGGCTTCGGCTCCGTCATGTTCGACGCCTCCAAGCTGAGTTACGCGGAGAACGTGCGGGCCACCGCCGAAGCCGTCGCCTGGGGCCACGAGCGCGGTATCTGGATCGAGGCCGAGCTCGGCAAGGTCGGCGGCAAAGAGGGCGAGGCCCCCCTCGACGCCCACGCCCCCGGCGTCCGCACCGACCCGGCGGAGGCCGCCGCGTACGTCGCCGCGACCGGTGTCGACGCACTGGCCGTCGCGGTGGGCTCCTCGCACGCCATGACCGAGCGCACCGCCGCCCTGGACCACGAGCTGATCGCCCGGCTGCGCGACGCCGTCCCCGTCCCGCTGGTGCTGCACGGCTCCAGCGGCGTCCCGGACGAAGAGATCCGCCAGGCCGTCGCCGCCTCCGGCATGGTCAAGATCAACGTGGGTACGGCGCTGAACACCGCGTTCACCGGAGCCGTCCGCGCCTACCTGGCCGAGAACACCACGGGCGTGGACCCGCGCAAGTACATCGCGCCGGGTCGCGAGGCGATGGCCGCGACGGTCGCCGGCTTCCTGGCCCTGATGGGCTGACAGCACCACGCAGGGCGCTGCGTGCGCCGAACAGCGTCTCAGCTGCGGCCGGCGAGGTGCCGTTCACGGTCTACTCGGTGGTGGTTCGGCCGGTCTCAGGCACTGGCGTGCCGAAGCCTCGGCGCTGCGGCCGGATTCGTCGCCACATCGGAGACGGCCCTCGGCCACGGCATGGCCTCTCCCGGATTCGGACACCAGGAGAGGCCACAAACGGTTCACCCGCGATGGGCTAACCCTTCGCCGGGGTGACTTCCAGCCAATCCAGGATCACGTCGCACTGATTGCCGTCCTGGCAGGAGATACCGATCTCGTTCTCACCCTTGACCAGGTCGACGGGTGCCCAGGTGGTCTGCCAGTTCTTCTCCCAGTTCGGGTCCGAGGAGTGGACGAAGTCCTTGAGCCCGATCGGCTGCGAGTTCGGCTTCCCGTTGACCGTCAACGTTGCGTTGGCATCCTTGCCGGGGATCGCGTAGCGCACCGTCAGACGGTACGCACCGGCCTTTTCCATCGAGGCCTGCCACGTCACGGAGGATCCGACTGCGTTGAAACCGGAAACATAGGCGCCGCCGGGGCCCTCGGCGCCCTTGACGCTCTTCTCCACGGCCGCCGAGCCGCCGAGCTTGAGCGACACCGCGTCCTGCTTCGGAAGCTCCGGAGGGGCCTCGGAGGTCTTGGACTGCTGCGGCTTCGGTGACTCCTCGACCTCACCGGCCGCGCCGGAGGAGGAGGACGCCGCGTCGTCGTTCTTCTTGTCCTTGTCGCCGTCGCCCGTCATCAGGGCGGCGGCGATGCCGATGAGCACGACCGCGACGACCGCGACGGCGCCGATCAGCAGGCCCTTGGTGTTGGGGCCGCCCCTGCCGGGGCCGCCGCCGTTGCCGCGGCCGCCCTGGTGCGGGACCTGGGTGGTGGGGGCACCGGGATACGTCTCCGGGGCCGCGTACTGCGCGTTCGGCTGCCCGTACTGGCCCTGCTGCTGTGCGTACTGGCCCTGCTGCTGCCCGTACGGGGCGTTCTGCGCCTGCGGCGGGTAGCCGTAGGCCCCCTGCTGCGGCACCTGCTGGCCGTACTGGCGCTCACCGACGGTCCGCACCTGGTTGTACGAGGTGCGCGGCACACCGGGCTGCGCGGCGGGACCCGGGTAGCCGTAGCCGCCCTGCCCCGGCGGCTGCGCGCCGGCCGCCCGCCCGTCCTCGTAGAGGTAGCCGAACGGGTCGTCGTCCTCGGGTGTGCTCGCGCCGTTGTTCCCGGCCATCCCTGGGTCACTCCTCACCATGTCGTCGGCCACTCGCCGTATAGCGTCAGCCCACGCCGACCGGCCGAGCCTACCCCGAACGGACCAGCCCAAGAATTGCCGAAGGTGCGGCGGGGGCCCGGGCGGGGCACGCGCACAACGCCTCGGCGAACGTCAGCCGGCCCTGCGGTGAACCTTCGAGCGGGATCGCTTCTCGACGTACATCCGCTGGTCGGCGGAGCGCAGCACTTCTTCCGCGGTCATGCCGCAGGAGGCCCAGCCGATGCCGAAGCTCGCCCCGACGCGCACCGCCCGGCCGTCGACCCGAATGGGCGGAATGATGGCGTTACGCAGGCGTACGGCCAGGTCCGCGGCGTCCGCCGAGCCCAGCCCGTCCGCGAGCACGACGAATTCGTCACCCCCGAGCCGGGCGACGGTGTCGCCGTCGCGGACACAGGTGGTGAGCCGGCGGGCGACCTCGATGAGGACCGCGTCACCCGTGTGGTGGCCGAAGCGGTCGTTGATCGACTTGAAGCCGTCCAGGTCGCAGAAGAGGACCGCGAGGCCCTTCGAGCCGTCGTCCTGGCCGGTGTCGGGTGCGACGGAATGCACATGGTGGTCGTACGGGCCGACACCCGTCCCGGCGTCGAACCCGTCGGCGGGGAAGCCGTGCAGCCGGGCCTCGTCCACGTCGCCGTACGCCGCGTCCAGCGCCTGGACGTCGGTGGACGCCATCGCGTGCGGGCGCTCGCAGAGCCGGGCGCTGAGCCGGGAGCGCAGCTCGGCGCTGTTGGGGAGGCCGGTGAGCGCGTCGTGCGAGGCGCGGTGCGCGAGGTTCAGCTCGTTGCGCTTGCGCTCCTCTATGTCCTCGACGTGGGTGAGCAGGAAGCGCGGCCCGTCCGCCGTGTCCGCGACGACGGAGTTGCGCAGCGAGACCCAGAGGTAGGTGCCGTCCCGGCGGCCCAGCCGCAGCTCGGCGCGGCCGCCCTCGGCGGAGGTGCGGAGCAGCGTGCCGATGTCCTCGGGGTGGACCAGGTCCGCGAAGGAGTAGCGGCGCAGGACTGAGGCGGGGCGGCCGAGCAGCCGGCACAGGGCGTCGTTGGTGCGCAGCAGCCGGCCGTGCTGGTCGCCGCCCATCTCCGCGATGGCCATGCCGCTGGGGGCGTACTCGAAGGCCTGGCGGAAGGACTCCTCGCTGGCCCGCAGCGCCTGCTGTTCCCGCTCCAGGCGGACCAGGGCGCGCTGCATGTTGGCCCGGAGTCTGGCGTTGCTGATGGCGATGGCCGACTGGGAGGCGTACATCTGGAGGGCCTCGCGGCCCCAGGCGCCGGGGTGGCGGCCGTTGCGGGGGCGGTCGACGGATATGACGCCGAGGAGGTCGGAGCCGCCGCCGGAGGCGTACATCGGGGCGTAGAGCCGGTCCTGCGGGTGCCACTCGTCCTCGAAGCGGGGCTCGGGGCCCTCGGTGTGCCACTGCGGGACGTCGTCGTCGAGGAGGACCCAGCCGTCGGTGTGCGGTATGAAGCGGAGCTCGTCCCATATCTCGCCCATGGCCAGCCGGCGCTCCCAGGAGGTGCGGGAGCCGACGCGGCCGGTGATCAGGGCCTCCGCGGCGCTGTTCCCGGCGAAGGCGGCGACCACGAGGTCACCGTCGGGACGGACGAGGTTGACGCAGGCCAGCTCGTAGCCGAGACCAGCGACGATTCCGTCGGCCACGGTCTGCAGCGTGTCGGCCAGGCTCCGCGCCGTGTTGAGATCGGCCACTGCCTGGTGCAGCTGTCGCATCGTCGCAAGACGGACGTACGGCTCCGACTCGGCCTCCATCGCTCGCACTCCCCGAGACCTCGACAGCACTCCAGGTTTCATATCGGCGTACTTGACGTACTTACTGCAGTGTTCCTGCCACTGAATCACAGCGAGCTGCGCACCCGGTACACAGGGTCAACAAATATCGCGCTCTGTGATACAAGTCACAACAGATAGTGAAGGATCGCCTCCAGGCCTACGGCAGGTCCTAGGACCTGGCTGGTTCCCCGGCCCGATGCGCCGCCGGGCCGTGCACGACTAGCGTGCCCGGTGTGCCGCAGACGAAGCCCCCCGCCCCGCGTTCCCGGCCCGTCCCCCATGCTGAGGGGGTGAGCAACGACGAGTTCCGTGGTGCCCTCTCCCGACTGGCCGCCGGCGTGGTGCTGGTCACCGCCCAGGAGCCGCCGCTCGACGAGCAGGGGCGCGGCGAGGACGTCGGCATGACCGCGACCGCCTTCATGTCGGTCTCGCTGGACCCGCCACTGGTCATGGTGAGCCTGCGCAACGACTCACGGATGGACGACCTGCTGGCGGAGCAGCCGCTGTGGGCCGTCTCCGTGCTGTCGGAGAGCCAGCGGCACATCGCCGGACGGTTCGCCATGAAGGGCCGGATCAGCGACCGGCTGCTGTTCGAGGACATCCCCTACGTACGCGGGGAGATCACCGGGGCGCCGCTGGCCGGGGGCGCGCTCGCCACGCTGGAGTGCCGTACGGAGCAGCGCGTCATGGCGGGTGACCACACGCTGGTGATCGGGCGGGTGCTCAGTGCGCAGCTGCCGACCCAGGAGGGCGGCCCGCTGACGTACTTCCGGGGGCGCTACCGGCAGCTGGGCTGACCGCTTCCCCGGCGGGCGGCTTCCCTGCGGGGCGGCTGATTCGTGGTGCGCGGCTCGCTCACGGGGCGCGGCTCGTTCACCAGTCGCGGCCGGAGCGGCCGCGCTTGGTGTCGCCGCGCTGCTTCTTCTCGCGCAGCCTGCGCTCGTTGATGCCGCGCGGGATCTTGCGCTTGCGGCGCGGCTTGGGGGGCGGTGCCGTGGCTTCGGCCAGCAGGGAAGTGAGCCGTACGGCGGCCGTCTCGCGGTTGCGCCACTGCGAGCGGTGCTCCGAGGAGCGGACCGACACCACCCCGTTGACCAGCCGGCTCTCCAGCCGCTCCAGGGCGCGCTCCTTCCACACCTCCGGCAGCGAATCGGTCGCCGCGAGGTCGAAGCGGAGCTCGACCTGGGAGTCGGTGGTGTTGACGTGCTGCCCGCCGGGCCCGGAGGACCGCGAGAAACGCCACATGAGCTCGGCCTCCGGCAGGGAGACCGCACCGCGGATGACATAGGGCCCGGACATGGCACCCATGTTCCCTGGACCACCGGGTGTTCGTCACCTTCTTTACGGACCGCGCCGAAGTCGCATCCGGCGACCGTTCGGTAAAGAAAGCAAAGGCGGAAGGAACCTCTCGGTCCCTTGTCCGCGTTATGGAGGGTGACGGTAGCTTCGTGACGACACGAAGCCCGCACACGACAGATGAAAGGGACTTCCCATGGCAGTAAGCCTGTCCAAGGGCGGCAACGTCTCCCTCACCAAGGAGGCCCCCGGCCTCACCGCCGTCACGGTCGGCCTCGGCTGGGACGTCCGTACCACCACCGGCACGGACTTCGACCTCGACGCCTCCGCGATCGCGGTCAACGCCGCCGGGAAGGTCTTCTCCGACGGTCACTTCGTCTTCTTCAACAACAAGGCGACGCCGGACCAGACCATCGTGCACACCGGTGACAACGTCACGGGCGAGGGCGAGGGCGACGACGAGCAGATCACCGTCAACCTGGCGGGCCTGCCGGCCGACATCGACAAGATCGTCTTCCCGGTGTCGATCTACGACGCCGAGACCCGCAGCCAGAACTTCGGCCAGGTGCGCAACGCCTACATCCGCATCCTCAACCAGGCCGGCGGCGCCGAGATCGCCCGCTACGACCTGAGCGAGGACGCCGCCACCGAGACCGCCATGGTCTTCGGCGAGCTGTACCGCAACGGTGCCGAGTGGAAGTTCCGCGCCGTCGGCCAGGGTTACGCCTCCGGCCTGCGCGGCATCGCCCAGGACTTCGGCGTCACCCTCTGACGCACCGTCCCACCGCTTCACCGGAGCCCCCGGCCGATCGTCCTGCGGCCGGGGGCTCCGGCGTGTCCGCATACCACTGATCGCCCCCAATAGGGCGCACGACACGCGACGTTGCTCAACCGACGGAAGTCCGCCGGATAGCGGACACGAACGTATCCCAGTCGGACAAGAACTGGTCAAAGAATTGTGAGGTAATTGTTGGTACACCGTCAATGTCGGCCATTTGGTGGCACGCTCTCCGCTCGTAACCCCCCACGGAACGAGCAACGGAGAACCCATGACCCCCCACATGAACACCCGTCGCGCCGCAGCCCTGGCCGCCGTGGCCGCGATGGTCGTCGTCGGAGTCCAGGCCGGTACCGCGAACGCCCGGACGGCCGCCCCCGACAACGGCTCCTCCGCCTCCTCCCCCGCCTTCAGCGCCGCCGCCGCGCGCACCACGGCCATCAAGTCGGCCCAGGGCGACGCCTCTTCGACCGCGGCCACGCTCAAGCTCGGCGACAAGGAGAAGCTGATCGCCCGTGACGTGATCAAGGACGCCAAGGGCACCGTCCACACCCGGTACGAGCGCACCTACGCCGGACTGCCCGTCATCGGCGGCGACCTCGTCACCCACACCGCGAGCAACGGCAAGCTCAAGAGCGTCACCCGCGCGACCGACGCCAAGATATCCGTGCCGTCCACGACGGCGAAGATCAAGACGGTCGCCGGCGCCCGCAAGGTGGTCTGGGCGGGCAGCGGCAAGCCCGTCCTCGCGCTCGAATCCGTGAAGACCGGGGTGCAGAAGGACGGCACGCCGAGCCGCAAGCGCGTCATCACCGACGCCGTCACCGGCAAGACCCTGCACAGCTACGAGGAGATCGAGACCGCCGGCGTCGGCAACAGCCAGTACAGCGGCAAGGTGGACCTGTCCACCACCGCCTCCGGCTCCGGCTTCGAGCTGACCGACGGCGACCGCGGCGGCCACAAGACGTACGACCTGAACCAGGGCGAGAGCGGCACCGGCGACCTGGTCACCGACGACGACGACACGTGGGGCGACGGCACCGGCAACGACCGCCAGACCGCCGCGGTCGACGCCCACTACGGCGCCGCCAAGACCTGGGACTTCTACAAGGACGTGCTCGGCCGCGACGGCATCGCGGGCGACGGCAAGGCCGCGTACTCCCGGGTCCACTACGGCGACGCGTACGTCAACGCGTTCTGGGACGACAGCTGCTTCTGCATGACGTACGGCGACGGCGCCGACAACAAGAGCGCCCTCACCGGCCTCGACGTCGCCGGGCACGAGATGAGCCACGGGCTGACCTCGTCCACCGCCAACCTCGACTACGTCGGTGAGTCCGGCGGCCTCAACGAGGCGACCAGCGACATCTTCGGCACCTCGGTGGAGTTCTACGCCGACAACGCCACCGACGTCGGTGACTACCTCATCGGCGAGAAGATCGACATCAACGGCGACGGCACCCCGCTGCGCTACATGGACCAGCCGAGCAAGGACGGCGGCTCGGCCGACTACTGGGACAGCAGCGTCGGCAACGAGGACGTGCACTACTCGTCCGGTGTCGCCAACCACTTCTTCTACCTGCTGGCCGAGGGCAGCGGCGCCAAGACCATCAACGGCGTCGACTACGACTCCCCGACCTCCGACGGCTCCACCGTCACCGGCATCGGCCGGGACAAGGCCATCCAGATCTGGTACAAGGCCCTCTCCGAGTACATGACCTCCTCCACCGACTACGCGGCCGCCCGCACCGCGACCGAGAAGGCCGCGACCGACCTCTACGGCGCGGACAGCGCCGAGCTGAAGTCCGTCGACGCCGCCTGGACCGGCGTCAACGTGAAGTAACACCCACTCCGTTGCTCCCGGGAGCCGGTCAGCCGTCCGCGGCTGGCCGGCCCCTGCCGTACAGCCACTTCTTCCACAGCTCCGTCAGATCCCGGCCGGTCGCCTTCTCCACGTACGCGGTGAACTCCGCCGTCGTCGCGTTGCCGTGCCGGTGGGCCTTCGTCCAGCCCGCGAGCAGCGCGAAGAACTCCTTGTCGTCGTCGACCGCCTCACGGATCCTGTGGATCACCATGGCGCCCCGCCCGTACACCGGCGGGTCCGAGATGTTGGACGCGGACGGCGGATCGGCGGGCGGGAAGGCCCAGTTCTCGTCGTCCTCATAGGCGTCGTCGAACGACTCCTGGACCGGGGTGTCCTCCTTCTCCTCCTCCCACAGCCACTCCGCGTAGGTCGCCGGCCCCTCGTTGAGCCACATGTCCCGCCAGCTCGCGGGCGTGACCGAGTCACCGAACCACTGGTGCGCCATCTCGTGGACCAGCAGCCCGACGCTCGGCGGCCCGGGGAAGAACGGCCGGTTCTGCGTCTCCAGCGCGTACCCGGCGTCGCCCTTGCGCTCGACGATCGCGCCGGTGGCGGAGAACGGGTACGGGCCGAAGTGCTCCGCCTCCCACGTCACCACCTCGGGAATCCGCGCGACGGTCCGCGCGCTCGCCTCCGCCGACTCCGGGTCCACGGCGGTGAACACCGTGATGCCGCCCGCCATCTTCGACGTCTTCGTCTCGAACCGGCCGATGGCCAGCGTCGCGAGATAGCTCGCCATCGGTTCCGCGGTGTGCCAGCGGTACGTGGTGCGGCCCCCCTCCGTCGTCGGCGGCCCGGCCTCCACCCCGTTGGAGACCGCCGTCAGCCCCTTGGGGACGGTGACCTTCATGTCGTACGTGGCCTTGTCGCTCGGGTGGTTGTTGCCCGGGAACCAGGCCATGGAGCCGGTCGGCTCCCCCAGCGCCACCGCCCCGTCGTCGGTCGGCAGCCAGCCCTCCTCCGACTCGTCCGGGTCGGTGATGGTCTTCGGGGAGCCGGAGTAGCGGATGACGGTGTGGAACGTCCCGCCCTTGCGGAGCCGGTTCTCGGCCTTCGGGTCCGTACGCAGCGTCAGCTCGCTGCCCGCCCGGTTGACGGCGGCCGGCCGGCCCTCCACGGTCGCGGAGTCCACGGTGAGACCGTCGAGGTCGAGGTTGAACGAGCTGAGGTCCTGGGTGGCGCGCGCCGTGATCTCGGCGGTACCCCGCAGCGTCTGCCCGTCCGGGTCGACATCGAGCGTGAGGTCGTAGTGCGTGACGTCGTAACCGCCGTTGCCGAGCTTGGGGAAGTACGGGTCGCGCACCCCGGAGGCGCCCGGTCTGCCCTCCACCCCGCCGGTACAGGCGGGGACGAGGAGAGCGAGGGCGAGCAGCAGGACGGCGGTCCTGGCGCTCGCGGGCGTGGCCCTGCGGCGGGTGCGTGACGTGCGGGAGGTCCGTGCCGTGCGGGGGGTGCGTGCCGTGCCGCGTGTCGGGTGTCGGTGATCCACACCGATGATCCTATGTGCGGAATGTCGGATTCCTGGGTGCGCTCCCCGGCCCGGGGCCGTCAGAGCACCGCGATCCCCAGCGGACGGTCCCCCGGCGCCAGCCGGACCGGAGGGGTGTCACCGGCCAGGTCGACGACCGTGAGCCCGTTCCAGTACCCGTCCCGGGTGAAGCCCCCGGTACTCGCCGGTCGTGACGGGACCGGTCGCCGTCCGGTACGGGATGCGGGCCGTCCGGGTACGCGTCTTCGTGTCGACGACCGCGACGCCCTGTGCCGTTGCCACCCAGGCCCTGCCGTCCGCGCCGACGACCAGCCCGTACGGGGCGGTGCCGACCTCGACCCGGTCGAACGCGCCGCGCTCCGGATCGATGAACGTCACGGTGTCCCCGCCGAAGTCCGCGACGAGCAGCGTGCCGTCCGGGGTGGTGCCGACCGGGGCCTTCGCGGTGGGGGCCGTGGCGGGCTCGGTGGCCGGGGCCTTCACGGTGGGGGCCCGGTCCGCCGCGCAGCCCGCGAGCACCGCCACCGCCGCGAGGGCCATGACCGGGTGACGGGCTCTCCCCGGATGACGGGACTTCGCGGCGTGCCGGGCTTTCACCGGGTGTCCCGCAACAGCGCCACGATCTCCGCGAAGCCGCGGCGCTCCGCGTGCTCCAGTGCAGTGACCCCGTCACCGTCCGGCAGCCCCGGCGTCGCACCCGCGGCCAGCAGCAGCTCGACGATCTGCCGGTGCGCCCGGCCCCCGTCACCGAGGATCACGGCCTCCAGCAGCGCTGTCCAGCCCAGCCGGTTGACGTGGTCGACGTCGATGTCGGTGACCCGGAGCAGCTCCCGTACGTAGGCGACATGGCCCCGCTCGCTCGCCGGGATCAGCGCGATGCCGCCGAACCGGTTGCGGAGCTTCAGGTCGGGCCCGGCCGGCAGCAGCGCGTGCAGCATCGGGACGCTGCCGGTGACGCCCGTGGCAAGCCAGGGGCTCTCCTCGCGCCGGTCCTGCGCGTCGGGGTCGGCGCCCGCCGCGACGAGCAGCCGGGCCACTTCGACGTGATCCCCGTGGACGGCCAGGAGCAGCGGCGTGCGCAGCTCCTCGTCGCGGACGTCCACCCGGGCGCCGCCCTCGATCGCGGTCCGCACCCGCTCCGGGTCGCCGGCGCGTGCGGCGGCGAGCAGCTGGTGATCGAGGGCGTTCATGTGTCTCTCCTGTGTCCGGTCCGGCTACTTGGCGAGGGCGGCGGCGCCGGCCTGCGCGAACTTCTCGTCGAGGTCACCGCTGGGCGCCCCCGCCACTCCGATGCCCGCGACCGGAGCACCCTTGACCTGCACCGGGGCGCCGCCCGCGAGGAACAGAGTGCCAGGGATGTCCTTGAGGTTCGGGGTCTGGGCCAGCCGCTTGACCAGCTCGGAGGTGGGCGCGTTCCAGGACACGGCGGTGTACGCCTTCTTCTCGGCGGACTCGTACGCCTGCGGGCCCGCGCCGTCGCCGCGCAGGGTGACGATGGTGTTGCCGTTGCGGTCAACGACGGAGACGGCGACCTTCTGGTGCTCCTTCTCCGCCGCGTCCAGGGCCGCCCGCGCGGCCTTCGAGGCGGCGGCCACGGTCAGGTGCGTGGACTGCTGGAGGTTCCGGTTCGCGGTGTCGGCCTTGACGGCGGAGGCGGGCGCGGCGGCCGGGGCGGATGCGTTCGCGGACACGGCGCCGAGGGTGCCGGCTCCGAGGGCGGCGGCGGCGACGGCACCGGTCAGGACACGGGTGCGCAGCGACATCTTCTTCATGGTGGGCTCCTCTGGAGTGGCCGTGGGTGTTCCTGCGTTCTGAGATCAATGCTCCGGCCGCTCCCCTGCCCGTACGGTCGGCGTACCGGCTGGACACCGCCCGCTGTACGGCTGACGGCCCCATCGGCCGATCGGTTGATGCGGTGGCGGCCGACCAGGGTGACGATGGAATGTCCGCGCAGGTCAGCAGCGGTACCGCAGAACGGGCACGGCAGGAGAAGGGGGTACGAGGTGGAGCGGCGAAGCCGGTCGGCGGGCGTTGCCGGGCAGTCCGGCGACCCCGGTACCCGCGAGCTCTCCGCGCACGAGCGGGACGACCCCGGTACCCGCGGACTCTCCCTGCTCATGCACGCCGCGTTCTTCCTGCTCCTGGGTGCCTCGCTGACCCGGTTCCTGCTGCGCCACCCCGGCGAGGCCCGCACCCCGTGGATCATCGGGCTGTCCGTCGCCCTGGCCGCCCTGTACGTGATCGGCCCGGTGCTCGGCTCCCGCCCGACACCGCGCAGCTTGCTCTGGCTGGGGGCGCTGGTCGCCGTGTGGATGGTGCTGGTCGTCCTCGCGCCGAGCTTCGCGTGGTGCGCGGTGCCGCTCTTCTACACCGGGCTGCGCATCCTGCCGCCGCGCGCCGCGCTCGCCCTGGTCGCGCTCCTCACCCTGTTCGTCGTCGCCGCGCAACTGCGGCTGGCCGACGGTTTCGACCCGAACCTGATCCTCGCCCCGCCCGCCGTCGCCGCCGTCGCGACCGCCGTCTTCGTCCACATGCGACGCCAGGCCGTCACGCAGAACGAGCTGATCGACGACCTGCTCCGCACCCGCCGCGAGCTGGCCGCCACCGAACGGCGCGAGGGCACCCTCGCGGAGCGCCAGCGGCTTTCCATGGAGATCCACGACACCCTCGCCCAGGGACTGTCCAGCCAGCAGATGCTGCTCCAGGCCGCGGACCGCACCTGGGACACCGACCCGGCGACCGCCCGCCGCCACATCCATACCGCCACCGGCATCGCGGAACGCAACCTCGCGGAGGCCCGCCGCTTC
>CBRG010000295.1 GCA_000470535.1 Streptomyces sp. AW19M42
CCACCCCGGCCGGCAGCCGGGGCCCGCACGCACCGCCGACCGGACCCGGTGCCGTACCCGCCAGCCGCTCCCGCATCCCCGTGGCCCGCCGCCGGGCGTCCCGCACCGAGAGCGGCAGCGGATCCCAGCCCGCCAGCCGCCCCAGCGCCACCACCGGCGGATGCACCGGTGACACCGCCATGACATCGGCGGGGGGGCCCATCACGGGAGCGGCGCCCGGCGCGGTCAGCAGGACGACCTGGTCGGCGTACTGCACGACGCGCTCCAGCCGGTGCTCGGCCATCAGGACCGTCGTCCCCAGGTCGTGGACGAGTCGCTGGAGGACGGCGAGGACCTCCTCGGCCGCCGCCGGGTCCAGCGCGGACGTCGGCTCGTCCAGCACCAGGACCTTGGGGTGCGGGGTGAGGACGGAGCCGATCGCGACCCGCTGCTGCTGGCCGCCGGAGAGCGTGGCGATCGGCCGGTCCCGCAGCCCGGCCAGCCCCAGCAGATCGAGGGTCTCCTCGACCCGCCGCCGCATCACGTCCGGGGCCAGGCCCAGCGACTCCATGCCGTACGCCAGCTCGTCCTCCACCGTGTCGGTCACGAAGTGGGAGAGCGGGTCCTGGCCGACCGTGCCGACCAGATCCGCCAGCTCGCGGGGCTTGTGCGTGCGGGTGTCGCGCCCGCCGACGGTGACCCGCCCGGTCAGCCGCCCCCCGGTGAAGTGCGGCACGAGACCCGAAACGGCACCCAGCAAGGTCGACTTGCCGACTCCGGAGGGGCCGATGAGCAGCACCAGCTCGCCCTCGGGAACGGTCAGATCGACCCCCGACAGGGCGGGGCGCCCGGCCCCCTCGTACCGCACCGAAACATCGTCGAACCGGATCACACCTGCTCCTCGAAGCCTGTGGGGGAAGGCGGGACGGGCGCGACCAGGGCGGGCAGCAGACCGATCAGCACCGCGGCGGCGGGCCACAGCGGCAGCACCGGCGCGGTCAGCGGTACGACTCCGGGGTGCAGCGCCGCCGGATCCGCGCCGCCCGCCCGGATCATCGCCACCGCGACCGCCGCACCGGAGCCGGCGACCAGCCAGGCCCGTACCCCCCACCGGTCGGGCCGGTAGCGGGTCCGCACCGAACGCGCCCCGCCCAGACGCAGCCCGGCCATCGCCGCGACCAGCCCGGCGATCAGCAGCGGCAGCCCGTACACCGCGCCCTGCGCGGCCAGCAGCCCGTAGGTACCGGCGCAGACCCCGAGCAGCCCCCCCAGGGTGAGGACGTTCGTCGTGTGCCGGACGGCGGCCGGCACCCGGGCGGTGCGCCCGTAGCCGCGCGCGTCCATCGAGGCCGCCACCGCGACCGACCGCTCCAGCGCGCCCTCCAGGACCGGCAGCCCGATCTGGAGCACCGCCCCGGCCCCGCCGGTCGGCCGGCCGCGCAGCCGCCGGGCGGTGCGCAACCGCACCACGTCGGCGACCAGGTTCGGTGCGAACGTCATCGCGACGACGACGGCCACCCCGGCCTCGTACAGCGCACCGGGCAGCGACTTCAGCAGCCGGGCCGGATTGGCGAGCGAGTTCGCCGCGCCGACGCAGATCAGCAGGGTGGCCAGCTTCGCCCCGTCGTACAGCGCGAAGAGCAACTGCTCGGCGGTGACCCGGCCGCCGATCCGCACCCCCTTCGCCCAGTCCGGCAGCGGCACCTCGGGCAGCGTGAACACCACGTGCGTGCCGGGGATCGGGGAGCCGAGGAAGACCGAGAACAGCAGCCGCACCCCGATGACGAACAGCCCGATCTTGATGAACGCCCCGTACGAGCGGGCCCACGGCGCGTCCGTCCGGCGCGCGGCCACCACGTCCCCCGCCACGCCCACCAGCAGGCCGAGCAGCAGCGGGTTGGTCGTCCGGGACGCGGCGGTGGCGAGCCCGAGCGCCCAGAGCCACCACGCCCCGGCGGGCAGCGCGTTGCTCCGGGTCGCGGCGGGGGCGCGCCAGACCGGGACCGGGGCGACGGCCACCGGAGCGTTCCCGGCGCCGTCCGACGAGCCGTTCATCCGCGGCGGCGGCGGGCCTGCGCGACTGCGGCGATGCCGAGCAGAAGGACGGCGCCGACCCCGACGAGCACCCCGGCGGACGGACCGCCGCCGCCGGAGCCACCGCTGCCGGGGGCGGACGCGGAAGCGGACGTGGGCGCGGACGCCGTGGCCCGGCCGCTCTCGGTACCGGTGGTTCCCGAGACCTGCTCACCGCACCCCGCGACCGGGTAGCCGGAGATCGCGCAGAGCAGCGCGTCGCTTCCGTAGCGCAGCGGCTTGGCCACAGAGGCGAGCGCCTCCGCGCTGCTCGCGTCCTCGGGGACCCGTGCGCACGCGGTACGCGACGGCGGCGGGGTCTCACCCTGCGGCGCGTCGGCGGCGGTGCCGGGGTCGATGACGAGCGCGACCCGCTTGGTACCGCCCTTGGCGGGCGTGTCCGCGCAGATCTTCGCGAAGTCGGGGGAGCGGCGCGGCTTCGCCGCGTCCTGGGAGTCGGCGCTCACGGCGAACCGGAAGCCCTGCACGGAGCCGTCGTCCGGCCGGACCAGGGACGGCCCCTGGGTGGCGTACGCCCACCCGGTGCCGGACCCCTCCCAGAAGGACCAGTAGCGGTAACCCGCCGCCTGGGCCGTCCCCGCGCCGAGCACGGACAGGACGGCGCCCAGGACCACCAGCAGCACGGTGGCCCGTCCGCGGCCGCTCACAGCTGCTGGTTCTTCCGGCGGCCGCTGATCAGGAATCCGGCGCCGGCGCCGACGGCGAGCCCGATCCCGACGAACCACCAGACACCGCCGATCCCGTCCCCGTCGCCGCTGTCCTTCTTCTCCTCCTCGGTGGCGGCCGGCTTCGGCTTCGACACGGAGGCGGGTGCGGGCCCGGTCGCGTTCAGCTGGGCGACGAGGTCGGCGCCGCCGAAGTCGTGCACGTCGGCGCCGGTCGAGTGGGCGGCCATGACTAGCTGGGCGTAGGCGGCAGGGCCGCTCTGCGCGGCCCAGTCGGCGGAGTTCTTCGCCAGCCAGTCGACGGAGGCGGCGGCCTTGTCCTGGTGCCCGGAGGCGGAGAGGGCGACGACCGCGTCGGCGGTGTTGCCGAAGTCGGGCTGCGGGGCGCTGTCCTCTGCCCCCGGCATCGGGGGCTGGTCGAGGTGCCCGGTCTTCGCGAGGGCACCGGCGAGGTAGTGGGCGCCGTTCTGGGCGGCCCGCTCCGGCCTGAGCGGGGTGGTCTTCTTGCAGGTGGGGGCCTTGGCCGCGGCGGTGTCCCCGACGACGAGCCCCTTGCCGAGCGAGCCGAGCACGCCCGCGGCGGTGGCGTCGCCGTTGGCGACGAGCTGGCCGGCCTTGTCGGGCTGGTAGGCGAAGGCGCCGCCGTCCTTGCCGCCGCAGGGGATGGCGAAGGTGAGCAGGGCGTCGTAGGGGGTCTTGCCGCCGTGCGTCGTGATGTCCCCGAGCCGCTCCCCGGCGCGGGCGAGGGCACCGATCACGATCGAGGTGGAGTTCGCGCTCGGGCCGCCGGCGGTGTACCCCCAGCCGCCGTCCTCGTTCTGGACGGACTTCAGCCAGTCGACCCCGTTGGCGACGAGCTCCTCGTGCCGGCCGACCTCGTGCAGCGCCTGCACGGCGGCCGCCGTCGCGTTGGTGTCGATCGTGGTCTTGGCGTCGCACGGTACGGAGGGGTCGGGGCGGTACGCGGCGAACGCCCCGCTGTCGCACTGCTGCCCGACCAGCCAGTCCACGGCCTGCGCGGCGGGCATGACGCCCACGGCCCGCTGCGAGACGAAGGCCAGCGACTGCCGCCACACCCCGTCGTACGTCGGGTCCGCCGTGCCGTACAGCCCCGAGGGCAGCGCCGCGGAGGGGGAGGGGGACGGCGCGGCGACCGCGGCCGGGGCTGCGGCTGCTGCCGCGCAGAGCACGGCGGCGGTGGCGGCGAGCGCGGCTGCGCTGCGGCGTACGGTCATGGCGGGCGGGGCCTCTCCTGCGGGAACCGGCTCCGGGCGCACACAGGCACCGGGCTCCGGCTCCGTATACCTCGACGGTGCCGGCCACCGGGGTCCCGATGGCACGAGCCGGTCACGACACGCCAGGGCATTCCGGCTCACCGCCTGCGACGGCGGTTCACGGCTGCGTGGTCAGTGCCGGATTCGCACCGGCTTCCCCCTGAACGGGCATGATGACGACTCGCACACTCTACCGGGCGGGTACCGCGGGAGCCCTGACCGGGCGCTGCCGCCGGGGCGGCCCGGGGAGGGGCCGCCCCCGGTCCTCAGTGGCCGGACGGCGGCCGGAAGCACCCCGTCTCCGGGTAGGGGCCATTGACCGACACCTGGTAGTTCGTCTTCTGCGTGAACGCGGTGACGCAGGCGTCGCGCCGGACGCGCAGGCCCACCCGGGCACCCTCGGGCGTGACCTCCCGGTCGGTCTCGAAACGCGCGCTCATCGGCTCGACCCGAAGGGTCCCGCCGGGCGTGCTTCCCTCGTCCTCGGGGCTTTCCACCCGGTAACCCAGCTTGATCATCGCGGCCCGGACCGAGGCCGGGTCCCAGACCTCCTGCTTCCAGAGCCGCTTGAGCACCGGCTCGATGCGGTCCGCCTCCCGCCGGGCCTCCTTGGCGCCGGCGTCGGACATGTCGCCGGCGATCCGGAAGCCGTTGTTCTCGCGGTAGTGCGGGGCGCCGTCGCCGGCCCCGGGCTCGACATAGGGGGAACTCAGCATGGGGCTGGGGCTGGGGCTGGGGCTGGTGCTCGCGCTCCCGGTCCCGCCGGACTCCCTGGTCCGGCCGGCCGCCCCTGTCGTCGTCGCGTGCTCCGTGCCGCAGCCGCCGAGTGAAAGGGTGGTGAGGACGACGAGAGCGCCCGCCGCCACGCCCCTCCCGCGTATCTCTGACCTAGGTATCCCGACCGGCCCGGACGCGATCCTCCTCATCAAGCTGTTCCGCACCGCGAACCCCTCCCACCTTCGTGTCCCCCGTTCGAGGTGACGCTGACGATAGCCGCAGGACGAAGGGAACGGCTGCGCATTCACACCGCGACGAACGTCACCGGGCCGCTCCCCGCGACCGCCTCCGCACGCCCCAGCTTCACCAGCCGGCGCACGTGTGCCTCGGCCTCGGAGACGGCGATGTTCCGCGATCCGTAGGGGATCTGCTCCCAGGGGCGGTTCCACTCCATCCGCTCGGCCAGCTGCCAGGGTGTGAGCGGTTCGGCCAGGAGTCCGAGGAGGCCGGTGAGGCGTTCCTCGTGGTGGTTGAGGAGTTCGCGGACACGGCCCGCCGCGTCCGCGAAGGCGTGCTGGTGGGCGGGCAGCACCTCGGCCACCCCGAGCCGGCCGATCCGTTCCAGAGAGGCGAGGTAGTCCCCGAGCGGGTCGGTCTCCGTCGCGCTGTCCGGGTCCTCGTAGAGGCCGACGTGCGGGCTGATGCCGGGGAGCAGGTGGTCGCCGGAGAAGAGGCGGCCGCGGCCGGGCAGATCGGCCGGGTGGTCCTCCTCCAGGTGCAGGCAGACATGGCCCGGCGTGTGGCCCGGGGTCCAGATCGCGCGCAACCGCCGGCCCGCCAGGTCGAGGAGCTCGCCGGGAACGATCTCGCGGTCCGGGAGCGCGGCCCGCAGGCCGGGCAGAGTGCGCATCCGGCCGCCCTTCTCGCGGGCGGCCAGGAGCGGGGCGATGTGGTCCTCCGGGGCGCCGACCGTCGCCAGCTTCGCCGCGAGGTACGACAGCCAGGTGCCCGGCGCCGACTCCCGGGTGCGGCGGACGATCGCCGTGTCGGCGGCGTGCATCGCGATCCAGGCCCCGGACGCCTCGCGCACCTGGCCGGACAGGCCGTGGTGGTCGGGGTGGTGGTGGGTGATGACCACGCCGTGGATGTCGGTGATGTCCACGCCCACCGCCGTGAGCCCGGCCGTCAGGGTGTCCCAGGCCTCGGGGTCGTCCCAGCCGGTGTCGATCAGGACCGGGCCCCGGTCGGTGTCCAGGACATGGACCAGTGTGTGGCCCAACGGGTTGTCCGGGATGGGGACTTTGATGCTGTGGACGCCACCACCGTGGTTCATCACCTGCGTCATGGACTCCCCATCTCTTCGCGGTCTCGGCGGCGTGCTGGTTCCGGCCACGGCGCGCCGCGTCCACTGTAACGAGAACTTGTTCCAGTGGTAGCCCCGGTCGACCATCGGATCGGGGTGCCCGGTCGTGTCCGGGCCGTGGACTCCTGGAACTGGAACTGGTATCAGTTCTGACACCAAGTCAGATGCAGGACCGGTCCAGCGAGTCAACGAGTCGGGTCACGTGCCGCGTCGCGGGAGGCAGCAGCCATGAGCGAGCTTGTCGAACACGGAAAACTGTTCATCGGCGGGGAGTTGGTGGATCCGCTCGGGCGGGAAGTCATCGAGGTCATCTCCCCGCACACCGAGCAGGTCATCGGCCGGGTGCCGCATGCCGCGGAGGGGGACGTGGACCGGGCCGTCGCCGCCGCCCGCCGGGCGTTCGACGAGGGGCCCTGGCCCCGGGCGACGCTCGACGAGCGGATCGCCGTCGTCACCCGGATCAAGGACGCGTTCGCCGCGCGGTACGAGGAGATCGCCCGGGTCATCAGCTCGGAGAACGGCACCCCGTACAGCTCCAGCGTCATGGTGCAGGCCCTCGCCGCGATGATGGTGTGGGACGCGGCGATCACCGTCGCCCGCACCTTCCCGTACGAGGAGCGCCGGGACGGGGCCCTCGGGCCGCTGCTGGTGCGCCGCGAACCGGTCGGGGTGGTCGCGGCCGTCGTGCCGTGGAACGTGCCGCAGTTCACCGCCGCCGCCAAACTCGCGCCCGCGCTGCTCGCCGGGTGCTCGGCCGTCCTGAAGGTGTCGCCCGAATCGCCGCTGGACGCCTACATCCTGGCCGAGATCGTCGCCGGGGCCGGGCTGCCCGAGGGCGTGCTGTCGATCCTGCCGGCCGACCGCGAGGTCAGCGAGTACCTGGTCGGGCACCCCGGCGTCGACAAGGTCTCGTTCACCGGCTCGGTTGCCGCCGGACGGCGCGTCATGGAGGTCGCCTCGCGCAACCTCACCCGCGTCACCCTGGAGCTGGGCGGGAAGTCAGCCGCCGTGATCCTCCCCGACGCCGATCTGGACGCCGCCGTCGCCGGCATCGTCCCCTTCGCCTGGATGATCAACGGGCAGGCCTGCGTGGCCCAGACCCGGATCCTGGTCCCGCGCTCCCGGTACGAGGAGACGGCAGAGGCGTTCGCCGCCGCCGCCGGCGCGCTCAAGGTCGGTGACCCGCTCGACCCGGCCACCGAACTCGGCCCGCTCGTCGCGCGACGCCAGCAGCAGCGCTCCCTCGACTACATCCGGATCGGGCAGGAGGAGGGGGCCAAGATCCTCACCGGCGGTGGGCGTCCGGCCTCGCAGGAGCGCGGCTGGTACGTCGAGCCGACGCTCTTCGGGGACGTCGACAACTCCATGCGCGTCGCCCGCGAGGAGATCTTCGGCCCGGTCATCTGCCTGCTGCCGTACGGCGAGGAGGACGAGGCCGTGAAGATCGCCAACGACTCCGAGTACGGGCTCAGCGGCAGCGTCTGGACCGCCGACACCGAGCGCGGCATCGACATCGCCCGCCGGGTCAGGACCGGCACGTACAGCGTGAACACCTTCAGCCTCGACATGCTCGGCCCGTTCGGCGGCTACAAGAACTCCGGCGTGGGAAGGGAGTTCGGGCCCGAGGGGTACGGGGAGTACTTCGAGCACAAGATGATCCATCTGCCCGCCGGGTACGGGGGAGCGTCCTGATGGGAGACCGGTGGAGCGTCGAGGTCGACCGGAGCGTGTGCATCGGCTCCGGGATGTGCCTCAACCACGCACCGGGCGGTTTCCGGCTGGACTCCGCCCGGCAGTCGCATCCCGTGGACCCGGAGACCGACGCCAACGAACGGGTGCTCGCGGCGGCCGAGGGATGTCCGGTCGAGGCGATCACGGTCGCCCTGGCCGACTCGGGGGAAGTGGTGTTCCCTCCGGAGGACTGACCGGAGGGCTGACCGGAAGGCCGGCCGGGGGACCGGCCTGACCGGGCCGCCCCCGGGGTCAGGCGTCCCCGGAGCCCGACAGGAGGTGCAGGCGCAGCGCCAGCTGGAGTTCCAGCGCGCGGTCCGGCTGGTTCCAGTCCTGTCCCAGCAGCACCTGGATCCGGTCCAGCCGCTGCACCACCGTGTTGACGTGCACGTGCAGCTCGTCCTTGGCCCGGATCAGGCTGCCGCCCGCGCCGAAGTACGCGCCGAGCGTCCGCACCAGGTGGGTGCCGCGCTGGGCGTCGTACTCCAGCAGTGGCCCCAGTGCCGCAGAGACGAAACCGTCGACGTCCTGCCCGTTGCCCAGCACCACGCCCAGGAAGCCCAGTTCGTCCACGCACGCGCCCTCGCCCGTACGCCCCAGCACCCGCATCGCCCGCAGGCAGCGCGCCGCCTCCGCGTACGCGGAGGCCAGCTCCCGCGCGCCCCTGGCCGGGCCCGTGGCGGCGACGGTGACCGGGGTCTGGGCCAGCTGGCCGAGCTGGGCCGCCGCCGAGCGGGCCACCGCCCCGGCCGCCGGGCCGGAACCGTCCGCCTCGATCAACAGCACCACCGCGCCCGCGTGCTCCGCGCTCACGCCATGGATCTCCCCGCCGAACAGAAAGCGCATCGCCGCCGTTGCCAGCCGCTCCCGGGCGCCGGTCTCCGCGACCAGCAGCAGATGCGGGCGGTCCAGGTCGATGCCCAGGCGGCGGCCGCGCTCCGCGAGGCCCGCCGGGTCGCGGCCGGTGTCGGTGAGCAGGTCGGCGATCAGTTCGCCGCGGATGCGGTTCTCGGTCTCGGCCACCGTGCGCCGCAGCAGCAGGAGGAGCCCGGTCACCACGGAGGAGCGCTCGAACAGCCGCCGGTCGGAGTCGTCCAGCGGCCGGCTCCGGTGCAGCACCAGACCCGCGAGGAGCTCCTGTCCGGCGAGCACCGCGCAGACCACCCGCCCGTCGCGGTGCACGGCGCGGGCCCCGGTACGGGACTCCTCCGCCGCCTCCGCCAGCCAGCCCGCGTCCATGCTGTCGGCGGCGAAGCCCGTACCGTCCGGGCGGACCGCGGCCAGCGGGCGGCCGCCCGGGTCGTGGATGGTCAGGGGGGAGTCGAGCAGTGCGGCGACGGCCGCCGCCACGTCCTTCACGTCCCGGCCGCGCAGCACCAGGTCCGTCAGCCGGTCGTGCGACTCCTCCGCCCGCGCCATCGCCGCCGAGTGGGCCCGGACGGAGGCGTTGGCCTCGGCCAGCTCCGCGTTCGCCTCCGCCAGTTCGGCGAGGGCGGAGGTGGTGTCGGCCAGGGCGCGGGCGGTGTCGATGGCGATCGCGGCGTGCGCGGCGAGCGAGCACAGCAGGGCCACCTCGTCGGGGCTGAACACCCGGGGCGCCCGGTCGGCCGCGAACAGGACGCCGATCACCTTGCCCGTACCGCCCCGGCTGGAGCCGAGCAGCAGCGGCACGCCCAGGATCGCGACCAGGCCCTCGTCCAGCACCCCGGCGTTGATGTTGTGGGTGTGGCGGAAGCGCTCGTCGGTGCGGTAGTCCGGGGTCGCGTACGGGCTCGCCGTCTGCGCCACGAGACCGCCGAGGCCCTCACCGAGTTCGAGGCGCAGCCGCTGGAAGAGCAGCGACACCGAGCCGTCCGTCACCCGCATGTAGGTGTCGCCCGCCTCCTCGTCCGGGAGGGTCAGATACGCCGTGTCCGTGCCCAGCAGCATCCGGGCCCGCCGCACGATCGCCTTCAGCACCTCGTCCAGATCGCGGGAGGCCGCCAGGTCGCCCGCCGTGTCGAAGAGCGCGGTGAGCTGGAGCTCGCGGCGCCGGTGCTGGCGCAGCGCACCCCTGATCCGCAGCGCGGTGGCCGTGGCCCGCTCCACCTCGGCCAGCTCGTGGGGCGGGACCCCGTCCGCCCGTGCCGTCGACAGGACCGCGCCCAGCGCCTCGGCCGGGGCGTCGTCGCCCAGCAGGTCGAACAGGTGCCGGAGATGGGGCGCGGCGGAGGGGGACGGTTCGGACATGGCGGCCAGCGTTCGTCGACAGGGGCGGCAGGGGCGGCAGGGGCAACAGGGCTCAGTTGGCGGTCCAGCCGCCGTCCATGGAGAGAGAGGTGCCGGTGATGTGACCGGTACGCGGACCGCACAGCCACAGGACGGCCTCCGCGACGTCCGCCGGTTCGATCAGCCGCTTGATCGCGCTGCGCTCCAGCATCACCCGCCCCACCACGTCCTCCTCCGAGATGCCGTGCGTACGGGCCTGGTCCGCGATCTGGTTCTCCACCAGGGGGGTCCGTACGTAACCGGGGCTGACGCAGTTGCTCGTCACCCCGTGCTCCGCCGCTTCGAGCGCCACCACCTTGCTCAGCCCCTCCAACGCGTGCTTGGCCGTCACGTAGGCCGACTTGTACGGGCTGGCGCGCAGCCCGTGCACCGACGAGATGTTGACCACGCGCCCCCAGCCGCGTTCGTACATGCCCGGCAGGGTCCGGCGCAAGATGCGGAACGGGGTCTCCACCATCACGCGCTGGATCAGCGCGAAGCGCTCCGGCGGGAACGCGTGGACGGGGGCGACGTGCTGGAGCCCCGCGTTGTTGACCACCACGTCCGCGTCGGCCGGCAGCGTGTCGACGACCGAGGGGTCGGCCAGGTCCACCACCCAGGCCGTCCCACCGATCTCCGAGGCCAGGCCCCTGGCGGCGTCACCGGACTTGTCGACGACGTGCACATGGGCGCCGGCCGCCGCCAGGGCCTGCGCGCAGGCCCGCCCGATCCCGCTCGCCGCACCGGTCACCAGCGCGGTCCGCCCGGCCAGCACCGGCGGTGCGGGTACCTGCGCCGGTCCTCCGTCGGGGGAGGGTGCGGCGGGGCCGTGATCGGGTCTGCGGGAAGTCTCCATGGCCGTCACCGTAGGTACGCGGCGGCCCGTGTCACACGGGGCCGGTGCACACACCCTCCCGCCCCGGCATGGTGGCGGCGTACATGGTGCGTGCCCCGGCCCGGACCGTCAGTGCGCGGCGTCCAGTACCGCCCGCTGCTCCTCCGTCAGCTCCAGGTCCACCGCGGCCAGGCTCTCGTCCAGCTGAGCCACGGAGGACGCGCCGACCAGCGGGACGACCGGCACCTCGCCGCCGATGAGCCAGGCCAGCACCACCTGGTTGAGGGTGGCCCCGGTCTCCTCGGCCACCGCCCGCAGCGCCGCCCGCCGGGCGCGGGTGCCCGGGTGGTCGAACTCCGGCCCCAGCGGCTTGTCCGCACGGCTGTAGGCGCCGCTGAGCAGCGGTGAGTAGGCGACCGGGACGAGGGACGGTTCGTGGCGGAGGTAGCTCAGCAGATCGCCCGCCAGCACGCCCTCCTGGCCGTCCGGGGAACGCGGGCTCGGCTGGTCCGTGCGCTGGCGCAGATAGCTGTGGTGGTACTGGAGGACCTCGTAACCGGGCAGACCGGCGGCCGCCGCGAGTGCCCGTGCCCGCTCGACCTGCCACGCCCAGTGGTTGCTCACGCCCAGCAGCCCGACGGTGCCCTCCGCGACCAGTTCCGCGAACGCCCCGACCGTCTCCTCCAGCGGTACGCCGCGGTCCTGGACATGGGCGTAGAGCAGGTCCAGCTTCTCCACCCCGAGGTTCTCCCGGCTCCGCTCGGCGGACTCCCGGACGACCTTGGCGGACAGGCCCTCGATATCGCGGGTGAACCCGGAGGAGGGAACGTTCGGGCGGCCCCCGAGCTTGGTCGCGACGACCACCCCGTCGGCCGCCGCACCGCGGCTGCGACGCCAGCGGCCGAGCAGTCGCTCGCTCTCCCCGCCCTGGGTGCCCTCGACCCAGAACGCGTAGTTGTTCGACGTGTCGACGAAGGTGCCGCCGGCCTCTGCGTACCGGTCGAGGATGGCGAACGAGGTCGCCTCGTCGGTGAGCGTGCCCATCCGCATGGCACCGAGGCTGAGCACGCTCACCTCGCGACGGGTCTTCGGACTGGTGCCGATGGTGCGGTAGCGCATGCGGGTCCCTTTCCCAGCAGCCCGTTGACGTACGGGCGTTGGGCGGCAGTCTGCGTGTTGGAGCGCGCTCGATGTCAACCGGCGGATTCGCCGCGCAAGAGCGGCGGCGCACACAGCCGGGGCCCGGGAGTGTCCGCCGGTCCCATGGGCGCGGGCGGGCGCTGCTCGTAGGTTCCGGCAGCAGTCCGTACCCGCACGTACCGACCAGGGAGGCACCTGTGCGCCCATCGAACCTGAGACGTCTCTTCCGCCGCGTCGCGTCCACGGCCGTCCTCGGCCTGCTCGCGGCCACACTGACCACCACCACCGCCGACGCCCGGCCGGCCGTCGCCGCGGCCGGGGGCCTCCAGCAGGTCACCGGCTTCGGCTCCAACCCCGGCAACCTCCAGATGTACGAGTACACACCCGCCGGCCTGCCCGCGAACGCGCCGCTGGTCGTCGCCCTGCACGGCTGCGCGCAGACGGCCGATGCCTACTACGCCAACTCCGGCTGGCATGAGCTGGCCGACCGGTGGGGCTTCGACGTCGTGTTCCCGCAGACCACGGCCGCGAACAACGCGCTCTCCTGCTTCGGCTGGTTCGACCCGGCGGAGGACACCCGGGGCAGGGGCGAGGCCGCGTCGATCGTGCAGATGGTGGAGCACGCGAAGCAGAGCCGCGGCTCCGACACCGGCCGGGTGTACGTCACCGGCCTCTCGGCAGGCGGCGGCATGACCGCCGACCTGCTGGCCGCCTACCCGGACGTGTTCGCGGGCGGCTCGGTGGCCTCCGGGCTGCCCGCCCAGTGCGCGACGAGCCAGGCGGCCGCGTCGGGCTGCCAGACCGGCCCGCAGAAGCTCACCCCCGCCCAGTGGGGCGACAAGGTCCGGGGCGGCCATCCCGGATACGGCGGGCCCTGGCCCCGGGTGGCGATCTGGCAGGGCACCTCGGACTACACCGTGTACCCGGCCAACGCCACGGCCCTGCGCGACCAGTGGACGGACGTCTGGGGCATCGGCCAGACCCCGTCGGCCACCGACACGCTCCCGGGCAACACCACGCGTAGCGTCTACAACGACTCCGCCGGCCGGCCGGCCGTGGCGACGTACTCCGTCTCCGGCATGGGCCACGGCCTTCCGGTGAGCCCCGGTACGGGGGCGGAGCAGTGCGGGAAGGCGGCCGCGTACTTCCTGAACACCATCTGCTCGACGTACTACACGGGCGTCTTCTGGGGCCTGGACGGTGGCGCCCCGGGCGGCGGCGACGGACTGCCGGCCCCGGCGGGCGTGACCGTCACCGGCACCACCGGCACCACCGCCTCGCTGTCCTGGAACGCGGTCGAGGGCGCCGCCTCCTACACGGTCTACCGCGACGGGACCGAGGTCGCCTCGCCGGCCGGAACGACCCACACGGACACCGGCCTCACCGCCGGGACCGCCTACCGCTACACCGTGGCGGCCGTGGACTCCTCGGGCACGGCGGGCGCCGCTTCGGCCCAGGTGACGGCGACCACCACCGGCGGCAGCGCCCCCGCGAAGTGCTGGACCGCGACCAACTACGCGCAGGTGGCCGCCGGCCGGGCCCACACCACCGGCGGGTATGTCTACGCCAACGGTTCAGAGGCGAACATGGGCCTGTACAACGTCTTCGTCACCCACACCCTCAAGGAGACACCCGCGGGGTACTTCGTGATCGCGGACAGCGGCTGCACCGGCT
>CBRG010000296.1 GCA_000470535.1 Streptomyces sp. AW19M42
CCCGCCCAGAGCTTCCCGGAGCCGCCGTACACCACGCTGGAGAACACCCCGGTCTCCCGCGAGAAGCCGTTCCTGTACCTGGACGGCGACGACTACAAGGTGTTCGTCCCCGAGAAGCGCACCAACGCGCGCGGCGTCTCGTGGGCCGACGGCGCGCCCAAGGGCGAGTCGATACCGCTGGACCAGTTCTACGTGGTGAAGCCCGGCGCGACCGCGGAGACGATCAACGCGGCGGTCCAGCAGGGCCTGCACCTGCTGTTCACGCCCGGTGTCTACCACGTCGACCAGACCATCAACATCGACCGTGCCAACACCGTGGCGCTCGGCCTGGGTCTGGCCACGATCGTCCCGGACAACGGGGTCACGGCCATCAAGGTCGGTGACGTGGACGGGGTGAAGCTCGCCGGTCTGCTCGTCGACGCCGGTACGACCAACTCGAAGTCCCTGATCGAGGTCGGCACCGAGGGTTCGACCACGAGCCACGCGGACAACCCGACGTCCCTCCAGGACGTGTTCGCCCGGGTCGGCGGCGCGGGGGCCGGCAAGGCCACCACCGCCATGGTGATCAACAGCAACGACACGATCATCGACCACACCTGGCTGTGGCGCGCCGACCACGGCGAGGGCGTCGGCTGGGAGACCAACCGGTCCGACTACGGCCTCCAGGTCAACGGTGACAACGTCCTGGCCACCGGACTGTTCGTCGAGCACTTCAACAAGTACGACGTGCGCTGGTCCGGCGAGAACGGCAAGACGATCTTCTTCCAGAACGAGAAGTCGTACGACGCCCCCAACCAGGCGGCGGTCCAGAACGGTGACATCAAGGGGTTCGCGGCCTACAAGGTCGATGACTCCGTCACCACCCACGAGGGCTGGGGCCTGGGCAGTTACTGCTACTACAACGTCGACCCGACGATCGTTCAGGGCCACGGCTTCGAGGCTCCGGTGAAGCCGGGCGTCAAGTTCCACGACCTGCTCGTCGTCTCGCTCGGCGGCCAGGGCCAGTACGACCACGTCATCAACGACACGGGTTCGCCCACGTCGGGCACGGACACCGTCCCGTCCCAAGTGGTGTCCTTCCCGTAGGAAGGCACCTGACGCGGACCGGGCCACGAGTCTTCGGTGTTCCCGGCTCCGTCCGGACAGCGCGGTGAAGTGCGGTGTGCCCCGTCGATACACACGACGGGGCACACTGCTGTCGGACTGTCGCGGCCGCGTCCGGCGGCCGGGCCGCTCAGGGCAGGAGTTCGACGTACCCGTCGGCTCCGTGCACGCGGATCCGCTGCCCGTCCCTGATCAGCCGGATGGCCCCCTCCACGCCCACGACGGCCGGCAGTCCGTACTCCCGGGCGATCACCGCGCCATGCGTCATCAGGCCGCCGACCTCCGTCACCAGGCCCGCGATGCCGACGAACAGCGTCGACCAGCTGGGGTCCGTGAAGACCGTCACCAGGATGTCGCCCGCTTCGAGATCGGCCTGCGCCATGTCGAGGACGACGCGGGCCCGGCCCTCGACGGTCCCGGCGGACACCGGCAGGCCCGCCAGAGCGCCGTCCGGCACATCGTCGCGGCGGTACGCCCCGGCGACCGCCTCACCGTCCGACGTGAGCACCCGGGGCGGGGTGAGCGCCCGGTACGAGCGGAACGCCTCCTTGCGCTGTTCGACGATCCGGTGATCGGCCTCCTTCGAGCGCACGACGTCGCGGAGTTCCTGGAACGTCAGGTAGAAGACGTCCTCCTTGTCGGGGAGCACCCCGGCCCGCACGAGGCGCTCGGCCTCCGCCATCAGGGCCTGCTTGTAGACGAAGTAGCGGCTGACGATGCCGTACTTCGGGTACTCCCGGTATCCGATGAAGGCCCTGACCCGGTCGATCATCCGCTTGGCCTCGTCGGCCTTCCGGTCCCCGTCGGGCAGGGCCCGCAGCCGGGTCAGCACGTCCTGCTGCTTGTCCAGCGCCTTCCGCCTTCCCTGCTCGAAGCGCTGTTCGGCGGCGCCCGGCCCGAAGTTCCGGACGTTGTCGAGGATCGCCGGCGCGAGGGTGGTGGGGCACTCGCTCCACCTCGGCCGCGTGATGTCGATCTCTCCGGCGCAGCGCATGCCGTACCGGCCGAGGTATCCCTCGATGGCGTCGCGCGCTTCGGGCCCGCCCGGGACCTTCGCCAGCTCGTCCAGGAAGACCGTGTCGTCGACGGACTCGGCGTCCCTCAGGAACGCCACCACCTCCGGCCTCGGGCGGACCACGTCCGCGACGTCGAGCAGCGCCAGTCCCATCTCCGACGTGATGTTGCCGGGAGCGGACAACGTCAGGGTGTCAGCCGCGTTCTTCTCGCCCAGCCACTCCAGCAGCTGGTCGTTGAGCCACCACGTGGCCTCCATCCCCGCCATGATCGCCCGGAAGTTCAGCGGGTCCCCGACGACTCGTCTGTGCTCCTCGAAGGCCTCCAGCAGGAAGTCGAAGAGCGCCGGTCCGCTCTTCGTCCGGATGTCACGCTCCAGGGCGGCGACGGAGGCCCGGCTGCGCTCGATCAGCTCGGGGACGATGGCCGGCTCCGGCCCGTCCGGGACGGCGTCCCCGTGCGCCGACGGGCCGGTGGGTGCCCCGTCCGGGGCCGGCGGAAGCAGGCCGTCGCGGTCGAGGACGGTCTCCAGGGCGTCCCTGACCAGCGGATCGCCCTTCCCCATGACGTCCAGCAGGGCGGCGCGGCCGGCGGGTGAGGCGAGGCGCGGGGTGACGTCGACGAACAGCCTCCCGCCCGCCTCGTGCATCGCCACCATGGCCGTCAGCTGCCACATGGAGTACCCCAGGGGCTTCATGGGGTCGGTCATCATCTGCTGATGGCCGACGGAGACGTAGATGTGATCCTCCTGGTCACCGGCCTCCGGGACGGGGAACAGCGTCGTGATCGGCCGGCTCTGAACGATCTGGAACTCGTCATCGGCCAGGCACCATTCGATGTCCTGCGGGCGGCCGAAGTGCGCTTCGATCCGTCGTCCGAGGTCTACGAGTCGCACGGCCTGCTCGTCCGTCAGCGCGGGCAGCTTCTGCTGCTGCGGGTCGATCTCCACTTCCCGCGTACCGCCGGTGGGCAGGGCGTGGACGGCGCGTTGTTTGGCGGCGATCGTCCTGGCGACGACCTCGCCGTGCCGCACCGTGAAGACGTCCGGGTTCACCAGGCCGGAGACCAGGGCCTCACCGAGGCCGAAGCCGGCGTCCACGGTGGCCGTCTTCCGGCTGCCGGTGACGGGGTCGGCCGTGAACAGGATGCCGGAGGCGTCCGGGAGGACCATCCGCTGCACGACCACGGCCATCCGGACCGTGCGGTGGTCGATGCCGTTCCGCCGCCGGTAGATGACGGCCCGTTCGGTGAACAGCGAGGCCCAGCACCGGCTGACGTGCCGGAGGACCTCCGCCGGGCCCACGACGTTCAGATACGTGTCCTGCTGGCCGGCGAACGAGGCCGTCGGCAGGTCCTCGGCCGTCGCGCTGGACCTGACGGCGCAGGCGGCCCCCGCACCGAGCCGGCCGAGCGCGCGGGTGATCTCCGTCGCGAGACCGTCCGGGACGGGGGTCTCCTCGACGATGCGGCGGATCTCCGCGCTGAGCGTGCGGACCGCCTCCCGGTCGTCCGGGTCCAGACGCGACAGCTGATCGATCCGGTCATCGACCGACGGTGCGCGAGCGATGATCCGCCGGAAGGCGTCCGTCGTCACGCAGAAGCCGTCCGGCACCCGAATGCCTTCGATCCGCGACAGCGCGCCCAGGTGCGCGCCCTTGCCGCCGACTGCCTCGGCCCGCGTCTCGTCGACGTCTTGAAGATCCAGCACGCAACTCTCAGTCATCGCCATCATTCCTGCTTGTTTTCCCTCCGCCGAGCCGGGTGCGCACTTCTGCGACCATGCTGCCGGTCCCCTACTGATTCGACGTCACCGTGTCCCGCCTGCGCCGGCAGCAACACACGCGCGGCCGCCGATTTCCGCAGGTTGCGGCAACGAGCGACGATTCTGCGCCCCGCACCGGGCCTTGCCGCAAGCCCCCCTGTGCGCTATAAGTTGAGACTGGCAAGGAGAGCCTTCTCCTTGCCTTTGTCATTTTTCTCTTTCCGTCTCTTTTCCGCGCTCAGCGCCCCTCCCAGACACCTCTCGCACCCCTTCACGCCCCGCTCGGCGGTGGACTTGGTACGCGCTTTACACACCATCCGCAACCGCGCCGGTCGACTCCATGTCTCTATAAATGTTGAATCCTTGAAGTAGTGACGCGAGCGGAGCAGGACATGCGGCGGGGCAAGGGCGTTATAGGGATCGCGTTGCTGGTGAGCGCGGTACTCGCGGGGACGAGCGCTTGCGGCGGCAAGGAGTCGGCCTCGGCCGACTCCGGCGACGGGAAGGGCGGCTCCTCCGGCGGGGCGTCCGCGAGCGCGCACCCGTCGCCGTCGCACACGCATCCCTCGGGTCCGCCGATGCTGCTGGAGACGATCGCGCCGCTGGACAAGGCGACGGTCGGCGTCGCCATGCCGGTCTCCGTGGTCTTCACCAACCCGGTGGCGACCTCGGCCCGTTCGAACATCGAGAAGCACCTCAAGATCTCCGCGACCGTCCCCACGACCGGTGCCTGGCACTGGATGGGCGACAAGCGGGTCGACTGGCGTCCGCAGAACTACTGGAAGTCCGGCACCAAGGTCCGCATCGACGCCGACCTGAAGGACGTCTCCAACGGCAGCGGCCGCTACGGCACGCACGGCTACACCCACTCCTTCACCATCGGCGACGACGTCCGCGCCGACGCCTCGGTCACCGGTCACACCATGAAGGTCACCCGCAACGGCGCCACGGTGCGCACGCTCTCCATCAACGCGGGCAGCGCCCAGTACCCGACCTGGAACGGCACGATGGCGGTGATCGACAAGCAGGAGAAGGTCCACATGACGTCCTGCAGCGTCGGTATCAGCTGCGACAAGGGCGATGCGAACTACTACGACCTGACCCTTCCCTGGGACATCCACCTCACCCAGTCGGGCACCTACGTCCACTTCTCCACCGGCGACACCAACCCGGGCAGCGGCAGCGCCCTCGGTTCGCACGGCTGCGTGCACCTCTCGCTGGCCGACGCGAAGTGGTTCTACGGCCAGGTGAAGCAGGGCGACCCCGTCACGGTCACCGGCTCCCCGCGCGCCAAGGCGCCCGCCGACAACGGCTACGCGTCCTTCAACCTGTCGTGGTCGCAGTGGCTGGACGGAAGCGCGAGCGGCGCGAAGACCACGGCCGCGCTGTAGCGGGACCCGCGCTGTCCGGCTGAGCGTTCCGCCCGGCGGGCGAGGTCCTGGACCCCGCCCGCCGGGCGGCGATGTGTGTACGGGCGCTGTGTACGGGAGTGGCTCAGGTGTGCAGGGCCAGCGCGCCCTGCGCCGGGACGGCCGCCGTCACGGTGCCGTCGTCACCGACCTCCACGGTGTGGCCGTCGCAGGCGTCCGGGGAGGCCTGGGCCACGTTGCAGTAGGTGCCCGCGGCCAGCGAGGTGGTGAACGTCTGCTGGAGGGCGTCGTCGCCGTTGTTGATGGCCACGAAGCCCTTGTCGCCGCGGCCGAAGGCGATGGCCGACGAGCCGTTGTCCCACCAGTCGGTCAGCTGGGCGCCCTCGGTGGCGTTGTGGAAGCCGACCATGCCGGTGATGGCCGTCTGTGCGTGCGTGCAGGTCCAGCCGTCGCTGCCGCAGGCCGCCGCGCCGCCGTCGGGCGGGCCGGCGTCCTTGTCCGACCACTCGTAGCCGGAGAAGACGTTCGGGGAGCCGTAGGGCGAGGCCAGCATGAAGACGTTGGCCAGGGTGTAGGCCGCGCCGTCCTTGTACGTCAGCGTGGAGCCGTTGCGCTCGGTGTCCCAGTTGTCGACGAACGTACGGGCGTTCGCGCTCGGCAGCTTGCCGTCGGCGACGTTCTTCAGGCCGGTGACGCCCCCGCCCTGGAAGGCACTCTTGAGGTGGCCGCCGTAGCGGAACTCGTCGACGTCGCCCACGCCCGTGTACTCGTCGGGCTGCACGGCCTCGCCGCCGCCGTAGATGACCTCGGTGACCCAGAAGCCGGGGTCGGCCATCCTGCCCTTGATGGCGGCGATGTCATCGGCCGCCATGTGCTTGGCGGCGTCGATACGGAAGCCGTCGACGCCCATGCCGCGCAGGTCGGAGAGGTAGCCGGCGATCGTCGTACGGACGGCGTCGCTGCCGGTGTCGAGGTCGGCCAGGCCGACCAGTTCGCAGTTCTGGACGTCGTCGCGGTCTCCGTAGTTGCTGATGTCCTTGCGGCAGGCGTGGAAGTCCTGGTCCTGGAAGTACCCGGGGTAGTCGTACTTCGTGTACGCCGTGCCGCCGGTTCCGGTGCCGGAGCCGGACGACATGTGGTTGATGACGGCGTCCGCGACGACCTTCACCCCGGCCGAGTGGCAGCTCTCCACCATCGATGCGAAGGCGTCGCGGTCACCGAGGCGACCGGCGATCCTGTAGCTGACCGGCTGGTACGAGGTCCACCACTGGTCGCCCTGGATGTGCTCGGAGGCGGGCGAGACCTCGACGTAGCCGTATCCGGCCGGACCGAGCGAGTCGGTACAGGCACGGGCCACCGCGTCGTACTTCCACTCGAACAGGGTTGCGGTGACGGTTTTTTCGCCCGGTGGGGTCGCCTGGGAGGTCCAGGGGGCGAGGACGGTGATACCGGCGGCTGCGAGCAGGCCGGCCAGTGTCGCGCGAGCGGCGCGGGAACTCATCTGCGGCTCCTTCGGTCGCGGGTACGGGCGGAGCCCGCACCCAGCGTGGGCAGCCACGCGCCTGGCCACCGTGGGGGGAGTTCGGAGCCTGCCGTTTCAGCGATGGACACGTCAAGAGGTGCGCAAGAGTTTCCAGTATGTTTCTGAAATAACTTGCAGGGAAGGCGGGTTGGGCAGCCGGGTGGAGTGGGCCGCCCGGCAGCCGCCCGCCGTCACTGGTCCCGGCGGTGCACCCCGACCACCGTCAGCACGCCTGCCGTCAGTGCCCAGAGAGCGTAGACCGTCCACGCTCCGCCGGTCCCCCACGGGAAGAGGTCGTTGGAGCGCTGCATGTGCGTGCCCCGGACGTCGTATTGATGGACATCCGGATGCCGGGGCTGAACGGCATCGAGGCCACCGAGCGGATCACGGCAGGGGGCGGCAGCACGCACGTGCTGGTCCTGACGACGTTCGACGACGACGCCTACGTGTACGGGGCGCTGCGCGCCGGGGCGGCCGGGTTCCTGGTCAAGGACATGGCGCTGGACGACATCCTGGCGGCCGTCCGGGTGGTGGCGGCCGGGGACGCCCTGATCGCGCCGAGCGTGACCCGGCGGCTGATCAGGGAATTCGCGGGCCGCCCCGCCTCCGCTTCGCCGCCGCGGCCGCTCACCGCGATCACCGACCGGGAGCGCGAGGTGCTGGTGCTGGTCGGCAGCGGGCTGTCCAACGCGGAGATCGCGGAGCGGCTGTTCATCAGTGTCGCCACCGCGAAGACCTATCTGACCCGGCTGCTCGCCAAGCTCGACGCGCGGGACCGGGTGCAGTTGGTCATCATCGCGTACGAGGCGGGGTTGGTGTCACCGGGCCGGTGAAGTCCCCGCGCCGCACCCGCACCCGCGTCTGTGCCTGCGCCGGTATCTGGCTCTTGTCTGTGTCTGCGTCTGTATCTGGCTCTTGTCTGTGTCTGCGTCTGTTCTGCGGGCTCGAACGGGGGGCGCACGGCCGGGCTCCCGGTCAGAGCCAGCCCTTCTCCCGTGCCATCCGGACCGCCTCCGCACGGTTGCGCGCCGCCAGCTTCTGGATCGCCGTAGAGAGGTAGTTGCGGACCGTGCCCTGGGACAGGTACAGCCCCGCGGCGATCTCCGCGTTGGTCGAACCGTCCGCCGCCGCGCGCAGCACCTCGCGCTCCCGGTCGGTCAGTGGGCTGGCCCCGTCCGCGAGGGCGGCGGCCGCGAGGGTCGGGTCGATGACGCGTTCGCCGCCGAGCACCTTGCGTACCGCTGCCGCGAGCTGGGACGCCGGGGCGTCCTTCACCAGGAACGCGTCGGCGCCCGACTCCATCGCGCGGCGGAGGTAGCCGGGCCGGCCGAAGGTGGTGACGACGACGACCTTCACGCCGGGGAGTTCGCGGTGCAGCTCGGCCGCCGCCTCGATGCCTGTCATGCCGGGCATCTCGATGTCCAGGAGGGCCACTTCGACCCGGTGTTCCCGGGCCGCGGCCAGTACCTCGTCGCCGCGGGCGACCTGCGCGACGACCTCGATGTCGGGTTCCAGGCCGAGGAGCGCCGCCAGGGCTTCGCGCACCATTGACTGGTCCTCGGCGAGGAGGAGTCTGATCATGCTCATTCCGGGGATCCTAGGTCGGATTCGACCGGCACGCTGAGGGTGAGGGTGAAGCCCTTCCCCGCACGGGAGTTGGTGGCCCGGGTGGCCAGCGTCCCGTCGACGGTGGCGAGGCGCTCCGCGATGCCGGTGAGGCCGTTGCCGGGTGCCGTACCGGAGGCGCCACGGCCGTCGTCGGAGACGGTGAGTTCGAGGACCCGCCCGTCCAGGGTCTGGCGCGGGGCGAGGGTCACCTCGCAGCTGCGGGCACCGCTGTGGCGTACGACATTGGTGACGGCTTCCCGCAGCGCCCAGGCGAGCACCTCCTCCGGTTTCTCGGGGAGGTCCTCGGGCGGCTCGGGCGGGATGACGGCGGTGATGCCGGCGGCGGCGAGGGCGGTCCGGGCACCGGCCAGTTCACCGGGGAGGGTCGGGCGGCGGTAGCCGGTGACCGCGCTGCGCACGTCCACCAGGGCCTGCCGGCTGACCTGTTCGATGTCCGCGACCTGGGCGGCCGCCTGCTCCGGGTGGTCGGGGAGCATCCGCCCGGCCAGTTCGCTCTTGAGGGTGATCAGCGAGAGGGAGTGGCCGAGCAGGTCGTGCAGGTCCCTGGCGAGCCGCAGCCGTTCCTCGTTGGCGGCGAGCTGGGCGACGGTGGCGCGGGCCTCGCGGAGCTGGATGGTGGTGAGGATCATCTGCCGGATGCCCGTCATCGAGAATCCGCCGAGCAGCGCCGGGAAGACCAGCGCCGTGATGATCTCGCGGGGGTGGTCGCCGGTGAAACCGATGGCGACGAGCACGGCGGTGGCCGCGGGGATCAGCCAGCGGGCGGTCCGCAGGGGCAGTGCTGCCCCCGCGGAGACCGAGACGTACACGAACAGGACCAGCCACGAGCTGCCGAGCGTCAAGGACAGCGTGACGGCGAGGGCGCTCAGGAAGGCGAGCACGATCCGGACCTGCACCGGGCGGAGCATCCTCGGAGAGGGTCGGAAGACGAGAACCAGGTAGCAGCCGACGAAGACCACCAGGCCGAGTGAGCCGAGCGCGGTCGCCCACCGGGTGTGGGCGCCGCCGGCGAGATCCGTGATCGGCGCGCCCATGAAGGCGAGCCAGACGCCGATCCAGAGGCTCTTGATCGCGACCTGCTTGCGGTTCTCCGGCGGGCTCCCGATCCCGGAGGACATCTCTTCCCCGTTCACGCCTTCAGAGTGTCCTTCCGGTAGAGCCAGGCCGCTCCGCCCGCGAAGAGCAGGAAGTAGACGCAGAGGATGGCGATGTCCTTGGCATGCGGCGCCCCGCCCATCTCGACGGACTGGCCGAGTGCAGCGTACGCGTGCGTGGGCAGCCACTCGGAGATGTTCTGGACCCACTGCGGGAAGGTCGAGGCCGGCATCCACAGGCCGCCGAGGATCGACAGCACAAAGTAGATGATCATGGTGATCGGGCGGACCGCGTCACCGCTGGCGATGTAGCCGATGGCAACCCCGAGAGCGGCAAAAACAAGTGAACCGGCCCAGATGAGGCCGGTCAGGGCCAGCCACTGCCAGAGGTCGAACCGTACGTGCTTGGCGGAGGCGGCGACCAGGAAGACGACCACGATGCAGGGCAACGTGACCATCGCGGCGCTGGCGATCTTGGCCAGGACGTAGCCGCGGCTGGGCAGCGCGGTCAGCCGGAGCTGGCGGACCCAGCCCTTCTCGCGCTCCTTGGCGATGCGCTCGCTGTTGCCCATCAGCACGGCGGTCAGTGCGCCGAAGGAGGCCATCGAGACCATGAAGAAGGACTGCAGGGTCAGATCGGTGTGCGGCACCTTGTCGGTGGTGTTCTGGGTGCTGGAGATCAGCACGTACAGCACCGACGGGTAGATGATCGAGAAGAACATGAACTTCTTGTTCCGCAGGGTGCGGGTCACTTCGAGCCTGATCAACGTGTTCATGCGGTCCTGGCCTCCTCGGCCTCGGTGATGGCGACGAAGGCCTGCTCCAGTCCGAGACCCGCGACTTCGAGCTCGCGCGGGTAGAGGCCGAGGCCGTAGACGGCGTGCACCGTCGCGTCGGCGTTGTGCGACTGCATACGGACCCGCCGGCCGGAGACGTCGAGCGAGGAGAGGAACGGCAGGGCGCGCAGGGCCTCTTCGTCGACCGGGCCCTCCAGCTCGAAGGAGATCCGGCGGGCACCGGCCCTGGCCTTGATCTCGGCCGCGGTGCCGTCGGCGAGGATCCGGCCCTTGTGCAGGACCAGGACGCGGTCCGCGATGGCGTCGGCCTCTTCGAGGTAGTGGGTGGCGAACAGGACGGTCCGGCCCTGGTCGGCCTGCTCGCGCATGGTGGCCCAGAAGGCGCTCCGGGCGGTGACGTCCATCCCGGTGGTCGGCTCGTCGAGCACGATCAGGTCGTTGGCCCCGGCCGTGGCGAGCGCGAACCGTACGCGCTGCTCCTGACCGCCGGAGAGCTTGTTGACCATGCGGCCGGCGATCGAGGCGATACCGGCCCTCGCCAGCACCTCGTCCACCGGGTAGGGCCTGGGGTGCAGATCGCAGACGAGTCCGACCAGCTCCCCGACCGTGACCTCCTCCATCAGGCCGCCGGTCTGCAGCATCGCGCCGACCCGGCCGGCCGCGATGGCCGCCTGCGGTGTCGTGCCGAAGAGCCGGACCGTCCCGGAGTCGGCGGTGCGCAGGCCGAGGAGGAGGTCGAGCGCGGAGGACTTGCCCGCACCGTTCGGCCCGAGGAGGGCCACCGTCTCGCCGGGGTGCAGGTCGAGCGTGAGCCCGTCCACGGCGCGCACGTCGCCGTACGCCTTGCTGACCTGGTCGAAGCTGACCACGGCGGTCTTCGCCGCGGTGGCTTCGGGAGCTTTCGTTGTCATGGGTCCAGCCTGGCCGAGCGGGGTGCGCGCCGGGCAGGGTCACGGGTCGTGAATCCGGGATGACAGATGTCATGCCGTACGTGTGACGGGCCCGGCCCGCACCGCGCCACAGGCACCGCCCCCGGCCGGGGGTCCGGTCGGGGGCGGTGCCTGTGGCGCGGTGCGGGCCGGGGTCAGCCGTTGCCGTTCAGGTCGATCGTGACGGTGCGCTCGACGGGGGTCTTGCCCACCAGCGCGCTCTTCATGGCGAAGGCCACGTCGTCCGCGCTGAGCTGGTGCTTCGAACCATCGCCCTTGGTGATCATGATGCCGTCGAAGACGCCCTCGCAGAGGGTGTCGATGGCCTTCTTGTCGTAGTGGTCGACGAGCTTGCCGTCGACCGCCACCATCGAGAGGATCTTCGGCAGCGACCTGTCCGGGCCGAACTGGATCATCTTGGGGCCGGCCTTGATGGTGATCAGGCCGGACATCGCGGGCTCCGCGAAGTCCTTCATCGCCCGGTCCAGCTCTGCCTGGCTGATGGTGGGCTGGCGGGTGGCGACGGGCAGTTCGACGGTGGCCGACCGGCCCGTCTCGACCTGGGCGCGGTAGGCGTCGCGCACCGAGCCCATCGACTGGTTGGCGTCGAGCGCCTTGCCCGCCTTGCCGGGTACGGGGACGGCCTTGCCCGGCACGAACTTGATCGTGCCGTTGCTGGCCGAGCCGGAGGCACCGGCCAGGTCGGTCAGCGCGACGCCGAGCTTCTCCTGGTCGACCGGGATCACCGGGTCGATGTCCCGCTTGCCGCCGAAGAGCGAGCCGATGACCGAGACCGGGTTGTAGTCGCTGCCGGCCGCGGCGCGCACGGTCTCCTGGCTGTCCAGGGAGAGCCCGGCCCTGTCCGGTGCGAGCTGCGTCTTCTTGCCGTCCACGCTCAGCTGGAGCGGGGCCTTGGCCCGTTCGCCGAGGGCGGCGTCCAGCTTCTCGACACCGTCCTCCTTGGTGCCGCCGCCGATGTCGACTCCGAGGACGGTGGTGCCCTTGGGGACGTCGGAGTGGTTCATCAGCAGCCCGGCGCCGTACGCGACCCCGAGCAGGCAGACGGCGGCCACGCAGAGCAGGACCAGCTTCGAACGGCCCTTCTTCGCCGGGGCCTTCGCCGCGGCGGGCTCCGGAGCGGTACGGGCGGCGGGCTCGGGCGCCTGCGCGGCGAACCCTCCCGGCCCGGCCGGTCCGGTGCCCATCGGGTTGTCCGGGATCCGCGGGGTGAGATCGGGGCCCTGGAACGGCGACTGGGGCCCCGTCGTGCGGCCCTCCGCCGGGACGACCGGGATGCCGCTGGTCAGCGTGTCGCCCGAGACGTTGTCACCCGAGCCGGAGCCGGCGGCCGGGAACTGCGGGGTGAGCACCGCGGTGTCGTCGGACATCCGCGGCGGCACGCCACCGGGGCCACCGGGCCCCTGCGGTCCGGCCGGTCCTGAGCCCGGCGCCGCGAAGGCACCCGCGAACGGGCCCTGTCCGTCGAGGTTCGGAGTGAGCGGGGAGGTGCCGCCGGCCGGTCCCGTGGTGGGCCCGGACGGGCCCGGCGTACGGATGCCGAGGTTCGGCGTGGAGCGCGGCCCGCCGGGGCCGCCGTCTCCGAACTCGCCGGAGCCGGATGCGCCCGGCTCGCCGCCGCGCTGCGGGCCGTCCGAGAAGTACGGCAGATCGGCGCGCGGGGTGCCGGCCGGCGGGGTGCCCCGGTCACCGCCCGGACCGTCCGCCCGGTCCCCGGAGCCGGTCGTGGCGAAGCCCGCACCGTTGGTACCGCCGCCGGAACCCGTCGCGGAGAAACCCGCGCCGTTCGTGCCGCCGCCGGGCGACTGCTTGCCCGTCGAGCCGTTCGCGGAGGCGTCCGCCTGGGCGGTCGGCGGGGGCTTGCGCGGTGCGAACCAGTCGCTGCCGCTCTTCTCCCGGGCCGGCTTCTCCGCGGCGGGTTCCGCCGCGGGGGCGGGCCCGGCACCGGGCTCGGACCCCGGTGCCGCGGGGGTCCCCTGTGCGCCGTTGGACGCGGCCGGGCGCGGGATGCTGCCGGTGCGCTCGCTGCCGGGGCCGGCGGCCCGGTCGCTCATGGGCGTACGCATGACGACCGGCGGGATCGGACGCGAGCCGGGGATGTTGATCCGGATACGCGTCGTCAGCGTCGTCTCCGTCCTCGGCTCTTCCGGCTGGGACGGATCCGCAGGCTCCGGGGTCTCCTCCGGGGCATCCTGAGAAGGGTGCGGCGACGGATTCTGGCGGGATCCGTACGGCGGTGTACCCGAGGGGTACGCGGCTCCCCCGCGGCCCTGGGGCCCGGAGGACGAACTGTCAGTTTCACGACTCAAAGCAGGTTCTCCCGATTGGCTCCGCCGCCCGTACTTCCCCGTGCCGCAGGCCAGGGGACGGCTAGGAGGGTGCTGGGCGCGCGAACCACCTTACTGGCCGCGGCCGACAGACACCCCGCCACCGGGGGAAACGACTGCGCACCCCCCGGACGGGCAGGGGGCATTACGGGGTCGGACGTGGCACATTACTTGCCAGGTCGGCCGCTGTCGGCACCTGGTTGGGGTGACCACGACATGGTGGCGCAGATCACAGCGACGGCCATCCCGCCCAGCATGAAGAGGGCGAGGCCCAGTTCTTCGCCGAATACGTAGTCCCCTTCCGGGCGGCCACCCAGCAGAACTACGACCGAAATCAGCCACCCCGCGGCGGGTGCCAGGGCGCCCGGCTGCGTACCCATGAGACACCGGCCTCCGTAGAAGAGTCCGGCGGTCGCCAGCAGCGCCAGCAGCAACCCGCCCGGAAACCAGGCGGGTTGGACCAGCGCTCCGGCGATCCCGACGATCGCGCCGAGGACCGCGAGGCCCAGGAGGGCGGCGATCCGGCGCGGGTTGAGAGGAGCGGCCAGGCCAGTGGCCGGAATGTCCCTCGGGGGTGCGTTGGTCCGGGTTGCCCGTGACCTGCTGCTGCTCACTGGTCCGCTCCCGTCACGCCGGCGAAGAGATCGTGTTCCCGCGTCCCGGGAGCCGCGCCCGGAGTGCCGCTCACCAACTCGTAGTACTCGGTGGTGAGAACAGGCTGGCCAAGATCGTTCGAAAGAGCGAAGAAGGACCCGCTCAGCGCGATCTGGGTGGCGTGCGCCCGCATCGCCGCGGCCTTGGCCGCCGCGTGGGCGGTGCCGTCGATCTCGGTGGTGATCAGGGTGTCGTTCACCACACCCGGTACGTCGTCGATCGCGGCGATGCCGGGGAAGGTGTCGGGGGCGGTGGCCCGCAGGTGCGCGAAGGCGTCCTCCGCGGTGGTGCGCGGCACCCGGTTCCAGTAGATCTTGGCGATGGTGTGCGGGGCGCCGGAGTCCGCGCGGTACCCGGGCTCCGCGGCCAGTTCGGCGGCGCGCGTCGCGACCCGGTGCGCCTGGATGTGGTCGGGGTGCCCGTAGCCCCCGTCGGGGTCGTAGGTGACGAGGACCTGGGGGCGGACCGAGCGGATCACCTCCACGAGGTACCCGGCGGCCTCGTCCACGTCTGCGGACCAGAAGGCGCCCGGACGGTCGTTCTGCTCCGCGCCCATCATCCCGGAGTCGCGGAACCGGCCGGGGCCGCCGAGGAAGCGGTGATCGGTGACCCCCAGCTCCTTCATCGCCGCCGCGAGTTCGCGCTGCCGCCAGGGCCCCAGGGAATCGTCCCGGTCGGCGGCCAGGTGCGCGAGCGCGGGCGGGATGACCTCGCCCTCCTCGCCGAGCGTGCAGGTCACCAGCGTGACCAGGGCGCCATCGGCGGCGTACCTGGCCATGGTGGCGCCGTTGTTGATCGACTCGTCGTCGGGGTGCGCGTGCACCAGGAGCAGACGCCGGGCGGGAAGGTCCGTCATGGGGACCACCCTACGAGCCGACGGCCCCGATGGCCGCCGGCGCCCGCGCCGCGGGCGCCGGCGAACCGCGAACGCTCGCCACCGTCACAGCTCGCCGCCTGCGCAGGCGGACGCCTGCCGCTGTCAGAACTTCAGCCCTCCGATCATGCCCGCCACGTTCGTCGTCACCTCGGAGATCGTGGGCGCGATGGACGAGCTGGCGAGATAGAAACCGAGCAGCATGCAGACAGCCGCATGTCCGCCCTTCAGTCCGGACTTCCGGACCAGCAGGAAGACGACGATCGCCAGCAGCACCACCGCCGAAATCGAGAGCGCCACGGCGGTTCACCTCCATCAGTACGGTCGGGACGGGCAGCACGCATGGAGCCAGCAGGTTCATACCCACCGAGCGCTACGGATCATAACTATCCGTGGCACGGCATTGGTCGGGGCACAGCAGCACGAGGGGCGCACGGTCCGGGGTCGGCCGATAGGTTCGGCACATGACTTCGTCAGAGATCACCTTTCCTCTCCAGCAGGCCCGGACGATGCGATTCACCCTTGGCGCCCCCCGCGCGTTCACGGTGTCACCCGATGGTGAGCGGGTGATCTTCCTGCGCTCCGGCTCCGGCTTTGACCGTACGAACCGGCTCTGGACACTGGACCTGACCGGCGACGGCGCACCGAGGGAGCGCGTGGTGGCCGATCCCGCGGTGCTGCTGGGCGGTTCGGTGGAGCGGCTCTCGGCGCAGGAGCGGGCCCGGCGCGAGCGGAGCCGCGAGGGGGCGTCGGGGG
>CBRG010000297.1 GCA_000470535.1 Streptomyces sp. AW19M42
CCCGCGCCGCCCCGCGAGTCCCCGGGCGCCGGGGGCACCGAGCGCGTCGGGCCGCCGGGCCCAGCGCCGGGCGCGGTCGACGGCCGCTTCGCCGCACATCCGCTCGAAGGCGGCGACGGCCGCGTCGGCGACCGTGCGCGAGGAGCTGACCGCCGCGGTCTCGATCAGGTCGAGCACGGCCGGGTCCTGGGCCTCGGTCAGATAGTGCAGGGCGGCGCACCGGGCGCCTTCCGGACCGCTGCGGGCGGCCTCGACGATCATGGGCCGGTCCTCCGGTCCCGCGACGGCGGAGAGGCAGCGGGCGGCCGGGACGTGGAGGTCACTGCCGCGGTCGAGCCCCTGCTGGGCCCAGTCGAAGACGGCCTGGACGCTCCAGCCGGGGCGAGGTCCTCCGGGCCGCATCTGCCGCTGCCAGCGGTCGAACGAGCCCTGTTCCGAGGCCGCCCTGACCCGGGTGCCGACCGTTTCGCGCGGATCGTCGGCCCAGAGCCGCCAGGGCCGGGGTTCGAAGGCGTCGCGCACGGCGGTGGCCAGCTCTGCGGAGCCCTCCGCGTCGGTGGCGAAGCGGGCGAGCACGGGCACCGCGAGGGACCGCAGACCGGCGTCGTCGTCGCGCAGGGCCAGCTCGTCCAGGGCCCAGGCCCAGTTGGAGCCGGTCGCGGCGTAGCGCCGCAGCAGGGCGAGGGCGTCGTCGCGTCCGTAGGAGGCGAGGTGGCCGAGTACGGCGAGGGCGAGGCCGGTCCGTGACTCGTCGGTGTCCAGGTGGTCGTCGGGATCACCGAGGTGCCGCTCGATCTCCTCGATGCCGCCGTCGAGGTCGAGATAGAGACGGGCGTAGTAGAGAGAGCGGTTCTCCACCTGCCAGTCGTGACGCGGATCGCTCAGGACGCAGTGGTTGAGAGCCGCCAGGGCCTCGGGGCGAGGTGCGGCGAGCGCGTGGAGCGTGCCGTCGCCGCGGCCCCTCTGCAGCAGGCCGAGCAGGGTGCCGCTCGGCGCTATGAACGGATCAAACATGGGGAAAGCCTCACATCAAGCTGTCGACGCAACCGGGGACTGTGCAGTTCCGTGTGCAGGTGCCGTGCCGGGGGGGCACTACATCGCGCGGCAACATGATCGGCCGACCGCCGTCTTCTGCCTGGTGCAGACCATCTTCCCGCCTCTCGTCGGTGGCCCGAATCGGGCCCGCGACGTCATGATGACCCACCCATTTCGCCACCGCGACCACATTTACGACGGACCCGGTCAGCGGGAACCGAAGAGTTCCAGCAGGTCGGCCTTGCCGAACATGCGCGCGGTGTCCAGGGCGGAGGGTGTTCCGGCCGCCGGATCGGCCCCTGCGGCGAGCAGTGCCGCGATCACCGCGTCCTCGCCCTTGAAAACGGCTCCAGCGAGCGGCGTCTGTCCCCGGTCGTTGGCCCGGTCCGGGTCCGCGCCGCGTCCGGTCAGTGCCGTGACCGCGGGGGCGTGCCCGTGATAGGCGGCGAGCATCAGCAGCGAGTCGCCCCGGTCGTTGGTGAGGTTCACGGGAACTCCGGCGTCGACGTAGGCCGCGAGCGCGTCGGTGTCGCCGTGGCGTGCAAGGTCGAAGACCTTGGTCGCCAGCTCAACCACCTCGGGATCAGGGGTTTCGCTCATCGGGGGGCCATCCTTCCATTAACCGTTCGCTCCGCCGCCGGCCTGCGGGGGGATGCGTCTTGAGGCCGTACGAGTGAATCGACAGGGTACTGCCCGGACGCGCACATGACCCGGGCCACCCATGGCAGAAGATCACGTCGAGTGACGACGGAGCGATGCGCGGCACCGAAAACCGCCCCGACCTGCGCTTCACTGTCCGCCGGTCCAGTGAAAAACCCAACTTTTCACCCACTTGCACCTTTTATCCTATAGATACTTCCGGTGAGCCTGGAAGGACTCATGGTGACTGTCCCCCCAACCAGGAGAACCACTCATGATCCTTTCCATGTCAGGCGTCGTCATCCTCGGCATCATCGTCTTCCTGTTCTTCAGGAAGGACGGCCTCAAGGCTTCGCACGCCCTCGTCACCGCCCTGTTCGGCTTCTACCTGGCCGGCACCGCCATCGCACCGAGCATCACCGCGGGCGGCGCGAGCCTCGCCGGACTCCTGGGCGGGATCAAGTTCTGACGTTCCGCTCCCGCTCCCACCCCCCATCAGGAGACAGATGTGGCCCGGCGACCACTCCCCCGCATTCTGAGCAGCGGCAGCGCTTCGATCACTCGCAGTCGCGAGTTCGCGCGCACGGCCGCCGACAGCGCCACCGATGTCCTCCATCCGCTGATCATGATCACCCGTGGTCTGCGGCTGCTGGCAGGTGCAGGACGGCAGAAGTGGGCCGCGACGCCCAAGGACCGGCGTGGTCCCACGCTGTTCCTCGTCGCGGCCTGCGTACTCGTGGTCGCGCTCGTCCCCTACGGGTCCGTGATGGCCCTGGTCACGGTGATGGGCGCCGCCGCGTGGAAGGGACGGCAGCGCACTCCCGTCAGAACCGGCCCGGACGAGGCGGAGACCGGGCGCCTGCAGTCCCTCTACGAGGCGCTCGCACCGTACTTCTCCACGGCCGACGACCCCAGTCCGCTGTTCGCCCACGGCGGCGACTGGGACCAGGTCTTCAGCGATTACGCGTTCGACGCCGACGGCCGGATCTCCCGGCTCAGGGTGGCCTACCCGGCGTACTTCACCGACAGCGAGGCCGCGTCCCGCGCCCGGATCGAGCAGCTGCTGCACGCCAAGTCCGGCCGGGGCCGGGAGTACCGCTTCAGCTGGGACGAGGAGGGCAACCGGCTCGTCATGAGCGTGCTCGACGCCCTGCCCACCTCGATCACCGCCCAGCGCTTCGTCATCGCCCCCGGCGAGACCGTCCTCGGCTTCACGGACGACGACGCGGTGCAGCGGACCGTCCCGGTGAGCGACGGGGAGGAGACCCGGGACGCGCCGGGCGTCGTCTGGCGGACCGGCGCACGCTCCACGGAGCCGCATCTGCTGGCCGTCGGCCAGCCCGGCAGCGGCACCACCACACTCATGCGCTCCATCGCCCTCCAAGCACTCCAGCAGGGCGACATCCTCATCATCGAGGGCAGCGGCATCGGTGAGTACGGCTGCTTCAACGGCCGCGAGGGCGTGCTGGCCGTGGAGTGCGGGGCGTCCGGGGCGCTGGCCACCCTGGAATGGGCGGCACAGGAGACGGAGCGCCGGCTGTTCGAGGCCAACCGGGCCCGGCAGTCCGGCGACCCCGTCCCCGAGGACACCAGGCGCCCGCTCTGGATCCTGCTGGACCGGCCCAGCGTGCTCGGCCACCTGGCCGCCGCCGGCGGCGGGCCCGACCCGCAGGAACTGCTCCAGGTCCCGCTGCGGCACGGCAGGGCCGCCAACGTCACCGTGGTGATGGCCGAGCAGTTCGACAGCCTGGACGGCCTGAGCGACACCGTGCGGAACCACACCCGGGCCAGGATCGTCCTCGGCCACTGCTCTCCCGCCCAGATCGAATCCGTCCTGGGACTTGAGCCGCACACCACCCCGACCCCGGACGTCCCGCCCGGCCGCGGGTACGCCCGGCTCGGCACCGGCCCGGTGCTGCGCATCCAGGTGCCGGCCACCCCCGATCCGTACGACGACGCGACCGGCGAGGCCCAGCGGCAGACGGTGCTGGGCCTGCTGCCCGAACGAAGGACCGCGATCGAGGCCAACGCACCCGACCCGGAACCGGTACGGACCACTCCCGTTCCCGTCGCCATGGAGTCGGTGGCCATCAGCGACTGACGGCCCCGGCAGGTATGCGGGAGGGCCTGCGGGTCACCTGATCCGCGGGCCCTCCCACACGTCTCGCCCGACGGATCAGGCGACGAACGTCCGGGGCGCCTCCGCGCCCGCTCCCGCCCCGGAGCCGACCAACTGGGCGGCGGCCGCGAGCCGCAGGGCCGCCTCGTCCGCCACCGGCCCCCCGACGGTGAACGGCAGCCGTACGTATCCCTCGAAGGCGCCGTCGACCCCGAACCGGGGCCCGGACGGCACCCGCACCCCGACCCGCTCCCCGGCCACCGCGAGCCGCGATCCGGAGAGGCCGCCGGTACGCACCCAGAGCGTCAGGCCGCCGCGCGGTACGACGAACTCCCAGTCGGGCAGCTCCCGCCGCACGGCCGTGACCAGCGCGTCCCGGTTGCCCCGCGCCTGCTCCCGGCGGATCTGCACGGCCTCTTCCCAGCCGCCGGTGCGCATCAGCCAGTTGACGGCCAGCTGCTCCAGGACCGGGGTGCCCATGTCGGCGTAGGCGCGGGCCGCCACCAGGCTGCGGATGACATCCGGTGCGGCGCGCACCCAGCCGATCCGCATGCCCGCCCAGAACGCCTTGCTGGCCGAACCGACCGTGAGCACGGTGCTGCCCGCCGGGTCGAAGGCACAGACCCGGCGCGGCATCCGCACGTCCTCGTCCAGGTGCAGCTCGTTCATCGTCTCGTCGACAACCAGGACCGTTCCGGCCGAGCGGGCGGCGTCCACCAGCGCGCGCCGCCGGTCCTCGTCGGCCAGCGCCCCGGTGGGGTTGTGGAAGTCCGCCACGACGTACGCGAGCCGGGGCGCCGCGTCCCGCAGCACCTGGCGCCACCGGTTCATGTCCCAGCCGCCGAGCCCCTCCTCCATGGCCACCGGCACCAGCCGGGCGCCCGCCTCCCGCATCAGCTGGAGGATGTTGGCGTAGCTCGGGGACTCCACCGCGATCCGTTCCCCGCGGCCCGCGAAGAGGTGGCAGATGGCGTCGATCGCGCCCATCGCACCGGTGGTGACCATGATCTGCTCGGGCATCGTCGGGATGCCGTCGGCGGTGTAACGGTCGGCGATCATCTGCCGCAGCGCGGGCAGCCCGGCCGGGTAGTCGCCGTGCGTGTGCGCGTAGGGGGCAAGCTCCTCCAGGGCACCCTGGACGGCCCGGGTCAGCCACGGTTCGGGCGCGGGCAGCGAGGCACAGCCCAGGTCGATCATCGAGCCGAGCGCCTCGGGCGGCAGCGGCTCCAGACCCCGGGCGGGCAGCGGGTTGCCGGCGGGCACCGCGGTCCAGCTGCCGGCACCGCGCCGGGACTCCAGGAACCCCTCGGCCCGCAGCGCCTCGTAGGCCGCGGCGACCGTCGTACGGCTGACGGCCAGGGCGAGCGCCAGTTCCCGTTCGGCGGGGAGCCGGGCGGCGACCGGGACCCGCCCCTCCAGGACGAGCAGCCGGATGCCGTCGGCGAGCGCGCGGTAGGCCGGCGGCCTGCGGTTGCCGGGGCCCGTCGGCCTGGGCTGCTGGGCGTGCAGCTGCCGGGCGAGCTGAGCGGCACCGACCGCCGAAGTCCACTGGGCCATGAGAATCAGTCCACCTTCCTCGGATTGGCCATGGTTGGCCGCCAAACCCCTGCCACAGAGTGACACGTAGCAGTCCACTACCACCACACCAGGGGGCCCACTTGTCCACCACCACCGCCCGGAAGCGACCGCACCTCACCCGTCGGCTGATCCAGCTGTACGCGGGTCTGGCGCTGTACGGGACGAGTTCGGCACTGCTGGTCGTCGCCGGTCTCGGCCTGGAGCCCTGGGGGGTGCTGCACCAGGGGCTCGCCGAGCGCACCGGGATCACCATCGGAGTCGTCTCGATCATCATCGGCGCGATCGTGCTGCTGCTGTGGATCCCGCTCCGGCAGCGGCCGGGACTGGGCACCGTCTCGAACGTCTTCGCCGTCGGGATCGCGATGGACGGCACGCTGGCCCTCGTCCCCGATGTGCACGGGCCGGCCGCGCGGGCCGGGGTGATGGCGGCGGGCATCGTCCTGAACGGTGTCGCGACGGGGCTGTACATCGCCGCCCGGTTCGGTCCCGGACCGCGCGACGGGCTCATGACCGGGCTGCACCGGCGCACCGGCCGCTCCATCCGGCTCGTCCGCACGGCGATCGAGGCGGCGGTGGTCGTGACCGGGTTCCTGCTCGGCGGATCCCTCGGCATCGGGACGGTCCTCTACGCCCTGGCGATCGGCCCGCTCGCCCAGTTCTTCCTGCGCTTCTTCGCGATCCCGGACAACGGTGGCCCCACGGCCGCCACCCCGCCGTCCGGGCAGGCGATACTGCCGCAGTGACTTCCGTACGCCATCCCTATCTGGACCACCCCGCCCCGCTCGCGTTCGCCCACCGGGGCGGTTCCGCGGACGGGGTCGAGAACACCGCGGCTGCGTTCCGCCGGGCCGCGGAGGCCGGGTACCGCTACTTCGAGACCGATGTGCACACCTCGGCGGACGGCCGTCTGGTGGCCTTCCACGACGCCACCCTGGACCGGGTGACGGACGCCGGGGGCCGGATATCGGAGCTGCCGTGGAGCGAGATAAGGCGGGCCCGGGTCGCGGGCCGGGAACCGCTGCCACTGTTCGAGGAGTTGCTGGAGGCGTTCCCGCAGGCGCACTGGAACGTGGACATCAAGGCCGCACCCGCCCTTGAGCCGCTGGTGGACCTGATCCGCCGGGCGGACGCCTGGGACCGCGTGTGCGTCGGCTCGTTCTCCGAGGCCAGGGTCGCCAGGGCGCACCGGCTGGCGGGGCCCCGGCTGGCCACCTCCTACGGAGTGCGCGGGGTTTTGGGCCTGCGGCTGCGCTCGTACGGCATTCCGGCGGCGCTGCGCGCCGGCGCGGTGTGCGCCCAGGTGCCGGAGAGCCAGGGCGGCATCCGGATCGTGGACCGGCGCTTCGTGCGGGAGGCGCACACGCGGGGGCTTCAGGTGCACGTCTGGACGGTGAACGAACCGGAGCGGATGGCAGCGCTCCTGGACCTCGGCGTGGATGGCATCATGACCGATCACATCGAGACGCTGCGTACGGTGCTGAGCGAGCGGGGGGCCTGGGCCTGACGCCGGCCCGGTGACGTCTCCACGGGGAGAGACGAGGGGTGCGCGATGAGCGCCGAGACCACGGATGCCGCCGAACCGACCCGGGGCACGCCCGGGGCGGCCGACCCCGGTGAACGCCGGCGCGAGCAGCGCGGCTGGTACTTCTACGACTTCGCCTGTTCCGTCTACTCGACGAGCGTCGTCACCGTGTTCCTTGGGCCGTATCTGACCTCGGTCGCCAAGGCCGCCGCCGACGCCGACGGCTATGTCCGGCCGCTCGGCATCCCGATCCGTGCCGGGTCACTGTTCGCGTACACGATCTCGGCGTCCCTCGTCGTCGCGGTGATCCTGATGCCGATCGTGGGCGCGGCCGCCGACCGCACGGGCCGCAAGAAGCCGCTGCTGGCGGCGGCCGCGTATGTGGGCGCCACCGCCACCGCCGCGATGTTCTTCCTGGACGGCACCCGCTATCTGCTCGGTGCGTTCCTGCTCATCGTGGCGAATGCCGCGATATCCGTGTCGATGGTCCTTTACAACGCCTATCTGCCACAGATCTCGGAGCCCGACGAACGCGACGCGGTCTCCTCACGCGGCTGGGCCTTCGGCTACACCTCCGGGGCGCTGGTCCTGGTCCTCAACCTGATCCTCTACACGGGCCACGACTCCTTCGGCCTCTCGGAGTCGGACGCCGTCCGGATCTGCCTGGCGTCGGCCGGTGTCTGGTGGGGCGCCTTCACCGTCGTACCGCTGCGCCGGCTGCGCGACCGGCAGGTGGCACCGGGCCACGGGGCGGTCAGGTCCGGATGGGGGCAGCTGGTGGCGACCCTGCGCGACATGCGCCGCCATCCGCTCACCCTCTCCTTCCTACTGGCGTACCTCGTCTACAACGACGGCGTGCAGACGGTGATCTCCCAGGCCTCGGTGTACGGCTCGGAGGAGCTGGGTCTCGACCAGACGACGCTGATCACCGCCGTCCTGCTGGTCCAGATACTCGCGGTGGCCGGAGCCCTGGGCATGGGCCGGCTGGCCCGGGTGTACGGCGCGAAGCGCACGATCCTCGCGTCCCTGGTCGTCTGGACGCTGATCCTGGTCGCCGGATACTTCCTGCCGGCCGACGCGCCGGTGTTCTTCTACGCGCTGGCCGCGGCGATCGGTCTGGTCCTCGGCGGCAGCCAGGCCCTGTCGCGCTCGCTCTACTCGCATCTGGTGCCGCGCGGCAAGGAGGCCGAGTATTTCTCCGCGTACGAGATGAGCGACCGCGGGCTGAGCTGGCTGGGGCCACTGGTGTTCGGTCTCGCGTACCAGCTGACCGGCAGTTATCGGGACGCGATCATCTCGTTGGTGATCTTCTTCGTGGCCGGTTCGGTCCTGCTCGCGAGGGTGCCGGTCCGGCAGGCCGTGGCGGCGGCGGGGAATCCCGTTCCCGAACAGATTTAGACGTTGAAGTAAAAGGCCGGTAGTCTACGCCTTTGGCCTGCCCGGAGGACCGTTACTGCCAGTGGAAGAATCCAAACCGTTGGGTGACAACTTCTGCCAGATGTGACAAACCGGGCATTGGCGGGTACTTGAACCCTGGCAAACCTGAATACTCAGCGGCACGACGGGCGACGCATGACCGGCAACGGGAATCTTTGCCGCCGACCGGACGTTGAGCCGGATGACGACGACAGCGACACCTGTCCTGTGGGCGACAAGCCCGGGAGGCACGATTCATGAGTGAGCGAGCTCTCCGCGGCACGCGACTTGTGGTTACCAGCTACGAGACGGACCGCGGCATCGATCTGGCCCCGCGCCAGGCGGTGGAGTACGCATGCCAGAACGGACATCGATTTGAGATGCCGTTCTCGGTAGAGGCGGAAATTCCGCCGGAGTGGGAGTGCAAGGCGTGTGGCGCCCAAGCACTCCTGGTGGACGGGGATGGCCCCGAGGAAAAGAAGGGCAAGCCTGCGCGTACGCACTGGGACATGCTCATGGAGCGGCGCACACGCGAGGAGTTGGAGGAGGTGCTGGCCGAGAGGCTGGCGGTTCTGCGCTCCGGAGCCATGAATATCGCCGTGCATCCGCGGGACAGCAGAAAATCTGCTTGACCGCGTAGCACAGCACCGAACAGAGCCGCGGGCCGCGACACCTTGTGTGTCGCGGCCCGCGGCTCTGTTCACGCTCTGGGCGAGCGGTTTCAGGGCGCCAGGGGGTTACGGCGTCAGGGGCGGGCGGGGGTTCTCGTCGGGGTGGGAGGAATCCTCGCGGATCACCTCGCCCTGGACGACCTTCCCGTCCGGCCGGTACGTACGGGCCTGCTGGAAGGCGTCCGAGAGGCCGCCGGGGGCAACTCTGCGCATCCGGCGCTCCAGCGAGCGCTCCGCGTACGTGCTGAGCGCCGCCCGGACCGGCGGTACCAGGAGCAGCAGTCCCGCGACGTCCGAGATCATCCCCGGAATCATGATCAGCAGCCCGCCGAGCATGAGGAAACCGTTGCCCCTGCTGCTCGAAGGCGCGGGCGAGGAGCCGCTCGCACCCGGCTGCCCCGGCGTCTGCTGGAGCGTCTCGGCGAGATTGCGGAAGGCGCGGCGGCCGGCCGCCTTCATCACCACGGCTCCGAGCACGACACCCGCGGCCAGGAGCAGCAGGACGGTGAGCCCGCCCGCCGCATCCGCCACCACGATGAGCAGCCAGATCTCCAGCACCGCCCAGGCGGCGATGGCGAGGGGTACGAAGGTCCGGGCGCGTGAGCGCCGACGGGCGGTCGGGGGCGGTGTGCCGGTCGTCATGCCCCCAGTGTGCCTGGCCGCGCGTCCGGGCGCGGTATCGGGATGAAGATCATCCGGCCCGACGCGTCAGGGTGTCCGGCGTCCGAGCACCCGGTTCGTGCGGGTGGTGACGCCCCAGGCGGTCACCCGCCAGAGCGCCTCGACGAGGATGTCACGGCTCATCTTGGAGTCACCGACCTCCCGGTCCACGAAGGTGATCGGGACCTCCACGACCTGGTAACCGGCCTCGATAGAGCGGCGTGCCAGGTCTACCTGGAAGCAGTAGCCCTGCGAGGCGACCTCGTCGAGGCCGATCCCCTTCAGGGTCTCCGTACGGAAGGCCCGGTACCCACCCGTGACGTCCCTGGTCCGGAGCCCGAGCATCAGCCGCGAGTAGGTGCTGCCGCCGCGGGAGATCATCTCGCGGGACTTGGGCCAGTTGACCACGCGCCCGCCCGGGACCCAGCGGGAGCCCAGCACCAGGTCGGCGCTCTTGAGGGCGGTGAGCAGCCGGGGCAGTTCCTCGGGCTGGTGGGAGCCGTCCGCGTCCATCTCGACGAGCACGCCGTAGTCGTGCTCCATCCCCCAGCGGAAGCCGGCGAGATAGGCCGCGCCGAGCCCTTCCTTGCCCTTGCGGTGCAGCACATGGACCTGGTCGTCGGTGCAGGCCAGCTCGTCGGCCAGTTTGCCGGTGCCGTCGGGGCTGTTGTCGTCGGCGACCAGGATGTCCGCCTCCGGTACGGCGGCTCGCACCCGGCTGACGATCGGCTTGATGTTCTCGGCCTCGTTGTAGGTCGGAATGATCACCAAGGTTCTGCCGAGCGGGCCGTATCGCCTCTGACCGCCGTCGTTCACTAACTGCCCCTTAAGTCCGTACGCAGATACACACCATATCCAGCGTGGCGGGGCCGCTGACCGACCCGGTCGGGGCGGTTCGGCGGTGACGGTGGACAGAAGAGGGAAAGTACGGACAGAACTGCGGATGGGGGCCCGGCGTCCTTCGGGCCGACCTGGGACCCGCCGGCTGCGGGTCGACCTAGAGCCGTTGTCTACTGAACGTCCGGGCCCCACCCGGGTCGCACCCTCCGTCCGGCTGAAACCTTCCCTCGCCCCCGAGGCGCGGGCGCTGAACCTGGCTGTGAGTGGTGGTGCGCCGGTGCGGCACACCACCCCACGACCCAGCGGCGTTCGACGACTGCGTGGAGGTTTAACCGGTCGGACGTCCTGTGGTGGACTCGGCCGAACCTACCGGCCGGTGGGCGCATTCTGTCAATAGTTGCCTGACCTGCGCCCTTTACCGAACTTGCCTGGTCAGTACCGGAGATCCCCAGGTCGCGGGAGAACCGGGGCACCTTCGATCGGCGGTACGAAACGTCCGCACGTCACTCGTTCGGCCGCACGTAGACAGTTTGTCCGAACACGACCGTGCGCAGGCAGACCGGGAGTTCGGCCCCCGGGCCGAGGTCCGGCAGTCCCGGCGTCCCCGACCTGGGGTCGGTCGACCAGCGGGCGACCCGGTCGTCCGGGGCCTGGACCAGCAGCTCCTCGGTGCGCCAGACCGCGTAGTCGGCCGGGGCGCCCGGCACCAGGGTGCCCGCGTCGTCGCGGCCGACGGCCCGCCAGCCGCCCCTGGTGTGGGCGGTGAAGCCGGCCCGCACGGAGATCCGGTGCTCGGGCGTCCGGTGGAACGCGGCGGCCCGCACGGTCCCCCACGGGTCGAGCGGGGTCACCGGGCTGTCGGAGCCGAACGCGAGGGGCACACCGGCCCGCAGGAGGGCCGCGTACGGGTTGAGGGTCCTCGCCCGCCCGGCACCCAGCCGCTGGGCGTACATGCCCTCCTCGCCGCCCCAGGCGGCATCGAACGCGGGCTGGACGGAGGCGGTGAGCCCCAGCTCCGCGAAAGCGGCGACGGTCTCGGGGGTGAGCATCTCGGCGTGCTCGATCCGGTGCCTGGCGGCCCGCACCCGGCTCAGGCCGACCTTCTCCGCGGCCGCCCTGACGCCATCGACGACGGCGCTGAGCGCGGCGTCCCCGATGGCGTGGAAGCCCGCCTGCAACCCGGCCTCCGTGCAGGCCGCGACATGGGCCGCGATCTGTGCGGCGTCCAGATGGGCGGTGCCGGTCAGCGGGGCGTCGGTGTACGGCTCGTGCAGGCAGGCGGTGTGCGAGCCGAGCGAGCCGTCGACGAAGAGGTCCCCGGCGGCGCCCACCGCGCCCAGCTCCCGGATGCGCCGGGCGTCCTTCTCGTCGGCGACCTGCTCCGCCCAGTAGCCGAAGACCCGCGGTCCGCGCCGTCCGGCGGCGAGCTTCAGCAGCGCGGTGAAGTCCTCCTCGTCGGAGATGTCGGGGCCGCCGCACTCGTGGACCGTGCCGATGCCCAGGGACGCGGCACGGTCCAGCGCGGCGCGCTGGGCATCGGCGCGCTGGAGCGGCGAGACGGCGCCGTGGGCGGCCGCGCGCACCGCGTGGTGGGCGGCGGCGGTCAGCGGCTCCTGCGGGTGGTAGCCGGTCATCGAGGTGATCGCGGGGACCCGGTCCAGCAGCGCGGTGCTGGCGACCGCCGAGTGCACGTCGATCCGGGGCAGGTACACAGCCCTGCCGCCGGCGGCCGCGTCCAGCTCGGCGCGCGAGGGCGGACGGCCCTCGGGCCAGTGCGTGGCGTCCCAGCCGTGTCCGAGGACCACCCGCGCCGTGGGGTGCGCCGCCACGTACGTCCGTACGAGGGCGAGGGCCTCGTCCAGGGTGCGGGCGCCGGAGAAGTCCAGGCCGGTGAGGGCCAGGCCGGTCGACGTGGTGTGGACGTGGGCGTCGGTGAACGCGGGGGTGACGAGTGCCCCGTCGAGGTCGATCACCTCGTCCACGCCGGCCGCGAAGGCGTCGGCTGCCCCCTCCGAGCCCACCCAGGCGACATGGCCCCGTTCGACCACCATGGCGGTGGCGAAGGGATCGGCGGGGCTGTGGACGTCTCCACCGCGCAGCAGCACGGTGCGGTGTTCGCTCTGGGGGGCGGTGCTCTCGGTCATGGTGACCAGTCTCCCGCCTGCGGGGTCCCGCCCCGTGCCCGGCCCCTCAGATCTGCGGCGGCCGCGCCTCGTACGGCGTGGAGAGGACGACCGTGGTGCGGGTGGAGACACCGGCGAGCGAGCGGATGCGCGTCAGCAGGTGCTCAAGCTCCAGCGGGGTCGCGACACGCACCTTCAGGATGTAGTTCTCGTCACCCGCGACGCTGTGGCACGCCTCCAGCTCCGGGACTCCGGCGAGCCGCTCCGCGATGTCGTCCGGGGCGCTCGGGTCGAAGGGCTTGACCGAGATGAACGCGGTCAGCGGCAGGCCGACGGCCTCGGGGTCGACGACCGCGGCGTAGCCCCGGATCACCCCGCGCTGCTCCAGCCTGCGGACCCGCTGATGAACGGCCGAGGTGGACAGGCCGGTGGCCTTGCCCAGGTCGGTGTAGCTCATCCGCCCGTCCTTGACGAGCAACTCCACGATTTGACGGTCCAGCTCCTCCATATGGATCAATCTATGGCCCCGGGCCCCTCCAGGCACAGCCGTGGGAGCCGCCGAAGGGCGCCCCGTGGTGGTCATGTGATGAATGCCACAGGTTTACGGGCCGGTAGCCGAGCACCTCGCGGTTACGGCCGATGCACGACGGGAAGTGCTTGCTTTGGCCGAGGCCACGGCGCCTTGTCGGCCCACCCGAGGGGGGAATTTTCCATGCAGAGCCTGAAGGTCACCGGACGTAGCGAACCGGAGCCCGTTGATCCGTTCGAGGACACCGCTCCCGACGCGTACGACACGCTTGAGATGTACCGGGTCACCTGCCCGGACTGTGCACAGCCGATCGCGCTCCTGGCGGACGAGACCGTGCTGCCGGAGCACGCGCTGTGCCCGACTCCGTGGAACCCGTTCGTCCTCACGGTGTGCGCCGGTACCGGCCGCGCGGCGGCGAAGGCACGGCCCGCCGACGAGTCGCCCGACGTCCAGGAGCAGGAGACGGCCCTGCTGCTGACGCTCCCTCAGGGGCTTGACTGGAGGATGCAGCCGTTCTCGCACGCCGGGGGCAGCGCCTCCCGCCCGTTCCGGATGCCGCACCAGCTGCGGCGCGACGCCGCCTGATCCCGGCCGCCGCCTCCGCGGGACCGCGAACCGCCTGACGCGGCACAACCGTGCTGCACCACGACGGCCCAGCCGGCGTGGTGCGGTCGGCTAACGGGACCGGCCCGACGCCTCCGCCGGCCCGGAGAACCTGGCGAACGAGCGCCCGAATCGGCCGGGCAGTGACCCGGCCCGGCTCCCCGGCGTTGGCCTGGCATGACCCTGCTGCATTCCACGGCCGGCCCCGGTCGACGCCGTCTCGCCGTTCCGGCCTCCGCAGAATCGGTTCCGCAGCCCGGTTCGTCGCCGGCGCCGCAGTCCGAGCTGCCGCGCCAGGTGCCCCACTCGGCCGATCCCCCCATCTACCGGGCGATGCTCCGGTACTGGGAGGGCACCGGGAGGACCATGCCGGGCCGCCGTGACCAGGAGTGGGACCGGATCATGACGACGCCGGTGTGGTCGGACCGGTCGCTGCGGGTCAGTGCGTCTCAGGACCCGCGAGGTGGCGGGCGATGACCATGCGCTGGATCTGGTTGGTGCCCTCGACGATCTGCAGCACCTTGGCCTCGCGCATGAGCCGCTCGACGGGGAAGTCCAGCGTGTAGCCGTATCCACCGAGGACCTGGACGGCGTCGACGGTGACCCGCATCGCGGCGTCCGTGCAGAACAGCTTGGCCATGGCCGCCTGCCGGGAGAACGGACTGCCCGCGTCACGCAGCCTGGCCGCCTCCAGGTAGAGCGCCCGGCCCGCCTCGATCTGGGTGGCCATGTCCGCGAGCATGAACCGCAGCCCCTGGAAGTCCGCGATGGGGCGGCCGAACTGCTTGCGCCCGGTGGCGTAGGCGACGGCCTCGTCCAGCGCCGCCTGGGCCACGCCGATGGCGCACGCGGCGATGCCGAGCCGGCCGGAGTCGAGTGCGGACAGCGCGATCGCGAAGCCCTGCCCCTCCTCACCGATCCGGCGCGCGTCCGGGACCCGTACACCGTCGAAGTGGAGCTGGGCGGTGGGCGAGCCCTTCATCCCCATCTTCTTCTCGGGGACGGCCGCGCTCAGTCCGTCGGCGTCGCCGGGAACGAGGAAGGCGGTGATTCCGCGTGCGCCGTCGGCGCCGGTACGGGCCAGCACGGTGTAGAAGTCCGCGACGCCGCCATGGGTGATCCACGCCTTGGTGCCGGTGATGACCCAGCCGTCCCCGTCCCGTACGGCCTTCGTCCGCAGCGAGGCGGCGTCCGAGCCGGAGGCGGGCTCCGAGAGGCAGTAGGCGCCCAGCAGACCGCCCGCGAGCATGGACGGGAGGTGTTCGGCCTGCTGCTCCTTGGTGCCGTATCCGGCGACCGCGTGGCAGGCGAGGGAGTGGACGCTCACGCCGAGCCCGACGGTGAGGCGGGCGGAGCCGAGCTCTTCGAGGACCTGGAGGTACACCTCGTACGGCTGGTCGCCGCCGCCGTGGGCGGAGTCGTACGGCAGTCCGAGCAGGCCGGATCCGGAGAGCAGCGTGAAGACCTCGCGCGGGAACCGGCCGGCGTCCTCCTCCTCGGCCGCCCGCGGCACGATCTCCCGCTGGGCGATGTCGCGGACGAGCGCGATGAGCTGCCTGGACTCCTCTGTGGGCAGACGGCGTTCCACTGACTGCGGGGCACGGTCGGGCATGACGGCGCTCTCCTCCCTGTCGGGCGTTGCGGCGGTCGCGCGCGCGGGGTGTGTGCGGCGCCGCCGGGGGATCTCCGGGCGGGGCCCGAAAAGACTGCGGTCCAGCCGATGTCGCCCTCCCGGATTGCGAGAGGTGCCGGTCAGCGGCTGTGGCGGCTTGAGTATGCCCGATAGGACGGTATCCGTCACTGGGTGATCGGGCACTTCGGCCACCGCGGGCGGCCGTGGGCCGTCCTGTCGAACGGTCAGCGGAATTGGTCCGAACCATTGACCCAACTGGTCTAGTCCATCTACGGTTCACCGCGAACCGACTTTCCGCGTTCATGCCAATCTTGCGCAAGCGCGGAGAGCCGGTCATCCACCGGCAAGCCCCCTCCCCCACGAGGAGCAACGATGATCGGACTGCATCGCCCGGGAGCCCGCCTCCGGGCGCTCGCCGCTGCCGCCTGTACCGCCGCCCTGGGCGCCGCCCTGCTGGGCGTCGCGGGCACCGGGTCCGCCGGCGCGGCCCCTGCAGACCTGAAGGCCGCCGCCCCGGCGGCAGCGCCCGCCGCCCCCACCGCGGCCGGCAGCAAGGTGGTCGGCTACTTCACCGACTGGGGTGTCTACGACCGCAATTACCACGTCAAGAACATCGAGACCTCGGGTTCGGCCGACAAGCTCACGCACATCAACTACGCCTTCGGCAACGTCCAGGGCGGCAAGTGCACGGTCGGTGACTCCTACGCCGACTACGAGAAGGCCTACACGGCCGACCAGTCGGTCGACGGCGTGGCCGACACCTGGGACCAGGAGCTGCGCGGCAGCTTCAACCAGCTGCGCAAGCTGAAGAAGCTGCACCCCGACCTCAAGATCCTCTGGTCGTTCGGCGGCTGGACCTGGTCCGGCGGCTTCGGCGAGGCCGCGAAGAACCCGGCGGCGTTCGCGGACTCCTGCTACAGCCTGGTGGAGGACCCCCGTTGGGCCGATGTCTTCGACGGCATCGACATCGACTGGGAGTACCCCAACGACTGCGGTCTGACCTGCGACACCAGCGGCCGTGACGCCTACGGCAACCTGCTGTCCGCCCTGCGGTCCAAGTTCGGCACGGACAACCTGATCACCTCCGCGATCAGCGCGGACGGCTCCGACGGCGGCAAGCTCGACGCCGTGGACTACGGCGGCGCGGCGCAGTACGTCGACTGGTACAACCCGATGACGTACGACTTCTTCGGCGCCTGGGACGCCAAGGGCCCGACGGCACCGCACTCCCCGCTGAACTCCTACCCGGGCATCCCCAAGGAGGGCTTCAACAGCGACGCGGCCATCTCCAAGCTGAAGGCGGCGGGCGTCCCCGCCTCCAAGCTGCTGCTCGGCATCGGCTTCTACGGCCGGGGCTGGAGCGGAGTCACCCAGGACGAGCCGGGCGGCACGGCGACCGGCGCGGCCCCCGGTACGTACGAGGCGGGCATCGAGGACTACAAGGTCCTCAAGAACAGCTGCCCCACCACCGGCACCGTCGCGGGTACGGCGTACGCGCACTGCGGCACCAACTGGTGGAGCTACGACACCCCGGCCACCATCGGCACCAAGATGGACTACAAGAACCAGCAGGGCCTGGGCGGCACCTTCCTCTGGGAGCTCAGCGGTGACACCACCGACGGCGAGCTGATCAAGGCCGTCAGCTGACCTCGGCGCGGCGGGCATGACGGTGGGCGGGGAGCCGGGCGGGCTCCCCGCCCACCGTCACGTCCGCCCGCGGCTCACATCAGACCGATCTGCGTCACGAACATGGCGATGACGACGACGAGCGTCCAGCCCAGGACGTTCTCCAGCAGCTTGGAGCGGTCCCCCGGCCCGCCGGTCCGCGTACGGCGGCGGGCGGTGGTGGTTGTTGCGGCGGCAGTCGCGGTCATGGCATCTCGTTCGGTCGGCCGGCAGTCGGTGTCCCCCGAGGACCCGACCACAGTGCCAGCCGGACCGGCCCCCGAGGTAGAGATCTGCGTCACTGCCCCGGGGGAGCGAAACCGCGTCAGCGGATGCCGAGGGCCGCCAGAGCCCGGCGCTGGGCGGGAGTCGGGTGCGCGGGGAAGTACAGGTAGCAGACGCCGCCTGTGCCGGACACCACACTGCCGCTCGCGTTGTAGCGCTTGGTGCGCAGCCAGATCGTCTCCCACTCGTGCCGCTTGTAGACGCGCCGCACCGCCTCGTCGTCCGGGGACGCGGGGTCGTTGGCGATCACGTCGCCGTCCGCGGTGAAGCCGATCACCGTCATCAGGTGGCCGGAGGTGCCGTAGCCCGCGCCCGTCAGCTCCTCCTTGAGGAACGACTGCGACGTTATGGCCGGAATCCCCGCCCGGATCAGGGTCTCCAGGTCCTTCAGCGAGCCCAGCCGGGTCACCACGGCGCTCATGTCCTCGTACGTGGCGGCGTAGGCGGCGTTGAACGGCCAGTTGCCGCAGCCCTCGTACTGGTTGTCGTAGGTGAAGCGCGCCGCGTGGCAGACCTGCGGGTCGGCCAGCCCCGGCTTGACCCAGGCGAGGTCCTCCGCGCTGGGGTGACGGCCCCAGTACTCGATGATCATCTGCGAGGAGGTGGGGCTGCACCACGCCTCGCCGCCGTTGTCGTACTCGGGGTACTGCCCCGCGTGCACGTTCTGCGAGTAGCGCGGCACCGGCAGCTCCCGGACCAGACCGGGGACGGAGGCGGGCACGGTGAAGCGGTCGGGGATGTCCGAGGCCATCGCGCCCAGGCGCCACACCGTGGGGGTGAGCCGGGTGCCCGGGGTGCGGTACAGGGTCAGCCGCAGCCGGTAGGACGCGAGCCGCAGGCCGCTCGCCGCGTCGTCCACCGAGAAGGTGTCGGTCCAGACGGAGCTCTTGCCGTCGCTCTGGTCGTCGACGGACGTACGGCGGATGTCGCCGTCGCCGGCCGCCCAGCGCCCCATGACGTACCAGGGGGTGTCCGTGCCGTCCGAGTAGGTGCCCCGGAGCTCGATCTGGATCCAGGTACCGGCCGGCGTGTGCGCGTTCCAGGAGGCGATCGCCTCGGTGGCCGGGACGGAGGAGCGGTGGACGGGTGAGGTCCAGGTCGCGTACTCCCAGGCCGCCGTCGTACCGGTGTGCGGGTCGGTGTAGTCGGTACGTCCCAGCGGATGGCCGATCACCAGGCCCGCCCGGCGGCCCGGGACGGCGCGGGTGCCTGCGCCGGAACCGCAGCGCCAGTCGGTGTACGTACTCCAGGAGTGGTTGTCCACGGAAGCTGCCGCCGTCGAGGGTGCGTGGTGCGGGGCGGAAGAGGGAACGGCGGCGGCCGCGGAAGCGGTGGACGACACCGCTCCGGCTCCGGCCGCTGCCGCGATGGCGGCGGCGAGCACGGTTCGGCGTGAGGTTGGACTGGGCATGGGCGAGACCCCCGGTCGTAAGCGGAATGGGGCTTCAGGTGCACGACAGTGCGCCAACTATTGCGGCTCTCCCCCCGGTTCGGCCAGCGATTCGCCTCGTGCCGCCGGACCAATATTGGTCTCGACCACTGGCGTGACCTGCGACGGCTTCGCACCGACTCGTAGGCTGGACGGATGAGCGACCTCTCGCAGCACGCCGCGCGGCTGCGCACCCTGCCACCGTCCTGCGGACCGGTCCGGCTGATCGCCGTCGACGGCCACGCGGGATCGGGCAAGAGCACCTTCGCCGCCCGGCTCGCGGCGGCGCTCGACGGCGCACCCGCACTCCACCTGGACGATCTGGCCAGCCACGAGGAGATGTTCGACTGGATGGACCGGCTCCGGAGCCAGGTCGTCGAGCCGCTGTCGCACGGGGAGCCCGCACGCTACGAGCCGTACGACTGGACGACCCGGCGCTTCGGCCCGCCGCGCACCCTGGAACCCGCCCCGGTGGTCCTGATCGAGGGGGTCGGCGCCGGACGGCGGGCGCTGCGCCCCTTCCTCGCGCACCTGTTGTGGATGGATCTGCCCGCCGCCGAGTCCTGGGAACGGGGCCGACGGCGGGACGGACCGGCTCTGACAGCGTTCTGGGACGGCTGGACGGTCGCCGAATCGGCTCATTTCTCGGCCGATCCCTCCCGCCCCTCGGCCGAAACGTTGGTGCGTCAGTTGCCTGTGGGGTACGAGTGGTTGAAGGGACCCGGCGCTACAGCAAGGGCGAGTCATTCCGTCACCCAAAGTGATCAATCGGTGCCGCCATACTGAGCGGTCGGAAATCGGCCAGGAAGTGCCCCGGCTCTGCTTGACCCGGGGCGGTACAGGTCTTACGTTCTCAATGTGCGGCTTTTCGGAGCCCCCGCAGACGCGAAGCCCCCGGTTGTTCCCCCGTGATCGGGGGCTTCGTTCTGTGCCCGGCACCCGGTCCCGGCCACCTTTCACTCCATTGCGCTCACCCTGGGTCACGGCCCTTCTTCGGCCTGCGGCGCCCTTAGTCGGACACTCCCTGCGCAGGTACGATGCCTCTCGGTGCGGTCAATTCCCGTTCGCGGCACAGCGGTTCGGCACGCCTCGGCGGGCAGCCGTGCGGCGGGACATCCTGGGGGCACGGTTTGTGGGGGACCAGATGGACATCGGCACGCAGGGCGCACAGGCCCCGGCCGACCTCGCCTGGCTGCGCGGCGTGGACGCCTACACGATGGGCGCCTATCCGCAGGCCGAAGAGGAATTCGGAGCTGCGGTACAACTCGATCCCGGCATGGCGGACGCCTGGCTGGGCCTCCACGCGCTGCGGGTCGACACCACGTCGGCGCTGCTGCACATGTACAGCCACCGCGACCGCTTCGGGGAACAGCGCGGCCGCCACCGCCGCACGCTGAACTCCTGGTACTGGCTGGGCTGGTGGGTGCAGCCGGTGCTGGAGAGCCCGCGCGATCTACTGCTGGCGCACGCCTCGCACTGGCTGGACGGACGCCATGTGCCGGAGCTCGACCGGGCGCTGGCCGGGCTGCCGCCGGTGGACGCCGACGCGCAGGTCCGCTTCCTGCACGCCTGCCGGTCCTACCTGGTCAAGGACTGGGAGCAGCTCGTACGCCATACGGAGCAGCTGATCGAGGATCCGCTGCTGGGCATCGAGGCGGGGCTGTTCGGCGGTATGGCGCGGGTACGGCTGGAGATGTACGGACAGGCCGAGCCACTGCTCTCCACCGCGCTGATGCGCTGCCGCAGCGAGCAGCCGCAGCGCAAGGAGCTGCGCTACTGGCTGGCCCGCGCGCACGAGGGAACCGGTCGCAGCGCTGCCGCGCTGCCGCTGTACCGGGCGGTGCACCGGATCGATCCGGCGTTCATGGACACCTCGGCGCGGCTGGCGGCGATCGCCGACTACGACGGGCTCGACGGCTCCGACGAGTTCTCCGGGCTGGCCGCGGTCTCCCTGACCGGCCTGGGCGGCGACGGCGCGTACGTGGAGGCCCAGCCGGACGGCGACGCGGTCCTGGGCACCGATCTGGTGGACGGCCGGGAGCTGCGCCCCGGCGGCGGTGAGCCGCAGGACCTGCCGGGGGTCGGTGTGTCGCCTCCGCCCGGCTGGACGCGTGAGAAGACCTCGCTACCGGGTCAGTCGGCGCAGTCACTGTTCCCGGCCGGCCCGAGCGATCCGGTGCTGCTGGCCGAGGCATTGGCGGAGCTGGAGCGGATGGTCGGGCTGGAACCGGTGAAACGGCAGGTCAAGGCGTTGTCCGCGCAGCTGAACATGGCGCGGCTGCGGGCCGGCCAGGGGCTCCCCGTACAGCCGCCGAAACGGCATTTCGTCTTCTCCGGACCGTCCGGCACCGGGAAGACCACGGTGGCCCGCATTCTGGGCCGGGTGTTCTACGCCCTGGGCCTGCTCGGCGGGGACCATCTGGTCGAGGCCCAGCGGGCGGACCTGGTCGGTGAGTTCCTGGGCCAGACGGCGGTCAAGGCCAATGAGCTGATCGACTCCGCACTGGGCGGGGTGCTGTTCGTCGACGAGGCGTACAGCCTCTCCAACACGGGCTACAGCAAGGGCGACGCGTACGGGGACGAGGCCCTGCAGGTCCTCCTCAAGCGGGCGGAGGACAACCGGGACCATCTCGTCGTCATCCTGGCGGGTTACCCGGAGGGGATGGACCGGCTGCTCGCCACCAACCCCGGGCTGTCCTCGCGGTTCACCACCCGGGTGGACTTCCCCAGCTACCGCCCGCTGGAGCTCACCTCGATTGGTGAGGTCCTGGCCGCGGAGAACGGGGACGCGTGGGACGAGGAGTCGCTGGACGAGCTGCGGGCCATCAGCGGCCACGTCGTCGACCAGGGCTGGCTCGACGAGCTGGGCAACGGGCGGTTTTTGCGCACGCTGTACGAGAAGAGCTGCGCCTACCGCGATCTGCGGCTCTCCGGCTATGCGACGGTGCCGACGCGGGACGATCTGGCGACGCTGCGGCTGCCGGATCTGATGCAGGCGTACGGCGAGGTGCTGTCGGGGCGCCGGCCCCCGGAGCGGCCGGCGGGG
>CBRG010000298.1 GCA_000470535.1 Streptomyces sp. AW19M42
CTCGCCCCACTTGTCGTCCGGGACCGCCACGACCGCCGCCTCTGCCACATCCGGGTGCGCCATCAGGGCGTTCTCCAGCTCGATGCTGGAGATCCATTCGCCGCCGGACTTGATGACGTCCTTAGTACGGTCGGTGAGCGTGAGGAAGCCGTCCTCGGTGATCACCCCGACGTCGCCGGTCTTCAGCCAGCCGTCCTCGCTGAACTTGTCCTCCGGCCGAAGCGCCTGGCCATCCGCACCGCCGTAGTACGCGGCGGCGATCCAGGGGCCCCGCACCTCAAGCTCACCGGCCGACTTGCCGTCCCACGGCAGGTGCTCACCGGCCGGCCCGACCAGCCGGGCCTCGACACCGGCCGGGAACCGGCCCTGGGCGATGCGGTACGGCCACTCCTGCTCGTCGGTCAGCCCGCCGGGCGGGTTGGCCATGGTGCCGAGCGGCGAGGTCTCCGTCATGCCCCAGGCCTGGCAGAGCCGGACGCCGAGCTTGTCGTACGCCTCCATGAGGGAGGGCGGGCAGGCGGCGCCGCCGATGGTGACGCGCGCCATGGAGGTGAGGTCGCGCGGGTTGGCGGTGACCTCGGCCAGCAGGCCCTGCCAGATGGTGGGGACGGCGGCGGCGTGGGTCGGCCTCTCGCGCTCGATCATGTCGGCGAGCGGGGCGGGCTGCAGGAAGCGGTCCGGCATCAGCATGTTGACGCCGGACATGAACGTCGCGTGTGGCAGGCCCCAGGCATTCACATGGAACTGGGGGACGACCACCAGGGTGGTGTCCCGGTCGGTCAGCCCCATCGACTCGGACATGTTGACCTGCATGGAGTGCAGATAGACCGAACGGTGCGAGTAGACGACGCCCTTCGGGTCCCCAGTGGTGCCGGAGGTGTAGCACATGGCGGCGGCCTGGCGTTCGTCCAGCTCGGGCCAGTCGTAGCTGGTGGCCCGTCCGGCGAGCAGCTCCTCGTACTCGTGCACCCGGGGCACGGCACCGTCCAGCACGGAGCGGTCACCCGGCCCCGCCACGACCACGTGCTCCAGCGACGTCAGCCGGGGGAGCAGCGGCGCGAGGAGAGGCAGCACGGAGCCGTTGACTATGAGGACCTTGTCGTCGGCGTGCTGGACTATCCAGACCAGCTGCTCGGCGGGGAGCCGCAGGTTGAGGGTGTGGAGTACGGCGCCCATGGACGGGATGGCGAGATACGCCTCCACGTGTTCGGCGTTGTTCCACATCAGCGTGGCGACGCGCTGGTCCCCGTCGATACCGAGCTCGTCACGAAGGGCGTGGGCGAGCTGGGTGGCCCGCCGGCCGATCTCGGCGAAACTGCGCCGCTGCGGCTCGGGCTCTCCGGTCCAGGTCGTTACCTGCGACTTCCCGTGGGTGGTCATCCCGTGGTGCAGGATGCGGGTGACAGTCAGCGGTACGTCCTGCATGGTGCTGAGCACGGCGTCCTCCCGGTGGGCGCTACGCGGCAGTAAGGTTCCGCTGATTCTGCGCACATACCGATCGGTATGTCACTACTTCAAGCCACATGGATCGGTGACAGGCGACAAAATCACACCACCCGTGTGCGGGAACCGTGCCCTCCGCGGCGCTTCCCACCCTGCGGGTTCCCGGTGCGCGCTCCCGGCGCATGCGTGTCGATGCGTGCTCCTCGGCGCACGCTCGTCGGCCTGCGCCGACACCTCACCTGACCAATGTCAGCTCCGGGTCCTGGCGCAGCTTGCCGAGTGCCCGGGACACGGCGCTCTTCACCGTGCCGATGGAGACCCCCAGCACCTCGGCCGTCTGCGCCTCGCTGAGGTCCTCGTAGTAGCGCAGGACGACCATCGCCCGCTGACGGTCGGGAAGTTTCAGCACGGCCCGCCACATGGCGTCGTGCAGGGACTGCTGCTCCGCGGGGTCGGGCCCCGGAACCGTCTCCCGCTCGGGCACCTCGTCGCACGCGAACTCATCGACCTTGCGCTTGCGCCACTGCGAGGTCCTGGTGTTCAGCAGGGCCCGGCGGACATATCCGTCGAGAGCCCGGTGGTCCTCGATCCGCTCCCAGGCGACATACGTCTTGGTGAGGGCCGTCTGAAGCAGGTCCTCGGCATCGCTGGGGTTCGCGGTGAGTGAGCGGGCCGCGCGCAACAGCACGGGACCACGGGCCTGCACGAACGACGTGAACGACGCGTACGGGACGTACGGAGCGCCCGCACCGTACGGCGTGCGCCCGGCAGTCGGCGTACGCGGCACCGCGTACGGAGCGACGGCCCCGCGTGACGCACCGGGGGCGGCCGATGAACGGGGGCCCGCTGATGCACGAGGGGTGGCCGACAGGTACGGCGACACCTGCGCCGATACGTTCGACGACACGTTCGTCGGTACGTTCGTCGGTACGTTCGTCGGTACGTTCGTCGGTACGTTCGTCGTGGACAGGGACGTCGATGCGTGCGGCAGGTGTCCGGCGAGCGGCGCAAGCGGGTTGTGCGGCGTGTGTCCGGCGTTGGCAGCGGCTCCCCTGGAGGTGTCCGTGCAGACTGGCGTGGTCATGCCTCCACGCTAGGAGCGGGCGCTACCCAGGGGATCGCCCCCAGGTCCCGAAGCCGGGTCCGCCTCAGGGTGTAGGGCCGGCCCCCTCTCCACCTCCTGTAGGTGGAGGGCCGCACGGCGGGACTCAGGGTCGCCCCGCAGACCGCGCCCCGCAGACCCCGCCGAGCCGGCCGGCTGCGCCGCTCACTCCCCGCGGCCCAGGATCAGGCCCGAGGTGGGCACCCCCGTTCCGGCCGTGACCAGGGACCGGGCCGCGCCGGATATCTGGTTCACCGAGGTGCCCCGGATCTGCCGGACCGCCTCCGCGATGCCGTTCATACCATGCAGATACGCCTCCCCCAGCTGGCCACCATGGGTGTTCAGGGGCAGCGCGTCCGCCGCCACGAAGTCGGCGGCCTCGCCCGGTCCGCAGAAACCGAACTCCTCCAACTGCATCAGCACGAACGGGGTGAAGTGGTCGTACAGGATCGCCACGTCGATGTCGGCGGGGGAGAGGCCCGAGGTTCGCCAGAGCTGGCGGGCGACGACATCCATCTCCGGCAGCCCGGTCAGCCCGTCACGGTAGAAGCTGGTCATCTGCTCCTGTGCCCGCCCGGCCCCCTGGGCGGCAGCGACGATCACCGCGGGCGGCTGCCGCAGGTCCCTGGCCCGTTCCACGCTGGTGACGACGATCGCCTGTCCGCCGTCGGTCTCCTGGCAGCAGTCGAGCAGGCGCAGGGGCTCGACGATCCAGCGGGACGCGGCATGCTCGGCAAGGGTGATCGGCTTCTCGTAGAAGTACGCCGCCGGGTTGCGCGCGGCATGGCGCCGGTCGGTGACCGCGACATGTCCGAAGGCCTCCGGCGTCAGCCCGTAGGTATGCAGATACCGCTGGGCAGCCATGGCCACCCAGGAGGCGGGGGTGAGCAGCCCGAAGGGCAGGTTCCAGCCGAGCGCCGCCCCCTCTGCGGTGGGCTCCCGCTGCTGCACCCCGGAGCCGAAGCGCCGCCCCGACCGCTCGTTGAACGCCCGGTAGCAGACGACCACGTCGGCAACCCCGCAGGCGACGGCGAGCGCCGCCTGCTGGACGGTGGCGCAGGCCGCCCCGCCGCCGTAGTGGATGCGGGAGAAGAACGACAGCTCGCCGACACCGGCCGCCTGGGCGACGGTGATCTCGGGGCTGGTGTCCATGGTGAAGGTGACCATCCCGTCGACGTCGGCGGGGCTCAGCCCCGCGTCGTCGAGCGCCGCCCGCACCGCCTCGACGGCCAGCTTCAATTCGCTGCGGCCCGAGTCCTTGGAGAACTCGGTCGCCCCGATCCCGGCCACGGCCGCCCGTCCGCCGAGTGAATCGGCCTTGCGCACGCTCATGCGGATTCCCCCGGGACGCTGATGGTCACCGTGCCGGTGACATGCCTGCCGAGCCCGTTGGCACCGACTATCGACACCTCGGCCGTCCCGTCGCTGCCGAGAGCGGTCACCTTGCCGCTCAGCACCATCGTGTCGCCGGGATAGTTCGGAGCGCCCAGCCTGATGGCGACCCTTCTCAGCACTGCCGCAGGCCCGAAGTGGTCGGTGACATACCGCCCGACCAGGCCGTTGGTCGTCAGGATGTTCATGAAGATGTCCGAGGACCCCTTCTCCCGTGCCAGCTCCGCGTCATGGTGCACGTCCTGGTAGTCGCGGGAGGCGACAGCGCCCGCCACGATCAGGGTGCGGGTCACCGCGATCTCCAGTGGTGCCAGCTCTTCTCCGACGTTCATCGCGATCCCTCCTCCACGAGCAGTTCGCCGAGTTCCTGAAGCACTTCGCTGCCGCAGCCGAGATAGGCGTCGAGCTGGCGCCCCCAGAGGAAGTGCCGGTGCACGGGGTGGTCGAGGTCGGCGCCCGTACCGCCGTGCAGATGCTGCACCGCGTGCACGACCCGCTTTCCCGCCTCCGACGCCCACCACGCGGCGGTCAGCGCCTGGGCCGCGCAGGGCAGCGACCGGTCGTGCAGCCAGGCGGCCTCGTACGCCGTGACACGGATCGCCTCGGTGTCCATGTGGGCGTCGGCGGCCCGCAGCAGCACGCCCTGGTTGGTCGAGAGAGGCCGCCCGAACTGCTCGCGCGTGCCCGTGTGTTCGACAGCGCGCCCCACCGCACCCGCGCACACTCCCGCCTGTAGTCCCGCGAACGCCGTCCGGGCCGTCGCCAGAATCTCCTCGTACGCCCCTGCTCCACCCAGCCGTTCGCCGGGCGCCCCGTCGAGCACGAGCCGTCCCGCGGACCATGGGGCCGTGGTCTCCACGGGCTCGGTCAGCACCCCGGCGTCCGCGGTCCTGACGATCCACAGCGACCGGTCCGCGGCCGCGACCAGGACATGGGTGGCCTCCCTCAGCCACGGCACCAGCGGCACCGTGCCGCTCAATCCCCCCTCGGACCCGGCCCGCACGGCGCCGGCCGCCGGAAAGGCCCCCGCCGCCACCGCCGCGCCGTCCCGGAACCGTGGCAGCAGCCGCTCTCGCTGCTCGTCCGTACCGTGTCCGGCGACGGAGAGAAGCCCGTACACACAACTCGACGCCAACGGCACCTGCGCTGTCGTGCGGCCCTGTTCCTCCAGAAGGAGAACCAGGCCGAGGAGCCCGATCTCCTCGACGGCCCCCGGCAGCCCGGCCGCACAGAGCTCCTTCCACAGCTCGGCGTCCGTACCGGTACCGGCCACGACCAGACGCTCGTGCGTCGACAGGTCGGCGAAGATCCGGGCGGCGAGCCCCTGCGCGGCGGCCTGCTCCTCAGTGGGTGTGAAATCCATGTCAGCCCTCGCTTCCCCGGAAGACCGGCAGTTCCAACTCGGGATCCGCACGAAGGAATTCGAGGCGGACCGCCATTCCCACCCGCACCTTTTCGCACGGCACCCCGACCATGTTGCTGACCATCCGGACCCCCTCGGCGAGCTCCACCAGCGCCACCGCGTACGGCCCGGCCTCCCCGGACGTGCTGAACGCGGGGAAAGGCGGATGGTGCATCACCACGTACGAGAAGACGGTGCCCTCGCCCGACGCCTCGACCGTCTCCCACTCGGAGGACCCACAGGCATTGCAGCCGGGCAGCCAGGGGAAGCGCAGAGTGCCGCATGCCCCGCACCGCTGGATCAGCAGCCGGTGCGCGGAGATGCCCTGCCAGAAACCGGCGTTGTCCCGGTTGATCACCGGTCTGGGCCGCAGGCTCCGACCGCCCCGCCGTTCCCCCGACCGTGCTGTCCCCTTGTCCGTTGCCGTCAGTCCCTCCGCCTTCCCCCGCGCCGCCGGCCGGTACTTGAGGATCCGGAAGCGGTGCGTCCCCGCCGGCTCTTCCTGCGCGCGGACGTCCATACGCGTGGTGATGAAGTAGCCCGTCCCCAGCTTCGTCGTCTTCCGCTCCGACACCGCCTCGATCACCGCGTCGAAGGTGATCCGGTCACCGGGCCGCAGTGGCCGCAGATACTCCTGCTCGCAGTCGGTCGCGACCACCGAGACGTACCCCGCCGCGTCGAGCAGGCGGAAGAGCTCGTCGTAGGCCTCGCCCCGGTCCGTATGCCCCGACAGTCCGCCCATCGTCCAGGCCTGCAGCATGGCCGGAGGGGCGATGGCGCCGGGGCCGGTGTATGCGGGGTTCGTGTCCCCCATGGCCTCACACCAGTGTCTGATCATCGGCTCGTTGACCGGATCCTTGCCGCTCCCGGCGACGGCGGCCGCCCGCCCCTCGTACGCCCTCAGCCGCTCGTACAGTTCGTCCCGCACGTCCTGTACGCCCTGCACGTCCCGCACGTCCCGCATGCCCTGCACGTCCCGCACGTCCTGCACGCCTTGGCCGTCCTGTCCGTCCTTCCTGCCCTGCCCCTCCATCACCGTTTCCCCCTCTTCATTCCGAGCCGCATCGTCGCGACGATCTCCCGCTGCACCTCGCTCACCCCACCCCCGAAGGTGTTGATCTGTGCCGCCCTGTTCATCCGCTCCAGCTCCCCGTCCCCGAAGGAGCCGGGCGAACCGCCCCGGATCGTTCCGGCGTGCCCCGTGATTTCCTGGCACATTCGATACACCTCCACGGCGCTTTCGGTTCCCACGAATTTCACGCCGCTCGCGTCGCCGGGGGCCAGCGCACCCACCCCGACATCCCCCACCAAACGCCAGTTGAGCAGGCGCGTTGCCGCCAGTCGGGCATACGCCTCGGCCAGCCTGGACCGGACCCACGGCTCGTCAATCGGACGTCGCCCAGTCACCGGATCGGGTGTGCGGGCGAATCTCAGCGCCGCGTCATAGAAGTCCTCGGCCTGCATCCCGATCGCGGCCAGCGCGACCCGCTCATGGTTCAACTGGTTGGTGATCAGCCCCCAGCCGCCGTTCTCCGCGCCGACCAGCCCGGTGGCGGGCACCTGGACGCCGTCGTAGTACGTGGCGGTCGTGGTCAGCCCGCCGACGGTCTCGATGGGTGTCCAGGAGAAACCGGGCGCGCCCGTCGGCACCAGGATGATCGAGATGCCCCGATGCTTGGGCGCCTCCGGATCCGTGCGGCAGGCGAGCCAGATCCAGTCCGCGTTCTGCGCGTTGCTGGTGAAGATCTTCTGTCCGTCGATGACCCACGAGTCGCCCTGACGTACCGCCCTGGTCCGCAGCGCCGCCAGGTCGGTACCGGCCTCCGGCTCGCTGTAGCCGATGGCGAAGACGATCTCCCCGGCCATGATCCGCGGCAGAAAGTACTCCTTCTGCGCCTCGGTCCCGTACTTCATCAGGGTGGGGCCCACCGTGTTGAGGGTGACCATCGAAACCGGGGCGCCGGCCCGGTAGGCCTCGTCGAAGAACACGAACTGTTCGTCCGCGCCGCGCCCCTGGCCGCCGCACTCGACGGGCCAGCCGAGTCCCAGCATTCCGTCCGCGCCCATACGGCGCAGCAGCCGCCGCTGATCGGCCGAGCTCCCGCCGACAGGGGCGGTCCGTTCGCCGGGCTCCGGCATCACATCGCGAAAGTACGTGCGGAGTTCGGCGCGCAGCTGTAGCTGACGGTCCGTAGGGGCCAGATGCACGGCGGCTGCCTCCCGGGAAGGGCCTGCGGATCAGGGTTTCTGACTGTCCGTCAGTTTCCGTTGACCTGTCAAGGCACCCGACAGCGGGCCGTCACCGACTCTCCCTCTCTCTCCCCTTCCCTCCCCGCCCTCTGCGGCCCACGCCCGACCCGCCGACCGACCCGGCCCGCCGACCAATCGGCCCACCCATCTGGCCATCCGTCGGGTCATCCCGCCGTTTCATCCCGCCTGAACGACGAACAGCCCGCGTGCCGCCACCGAAGTGACGCCACGCGGGCCGCCGTTCCCCCCGACCGCGACCCGGCCCCCCGACCGGCACGCGGCAGGCACCGGATCACCAGAGATTGGTGAAGTTCACCGCGACGGTGTGGCTGGACTGGTCGATGGCAGTGAACGCCGAACCGTTCACCTGGGCGGAGTTGCTGTGGTTCGACGCCCCGTCACCGATGGCCTGCTGCTGCGAGGTGGACGAATTGCCGAGGTTGACCCCGCCGACGCCGCTGCCGCTGATCGCGGCCACACCCGCGTTCGATCCGTCGTTCGCGAACGAGCCGTTGTCGGCCTGGGCCACACCGCCGAAGAACGCTGCGGCGAGGGGCAGAGCGGCAACAACGGCGAGGGCACGAGCGGTACGGATGCTTGCCATGTCTATTCCTCCAGGAACCGAAAGTAAGGCCGGCCCCGGGCCGGTTGGCCGACCGCCCAGGTGATGGTCACGACGTCGCGAGATCAAGGTTGCCCACCGCCGTCCCGGCGAACCGCCCACTCTTTTCGATTCCCTCGCAAGCGTGATGAAGAGCCGATAAACCTCAGACGACCCAAACTCCCGGGTCAGTCACATACGTACCGACAGCCCTGGCCCCGTAGGAGAAGAAGCGTTCCGCCACTGCACCTCGCACGTCACCCGTCGAGCCTCCCCCTTCCCTTATTCGAACATTAGTACGAACATGGAAGCATGGCCATCCACGACCGCCGAACCTTCACCCTGGCCCTGGCCCACGCACTGTCCGCGGCCGCACACGGGCTCCCCGTCATCCCGTTGTGCGCCACCAAGCTCCCCGCCCTGCGCTCCCCGCACCGTGACGCGGAGCGGCCGAGCCCCTGCCGAGGCGCCTGCGGCCTGCCCGGACACGGCGTCCACGACGCCACCACCGACCCCGCCGCCGTACGCGGCCTCTTCGCCGCCGCCCCCTGGGCGAGCGGCTACGGCATCGCCTGCGGCCGCGCCCCGCACCATCTCATCGGTATCGATCTCGACATCGACACCACCGGCCGCAACGACTCCGAGGCCGCCCTGCAACAGCTGGCGCTGCACCACCTGTTCACCATCCCGTCGACCGTCACAGTGCTCACCCCCAGCGGCGGCCGCCACATCTGGCTCTCCGGACCGCCGGACGTGGCCGTACCGAACTCCGCGGGGCGCCTCGCCCCCGGCATCGACATCCGCGGCACGGGCGGCTACCTGGTCGGCCCCGGCTCGTCCACCACCCACGGCACCTACCGGCTCGTGCCGGGCACGGGCAGCCTCCCGCCGGCCCCCTGCCCCGACGCCCTCCTCCAGCTGCTGGTGCCCCCGGCCCCCACGCATCGCCGGCACAGCCACCCCGACGAGCGGGGCCGGGGACTGATCCGGTTCGTAGGCGCGGCAGCCGAGGGCCAGCGCAACACCCGGCTCTTCTGGGCCGCCTGCCGCGCCTACGAACACGGCTTCGGCGACAGCCTCGCGAACGCCCTCACCGAGGCCGCCGTCCACACCGGCCTCCCCGAACACGAGGCCCGCGCGACCATTGCCTCGGCGGCCCGCCTCACCACCACCCGCTGCGAACCTCCGAGGTGAACGGGCAATTCACAGCTCCCGCTCCGCGCCCCGGCCGTGGCACGGAGCGGCTGGCAATATACGTCGACGGCGAGGCATTCGATCGAGGCCTCCTGTCGACGGGGGAAATCACATGACGACGCACGCTGTGGACGCCCAACAGGACCGGTCGGCCAGTCCTTCCGGGCCGACGGGGAGACGCGGCGCCGGGCGGCGGATCCTGCTCCTCATGGTGACAGCGCTCGTTGCCGGCGCCGCGGGAGTGGCGGGCACCCTGCTCCAGCAACGGCTCACCGCTCCGGACACCTCAGCCGTCGACGCCCAGGCCGCCGAGCTCGCCCAGGACCTGCGCCACGACCTGAACGTGGGCTTCTGGTCGCCGGGCAGCACCTACGGAGGACAGTTCACCGAGGGCACGCTCGTCTCCCACGCCGAAGCACACGGCGGCGTACTGCTGAGCGCAGGCACGGAGCAGGAGAAGTCCGGCGGCACCGTCCACACGGCGCAGGTGATGCTGGGCCTGCTGCCGCCCGGCAAGGAGACCGTGGACGCAGACGCGTATCCCGTTCGCTGCTACCGCTACGCCTTCGCTTTCGGTGCTCACAGCGTGCGCCAGTCCACGATGGACTGCCCCACCGCACGCACCGACAACAAGACCGGCAGCCTCGTCGCACAGATGGGCGCACTGCTCGCGCGGCAGCCCACCGGCACGAACGCGTACCGGCAGACACCGACCGCAGGACATCCGCATTCGCCGGCAGGCGCCGTGGACCTGTTGAAGGACAAGCGGCTGGTCTCCGCCGGGGACACCGTGCGTGTGGTCGCGGGCAAGGCTGTCGGCAGCGGCGTCTACGTCCTCGCGTTGCGCATCAACGCGGGCTGCCACTACCTGCGCATGGACTCCGCGTCCTCCGCGTCCCGCCTGATACCCCTGTGGCTCGCGCCTGCCGACGAGCAGGAGACCTGCGGCGCGGACCAGGCAGTGGCCGCCGCGCCCCTGTACGGCATCGACCCGGCCAAGGCCGGGTGACGGGGTCCCGCTACACCGCTGACGGGCCGACTCCCGGCAGCTTCAAAGCAGTGAGCCCCCGCCAACTTGAAACCGCGGGTCAAGGGGTTGGTGTGACCGGTTCTCGGGGTGCTCACGCTGGTCGTGGGCGGCAGTCCGGGGCGTAGATCGTCTGGCTGGGCGGCTTTGCCGATGAGTTCACCGTCCGCGAACGGTCTACCCAGCGACACGACCGTTCTAGACAGGAGTGCCATGTCCACCATCCAGCCAGTGATCCTGACTGCTGACCAGGACGTCCTGCTCGGCTTCTATACGAAGCTGTTCGGCGCCGAGGAGATCTTCCGGGTACCGGAGAAAGGGCCGGCCTTCTACCGCGGCTTGCGGATCGGCGACACCGACCTCGGGCTGGTCGCCAAGACGGACCTGGGGGCCGGGGCGGCACCGCGGATGCTACTCAGCATCGGTGTCGACGACGTCGACGAGACGCTCGGCCGTGTGGAGGCTCTGGGCGGCTCGGTCGGCAGCGGCCCCAAGAACATGCCGTGGGGACAGCGCGTCGCCCACATTCAGGACCCCGACGGCAACCCGGTGAACCTGACCCAGCCGATCCCGGCCCAGTGACACTGTTCCAGGTGCTTGTGCTGGTCGTGGGCTGCCTGCGGTGTGCATGCTGCAAAGCCGGACTACGTGTCTCGCGGCACGCCGTAAAGGCCGTCGGAACACGTCCGTCGGCCGGTGACGCGGTCGTCCGCGCACATCGCGAATGCGGGGAAGCTCGTCCATCAGGGGCATCAACTGGCTGACGTCATTGCGGTTTTCGCCGGTCAGCGAGACGGCCAAGAGGGCTGAAACGATCAGTAAGTGCCGGCACCAGCAGCTGACGGGCCACTGAGTTGCCGCCAACGTGAAGTCACACGTCAAAGGACTGGTGCGGACAGTTGCCAGGACTCACACCCTGTTCACGGGTGGGTGTCGGAACGGTAGATCGCCCGTCAGCACAATCGGCACCTGGGTTCCTGGCCGTGGCTCGGTCTCGGGGCGCTGCCCGTTCAATCGCGGCTTGGGGCCTGTTTCCTGGACCAGGCGGTGGCATCGACTCCGTATCGAGTCAGGAGCCGTGCGAACTGGGTTCGCTCCTCCGGTGACCAGGCGACAGTGATCTCCAGGAACGCTTCTCGCTGTTCGACGGCGAAGCGGTTGCGTTCGGCTTCGCCGTGCTCGGTGAGTTCGAGCACGGTGCGGCGCCCGTCGGACTGGGATGCCGCCCGCCGCAGCAGCCCGTCCGCTATGCATGCGGCGACGGTCCGGCTAGCGACCGGCTGCGCGACGCCCATCTCGGCGGCAAGCCCGCCGACGGTCGTCTCGCCCGGCGCGTCAGCGATGACGTTGAGCACGAGGTTGCGGGAGAGATCCTTGCCCGTTGCCGGTGCACGTCGCCGCAGGCGGGACAGCGCCGGACCGATCTGATCCAGCGTCCGGTCGTCGGGGGGCTGCTCGGAGGAGGAGGTGCTGCTCATGTGCCGAGTCTAGGCCCGGCCAACACATTTGCATACCATTCAATAAGTCCATAGCATCAGGTATGTAAATCTTGAACGAGCCAGGAAAGAGGCGGACCGCCATGGCACTCACCGCGATCACCAACGCGCAGATCTTCGACGGGGAGAAGGCGGTCGGCGTGCGGACCGTGGTCATCGACGGCGGGAGGATCGCCCGCGTCGGTGGCGACGCTCCCAAGGGCAGCGAGATCGTCGACGGCAGCGGCGCCACACTGCTGCCGGGACTCATCGACGCCCACGTCCACTCCGCCCCGGGCTCCCTGGCGCTCGCCCTGCGGTTCGGGGTGACGACCGAACTGGAGATGCAGGGGATGAACACCCGGGAGAACCGGGGGGTCATCACCGACGACGACACACAGGCTGACGTGCGCTCCTCCGGCTTCGCCATCACACCGCCCGGCGGTCACCCGAGCGAGCTGATGCCCGAAGGGTTTCGGCCCAAGTGGGACCTTCCCCCGGTGATGCCCCTGATGCCGTTCTCCACCACACCCGAGGAGGCCGCCGCCTTCGTGCCGCAGCTCCTCGCCCGGGGATCCGACTTCATCAAGTTCATGATCGACGACGGCAGCGTAGAGGGACACCCCGGGCTGCCCACGCTCGACGGGGCCACCGTGCACGCCGGTGTAGCCGAAGCCAAGAAGTACGGCGCCCTGACCGTGGCCCACGCGCTGACCGTGGAGGCCGCCAGGACGGCCGCCGAAGCCGGCATCGACGGCGTGACCCACGTGTTCATGGACCAGCCGCACACCGCCGAGATCATCAGCCTGATCAAGGACGCGGGCATGTTCGTCATCCCCTGCGTCACTCTCAACGCCTCGATGATGGGGATCACCGGCAGCGAACTCGCCGACGACCCCCGGGTCGCCGCACGCCTCGACGCCGACTGGGACCGGACCCTGCGCTCCAGCTATGACCGCTACCCGCAGGGCAAGCTCCACGACGTTTACGACACCGTGCGCGCACTGGACGCTGCCGGTGTCGACGTGCTCGCCGGAACCGACGTCTCCATGCCCGAGACGTTTTTCGGAGGCCTGGCACACGGAGCGAGCCTGCACCACGAACTGCAATACCTGGTGACAGCCGGCCTCACACCCGCACGGGCCCTGCGCGCGGCCACGGCGACCACGGCCCGCCGCTTCCGCCTGAGCGACCGGGGCCGCATCGCCGAGGGCCTCCGCGCCGACCTCCTGCTGGTCGACGGCGACCCGACCAGCAACATCAGCGACACCCTCAACACCCGTGCCGTCTGGCGCCGCGGAACCCGAATGGCGGCATGACCACAGTCCCTGGGACGCGATCCTTTCGGCGACAACTCAGCCAACGGGATCAGTCTCGTCATCGCTGCTGAGCCAAATATCCGCAGCCGTCGCCACCTGATCATCCCGACCGGCAACCGGCCGGGCGTAGTACCGAGTGGTCACGCTCGCGTTCGAGTGCCCGAGCCGGTGCGCGGCGGTCATCACGCCGTACCGGTCGGCGACCCACGTCCCGTGCGAGGCGCGGAGATCGTGCGGCGTGACGCCAGTGAGCCCGGCAGCCGCCACGGCGGGATCGAAGTACGCCTTGCGCCACTGGTTGTAGCGCAGCGGCTTGCCGCCGGGCGTGACGAAGAGGAGAGCGTCCTCCCCGCCGGGCAGCGTCTCCAAGTGCCGGCCGATCCGCGCCGCGAGTGACGGCCCGATCCGCAGGACCCGCTTCTGATGGGACTTGGGGGTCTCGAAGACGAGAGTGCCGTTCGCTTCGGCCAGGTTCTCATCGACGAGGGCCAGGCCGCCGGACACATCGATGTCCGCTCGCCGCAGCGCGAACGCCTCCCAGACCCGCGTAGGCGAGCAAGGAGATCAGCAGTTCATGCGGCTCCGTCGCGCTCCGCACGATCCGTGAGGCTTCCAGCGGGGTGAGGATGTGCGGCTCGGTCTGCAATATTCGAGACAGCTTCACGCCCCTGCACGGGGTCTGCCCGATCATCTCGTTATCGACGTCCGCCCGCGTGATCTGCGAGAGCACCCGGTAGGCCTGCCTGATCCGCGAGGCGCTGAGACCACGGGTCTTCATCGCACCGACCCATTCGACGATGGTGACCGGCCGGAGGCTGGACAGCTCACGATCACGCGCGGCGGCGCATTGCGGAGCACGTCTGAGAGCGGATGAGCGCCAGCGGGCGGCACTGGACGATCTCGCGGCGGTTCTGGAACAGCGCGCGGCCACACCGGGCAGCTACGTGTGGTTCGCAGGTGACTGAGGTGCATGTGCTGGCGCTTATCTCCGTGCCCCCCGCATGCCCCTTCCGTGCCCGACAGAGCGGAAAACCAGGGGGAACAGCGGTGCCCGGCGGGGACCGTGGATGGCAGAAGCCCCCGACCATACGTACTGGTCGGGGGCTTCTTACCTGCGGTGGGTGTGGGATTTGAACCCACGGTGACATCGCTGCCACGACGGTTTTCAAGACCGTTCAGCGACAACGGCCACACTGGCGTTGAGCTGGGCCTATGTCTGGATCGCCGTCGCTGACCACTCACTTGGCCCGCCCATGGCCCAAGTCCCACAAACCCGCGGCCCTCGATGCCGTTTCACAGCACGCGCCCCGCCTCTCCAGCGCCCCGCAAGTTGCAACCGACCGGCCTGCGCACAGAGCCACCCCGCCTGAAACAGGCAGGTCTTCGAGAGCTGGCGTCTTATTCCCCGTCTCTCGTCCAACTGGGTGAGTACGATCAGATGGATTGTGGGGTGTGCTTTGAGTGCCGTAAGGGGTGAGGAAGTGAGTCTTCCGAAGGTGGCATTGGATCGGCTGGTGCAACCGGCTAGGGAGATCCTTGACAGGGAGGTGGGATGGCTCCAGCCGAATGTGCCGATCACCCGTGCAGCATGGATCACAGGCGTTGAGCAAGCCGGACTCAACGGAAATGTTGTGGCCATTGATGGCGAAGTTGAAGCGTTGGCGAAGGCTTACGAATCCGGAAACCCTACGGCGTTGCGGCGAGCGGCGCTACGTCTCGCCAATCGCATAAGTGAAATCCAATTCGACATGCGAGCCCTTTCCGTTTTTCAGCCATCGCGAGAAGCTGACATTATTGGCACAGAGAAAAAAATTCGGGACCTCGCGAGGGGGGCGATAGACCTCGCGGCCCTGGACCCTGTTGATATAGAGTCTCTTGCGCAAGAACTAATTCTGGCTCAGGCGGGTTTGACGTCAGTCTCTATCGAGTTTGCCGACGATATCAGTCGGGCGGTTTTCGGAATTGAGAGAGATCTTTTGAGCAATCCTGACGGAACACTCTCACCGTCACGTGTCATGGGACATTTCTACGGACGTGCGGGAGAGTTGCAGCGTATCGTCAGTTCGATCTTTCACGCTTTCGCCGATAGTTCGCCCGGAATTCATGACGGAGTTATGCCGGTCTGGGCTTTGGTCAGTTGCAGCCAACCTCTCACGGTTATGCGGAGCGCGCTTTTTGTGCGCGAGGAGATTGAGCGGGCGTTTGCCGAAGACCCACAATCTGCCAGCAGCATCCTCCGTACCTATAAGTTTCGAGTTGATCGCAGTAAAGCGAATCATGCGGGGATCATTCGTACGCAGCAAGCGCAACGAAATGTGACCACGGAGGCAGAAGATGCCGAGCTTTCTCTCGATCTCTATCGTCGGGTTGTTGAGGGGCAGTTCCGCCCCTGGGCATGGACGCTTCTACAACTGAGGGGCCGACAGGGGTCGCGCCTGCCGGAGCTAAGCACGCTACGGGATCAGCTTATCGCTGACGGAAATCGCGTCATGCGGCTTGCTGCCGATGCGATTTTGCCGACGGTTCGGAACGCCGCAGCACACGAGGATTTCGAATGGGATGAGGCGCTCCGCCAGATTCGAGTGGGAGAGAATGTAACCACATTGCAGGAAATTGAGAAAGCCACGACCCAGGCGTATGAATTCATGGTTGGATGCGAGCTGGCTATCAATGCCTGTCGCGCGGCGAACAGGCAACTCGTTGAGGCGATGGACTCCGAAGACCCCGTGGAGGGATCAAGAGCAATCAATTTGGGTGTCGCCGTCAACATGTTCGGCAGCAATGGCCTGCAGGTGCGATCACACCGATTTGATCGAGGAGTGTTTCGCGTCGAGTTGGAGGAATGGCCCACGGACAGGATAAACCCAGGGCTTCAAGCGCTGGTTTCTGGTGCGGCCGCGCTGAGGCAAGCGCAAAGGTTTCAAATCATCATCACTGGTCACGAACTGCCGGTCGTGGATCTTTCTCGTGAATCGTTGGACGCTAACTTCCCCGTCTGGCGGCAGGCCATTGCGCATTTCTATGCGATGCCGACCAGCACGTTTCTTCCCGTCAATATTGCCGTGCGTCTGGGGGTTGAGGGCCGCGAGCAGGCTGCGCTATCCGCAACAAGACTCGCCCTTGGAGATGCTCTTGATGCTCTTGCCCTTTTGCAGTCTGACAATAAAAAACATTTGAAGAAGGCGTGGTCGCACATAAAGGTCAGGCTTGCTCTGATTGAGCACGCATTTCGCGTGGGGAGGGAAATTGGCGAGTTTGACAATATCTCCGAGGTGGAGGAATCGCATACTCGGCTAGGCAGGATCTATCGCGAAATCTCCAAGTCGCCTCGTGATATTTCTATGACATTTATGGGTGATTTGGTCCGAGGTCTTGAGAGGGAATGGGAGGAACTTGGCCCTGTGCCTGTTCTCCCGTCGGTGGATGAGACTCTTGTGTGAGCGCGAATTCTTGAATGGCGTGTGCTCCAGCGCCACCTGCGAGGGCGCGGGCTCAGCGTCGTAGCCGTGAGACATGTTGACGTTGGATGACGGGCCGTGCATGGCCGTGGCCGCCGTCCAACGTGCCGCTCCGGCAACGTGTTTGGCTGGAGGAACGGCACCGCATTAGCTGATCCTTGCCTGAGCCTTGGAGGCTACGGCGTTCACAGAGGCCGCACGGCCTCGGACTTACGCCTAGACGAGGTGGGGATAATTTTGCTGGTCCGATCCGCGCACAAGACTCAGCGATGACGAGGGCAACGCCAATCCGAAGGGATCGCCGTCGGCTTTTGTTGCTGTACAGCAGCGGAGTACCGCAACCACAGCAACCGCCCGGGCGGGGG
>CBRG010000299.1 GCA_000470535.1 Streptomyces sp. AW19M42
CCTCGCCCCTGTCGCTCGCCAACCGCGAGATCGGCGCGCTGCCGCCGCAGGCCAAGGCCGAGGCGGGCAAGCGCGTGGGCCAGGCCCGCGCCGCCGTGGGCAGGGCGCTGGCCGCCCGCCAGGCGGAGCTGGAGGCCGAGCGGGACGCCCGGGTCCTGGTCGAGGAGGCGGTGGACGTCACGCTGCCCTACGACCGCACCCCGGCCGGCGCCCGTCACCCGCTGACGACGATCATGGAGCGCGTCGCCGACGTCTTCGTGGCCATGGGCTACGAGGTCGCGGAGGGCCCCGAGGCCGAGGCCGAGTGGTTCAACTTCGACGCCCTGAACTTCGTGCCCGACCACCCGGCCCGGCAGATGCAGGACACCTTCTTCGTCGAGGGCGCCGACGGCGCGAAGAACGACGAGTCCGGTGTCGTCCTGCGCACCCACACCTCGCCGGTCCAGGCCCGCACGCTGCTCGACCGCGAGCCCCCCGTCTACGTCGTCTGCCCCGGCCGGGTCTACCGCACCGACGAGCTGGACGCGACGCACACCCCGGTCTTCCACCAGATCGAGCTGCTCGCCGTCGACGAGGGCCTCACCATGGCCGATCTGAAGGGCACCCTCGACCACATGGTCCAGGCGCTCTTCGGCCCGGACATGAAGACCCGGCTGCGGCCGAACTTCTTCCCGTTCACCGAGCCGTCCGCCGAGATGGACATGGTCTGCTACGTCTGCCGCGGCGAGTCCGTCGGCAACCCGGACCGCCCCTGCCGCACCTGCGGCAGCGAGGGCTGGATCGAGCTCGGCGGCTGCGGCATGGTCAACCCCAAGGTGCTCATCGCCTGCGGCGTCGACCCCCAGAAGTACAGCGGATTCGCCTTCGGGTTCGGCATCGAGCGGATGCTGATGTTCCGCCACAACGTAGAAGACATGCGAGACATGGTCGAAGGCGACGTCCGGTTCACCCGGCCCTTCGGGATGGAGATCTGATGCGCGTCCCGCTTTCCTGGCTGCGGGAGTACGTCGACCTGCCTGCCACCGAGACCGGCCGTGATGTACAGGCCAAGCTCGTCGCCGTCGGCCTGGAGGTCGAGACGGTCGAGCAGACCGGCGCCGGCCTCAAGGGCCCACTGGTCGTCGGAAAGGTGCTCACCATCGAGGAGCTGGAGGGCTTCAAGAAGCCCATCCGCTTCTGCACGGTGGACGTCGGCGCCGCGAACGGCACCGGCGAGCCGCAGGAGGTCGTCTGCGGCGCCCGTAACTTCGCCGTCGGCGACAAGGTCGTCGTGGTCCTCCCCGGCGCCGTGCTGCCCGGTGACTTCGCGATCGCCTCGCGCAAGACGTACGGCAAGACCTCGCACGGCATGATCTGCTCCGGCGACGAGCTGGGCATGGGCGACGACGGCAGCGGCGGCATCATCGTGCTGCCGCCGGAGCACGAGGCCGGCACGGACGCCATCGAGCTGCTCCAGCTCGTCGACGAGGTCCTCGACATCGCCGTCACCCCCGACCGGGGCTACTGCCTGTCGATGCGCGGCGTCGCCCGTGAGACCGCCATCGCCTACGGCCTGCCGCTGCGCGACCCGGCCCTCCTGGACGTGCCCGCGCCCAACGCGTACGGCTACCCGGTCCAGGTCGTGGACCCGATCGGCTGCTCCCGCTTCACCGCGCGCACCGTGGTCGGCCTGCAGCCCGAGGCCCGTTCCCCGATCTGGCTGCGGCGCCGGCTCCAGAAGGCCGGGATGCGGCCGATCTCGCTCGCGGTCGACGTCACCAACTACGTGATGCTCGAACTCGGCCAGCCGCTGCACGCCTACGACCGGACCCGGATCGACGGCCCGATCGGGGTGCGCCGTGCCGAGCGGGGCGAGAAGCTCACCACCCTCGACGGCGCCGTCCGCGTCCTGGACCCGGCCGACCTCGTCATCACCGACAACCGCGGACCGATCGGTCTGGCCGGTGTCATGGGCGGGGCCAACACGGAGATCGCGGACGCCGAGGAGGACACCCGCACCACCGAGGTCGTCATCGAGGCCGCGCACTTCGACGCGATCTCGATCGCCCGCACCGCGCGTCGCCACAAGCTGTCCTCCGAGGCGTCCAAGCGCTTCGAGCGCGGTGTCGACCCGCAGGCCGCCGCCGCTGCCGCGCAGCGCACCGTGGACCTGCTGGTGCTGCTCGCCGGCGGCACGGCCGAGGCGGGGGTCACCGAGGTGACCGCCCCGTCCGGCCCGCACACCATCACGATGGCGGCCGACCACCCGGACAGGGTGGCCGGTGTCGCCTACGGCCGCGAGACCGTCGTACGCCGCCTCCAGGAGGTCGGCTGCGACGTCTACGGGCAGGACGAACTGCTCGTCACGGCGCCGTCCTGGCGGCCCGACCTGAGCGAGCCGAACGACCTGGCCGAAGAGGTCATCCGGCTGGAGGGTTACGAGAACCTCCCGTCCACGCTTCCGACGCCGCCCTCCGGCCGAGGGCTCACCGACCGCCAGCGGCTGCACCGCCGCGTCGGCCGGGCCCTCGCGGGCGCGGGCTACGTCGAGGCGCTGAACTACCCGTTCACCGGCGAAGCGGTCCTCGATCAGCTGGGCCTGGCGGCGGACGACGACCGCCGCCGCACGGTCGAGCTCGTCAACCCGCTCTCCGACGAGGAGCCGTCGCTGCGCACCACGCTGCTGCCGGGTCTCCTCGGCGCGCTGCGGCGCAACGACGGCCGGGGCAGCCACGACCTCGCGCTCTTCGAGACCGGTCTCGTCTTCAGGCCCACCGGCCAGGAGACCAAGCCCGTCCGGCTGCCCGTCGACCGGCGCCCCTCCGACGAGGAGATCGCCTCGCTCGACGCCGCGCTGCCGCGCCAGCCGCGCCGCGCCGCCGTCGTGCTCGCGGGCGCCCGTGAGCAGGCCGGCTGGTGGGGCAGGGGCCGCCCGGCCGACTGGGCGGACTCCGTCGAGGCCGCCCGCGCCATCGCCCGTGAGGCCGGTGTCGACCTCACGGTCCGCGCCGAGCAGCACGCGCCGTGGCACCCGGGCCGCTGCGCCGCGCTGTACGTGACGGTCAACGGCGAGGAGACCCTGTTCGGGCACGCCGGTGAGCTGCACCCGCGCGTCATCAAGGAGCTCCACCTGCCCGAGCGCACCTGCGCCATGGAGGTCGAGCTCGACGTCCTGGAGCAGGCCGTGGACGGCGCCCTTCAGGCGCCCAGGATCTCCACCTTCCCGGTGGCGACCCAGGACGTCGCGCTGGTCGTGGAGCAGGACGTGCCCGCCGCCGACGTGGAGCGGGCGCTGCGCGAGGGTGCGGGTGAACTCCTCGAATCGCTGCGGCTGTTCGACGTCTTCACGGGTGAGCAGATCGGCGGGGGCCGCAAGTCCCTGGCGTACGCGCTGCGGTTCCGTGCCGCGGACCGCACGCTGACCGTCGACGAGGCCACCGCCGCCCGGGACGCCGCGGTGGCACTGGCCGCCGAGCGCACGGGCGCGGTGCTGCGCGGCGCGTAACGGCTCACGCACACAGCGAGGAGGGGCGTGTCCGGCCACCGGACACGCCCCTCCCGCGTGCTCGCCCGGAGGCGGGGGACCGCACACGGGCCCTGGCCGGGTCCGGGGGAACCCGGCGCCCGGCCGACCCCGCGGCCACCCTCCGATCAGTGGGCAGTGGGTCGTGCGATCCGGCGCCGTCCGCACTGCCGCGGAGCGTCGGGCAGGTCGGCAGAGCGGACGGCGCGGGTGAGGGTCGTCGTGCTGTACGAGGGGGAGCAGACGACCCGGCCGCCTCTTGCGAGGGATTCAGTCAAGCCATTCGCCGGCCCGGGCAACAGAGTGCGCAGCGGGACGGTTCGGGCATTGCGTTCACACCCCGTGTGAATCGTGCTCCACTGGGGCGACACGTCCTGGCGTGCCGACCCACCGGAGGGGCAATGGGGGCAACGGAGCCCAACACTCTGCTAGAGGCTCTGATCGACGAGGCGGGTGTCTCCCGGGCCGGGCTCGCCGCGCACGTCAACCAGGCCGGCCGCGGCCGGGGCCTGAGCCTGCGGTACGAACACACCGCCGTCGCCCGCTGGTTGAAGGGCCAGCGCCCGCGCGGCCAGGTGCCCGACCTGATCTGCGAAGTGCTCGGCGGCCGCCTGCGCAGGGCCGTCTCGCTCGACGACATCGGCATGGCCGCCCACGACGGGCGCGCTCCCGGGCAGGGGTCCTCGCTCACCGGCTTCGTCGAACGCGCCACCGCGCTGTGGCGCTCCGACGAACAGCAGCGCCCGCACGTCGTCGCCGCCCCGGCCGTCACCGGGACCACCGCGGTGATGCCCGTGTGGGAGTGGGAGAACCCGCCGGAGGACGCGGACGTGTCCCGTACCGGTACGAGCAGGGTCAGCATGGCCGACATAGCGACACTGCGCGCCGCCCGCGCCCACTACGAACTGATGTACCGCAGGGCGGGCGGTATCGCGACGCGATCACGCATCGTCGGCTTCCTCAACACCGAGACCGCCCCGCTGCTGCGCGGCGGCTACAGCGACGCGATGGGGCGTCAGCTGCACCGGGCGACGGGCGGGCTGGTGGCCGTCGCGGGCATCTGCGCCTACGACTCCGACGCGCACGGGCTCGCCCAGCGCTACTTCCACCAGGCGCTGCGGCTGGCCAAGGCGAGCGGGGACCGGGGGCTGGGCGGCTACGTGATCGCGCTGCTGGTCAACCAGTCGCTGTTCCTGGCCGACTACCGGCAGTCCGTCGCGTTCGCCGAGGCGGCGCTGCGGGCCGCCGGACGCGACATCACCCCCGCGCTCGCCGCCGACCTGCACGCGATGCAGGCCAAGGCGTACGCCCATCTCGGCGACGGCGGCAGCGCCCTGAAGTCCATCCGGCGCGCCGAGTCGGAGGCCGAGCGCATCCGGCCGGGCCAGGAGCCGGACGAGACGGGGTACGTCCAGCCGGGCCTGGTCAACGTCCAGGTGGCGGAGGCGCTGCTGAGCCTCGGAGACCTGCCCTCCGCCAGGGAGCACGCGGTGGCAGCGGTGCGCACGCCCGCGCACGACCGGGGCCGGGTGCACCGGCTGGCCATGCTCACCACCATCGAGCTGCGGCAGGGCGAGGCCGACCGGGCGGCGGTCACGGCCGCGGAGATGGCTGACCGCGCCAGGGGCATGGAGTCGCAGCGGCTGCGCGACCGGCTGCGCTCTGTGCGCGAGGACCTGGTCGTGAGCGGCAGCGCCGAGGCGGAACGGGCCGCGGAGCTGATCGACGGATCGCTGCGCGTACCACTGTGAGCACCGGTCTGCTGCGATATGGCCACCTACTAGTCAGAAGGTGGCAGAACTGTGCAGTGGACGAACCTGAACGAACAGACTGTGTATGAGAATCGCTGGTTCCGGGTCAATCTGGCCGATGTCGTCCTCCCGGACGGCGACCACCTGGACCACTACGTCATCCGGCTCCGCCCCGTCGCCGCGGCCACCGTCGTCAACGCCGCGAACGAGGTGCTGCTGCTCTGGCGGCACCGGTTCATCACCGACAGCTGGGGCTGGGAACTCGCCGCGGGCGTCGTCGAGGACGGCGAGGGCCTCGCCGCGGCGGCCGCGCGGGAGATGGAGGAGGAGACCGGCTGGCGCCCCGGACCGCTGCGCCCGCTGCTGACCGTGGAGCCGTCGAACGGGCTCACCGACGCCCGGCACCACTTCTACTGGGGCGAGCAGGCGGAATGGACCGGCGAGCCCCGTGACGCCTTCGAGTCCTCGCGCCGCGAGTGGATACCGCTCAAGCTGGTGCCCGACATGATCGCCCGCGGTGAGGTGCCGGCCGCGGGCATGGCGGCCGGGCTGCTGATGCTCCACCACTTACGGCTGGGCTGAGTCGGCCCGGACCGGTGCGGGGGACCCGTCGGGCCCCTCGCACCGGTGAGCGGGTCAGGCGTACGGGTAGAAGCCCCAGCCCGGTTGAAGCCCCCCGTGACGCGCGTGCCGCGCGGGTCAGGGAGCGGCTCGGCCTGCCCGAGGGCAAGAAGGTGTTGCTCTACGCGCCTACCTGGCGGGAGGACCAGCGGCACGCGAGCAATCTGTACAAACTCGATCTGCGGATCGACCTGGCCGCGGCCCAGGCCGAACTCGGTCACGACCATGTGCTGCTCTTCCGCAAGCACCCGAGGGTCCATGACAACGTACCGGGTGCCGGCGGGGGCTTCGTGTGGGATGTCACCCGCTACCCGGACATCGCGCGTACTGGGAGACGTGGGGATGACGGAAGGCAGGACGGTCGACCTGGGACGGCAGGCCAGTGTCGTCCTGAACATCACGGAGCACCTGGTCAAAGGGATGATCCGGCAGAGCGGCCCGAACCGACTGGCGACCGCGGCGCTGATGGGCACGGGAGTGGCGGGAGCTCTGTACTGGCGGCAGCAGAAGCGCCCACAAGTCTCGGCGCGGTGTCAGCCATTACGGCCGGTGATGCCGGAGCACGTCTCGACGCGGATGGCCGCGCACGCCGAGCGGTACACCCGCGGCGAGGACCGATGGCGGCAGGCGGAGCTGGGGACGCCCGGCGACACGCTGCCGCATCGGGCAGCACGGATGTTGGTCAGGTTCCGGGAGCCTCTGACCCGCACCGCGATCGTGGAGCGCCTGGGCGAGGCCGTCCCCGGGGCCGGGCACACCGATCCGAGGGACTTCCGTAGTACAAGCGCGAAAGGCAGCGGCAGAGCTGAGAGGCTCAAGACCTCAGGCATGACCACTCCCATTACTGCTCCGGAGGGCTCCGGCGCGGCCCCGGGGCGGTAGCAGGAGACGAGGCACTGCGGGTCCGTAGCCAGGTCTGACCTCGGGCGACGCAGCCCCGACAGGCCCGGCGGGGTGAGCGCCGGGCCCGCCGATAGGACGGTCAGTA
>CBRG010000300.1 GCA_000470535.1 Streptomyces sp. AW19M42
GACGGCCCTCGCGCTACTCCGCGGCGTCGAACCGGCCCGCGCCGGCAGCAGCGGCAAACGACGAAAGGGCCGCGCGCGAGAACAGCAGCGCGGGCCCGTGCGCTTCCTTGCTGTCGCGGAGGGCCGCGGTCCCGGCATCGACGATGCCGCACTCGACGCACTGCGCCCCGCTGTCGCTGTACGAGGACTTCCACCAGGTCACGGGCAGGGTGGAGGCGTCGTGGATGTTGCTCATGTGCTTTTCCTTATCTCTGTGATGAGGTCCGCCGACGCCTCAACGGAAAGCGCGGTGGCACTCAGCCGTTGCCAGGCATCCCGGTGAGCGGCGACCTGCTCGCGTTCCTCGACATACAGGGCTGAGGTCAGCCCCTCCGTGTGGACCACGTCGAGGTCTGCATGTGGGCCGAAGCCCAGAACGGTAAAGCTCCCCAACTGCCCCACGTGCAAAGGCACATTGGCGGGCAGTACCTGGATGTTGATGCTCGGCCGCTTGCCCATGGTGAGAAGCCGGCCAAGCTGCTCCCGCATGAGGCCGTCAGTATCGGAGGTGGAGCGCAGCGACTGCTCGGCGATGATCGCCCACAGGGCGAGCGGCTCCTCGCGGGTGAGTACTGCCTGTCGCGCGAGGCGTACCTCTACCAGGGCGTCGACGCGCGCTTCGACTGCCTCGGACATGGCCGTTGCCCGGATGATGTCGCGAGCGTACTCGCCGGTCTGGAGCAGGCCGGGGATCACACCGAGCTGCCACGACGAGACCGATTCCGCCTCGGTCTCCAGGCTGATCAGATCCTCGTACACGGGCGTGAGGACGCCCCGGTACGAGTGCCACCAGCCGCGCTGGGCGCCCTCTTTGGTGAGCGTCAGCAGGGCCGCACGCAGCTCGTCACTCACCTCGCGACCGACCTCGGCGTACAGATCGAGCAGGGCGTCGATGTCCTTGGCCTTGGATGCGCTGCGAGCCGTCTCGATTCTCGAAAGCTTCGAGTAGACGAACTGGCCCTTGGACCGCTCGGCGACCTCTTCGAGGGTGAGCTCGCCGCGCAGTGCTCGCAACTTCGCACCGAGGCGCCGACGGCGCACTGTAGGCGCACTCACTTCTTTGCCCTCCCCTTTGCTGGTGTGCCCGACAGTCTGCCGTGACGGCTCATTGCCTGTCACCTGCGCACTTCGCACTGGTGTTTCAGCTCCTATCAATAGATGTAAATTTCCATAGTGCTGCGATTAGACTTACACAATGCGTAGCTGAGTGAGCACTCTGGTGTGATAAGAGATCGCAACTTCTTGGAGTGTGCGACGACGCTCGTGCGCGCTTCGAAGGCCACCCGTGAGGGGCACGCATGATGAACAGTGATGGACTGATTCGCCTGCATGTTGTGCACCGCCCGTTGGACCGCCGCCCGTTCTGTTACTCGCAGGCGAGCCCCAATCCGCCAAAGACGCACGGGACTTCGTGCGTGAGTTCGTCTCGTACCACGTTCCGGGGGTATCCGAGGACTACGTCGAGAGAGTCATCCTGGTCGCGTGCGAACTGGTCACCAACCCAATCCGCTACGGCACCGAACCCGGTGACTCCGTGCGCGTCGTGCTCGCCGCCCGACGAGAACCGGACGCGCGTCGAGGTGCACGACCCGGTACGCCGACGCCCCCGGCCCCGGCCCGTGTCCCAGGAGCGCGATCGTGGGCGCGGCCTGATCGTCCTTGACTCTCCCCACTCCGTGTCCACCGACCGGTGGACACCGGGTTCCACCGGCCGGGGCTGCCGTGCGAGGGGCCCCGCGGACGAGCATTTACCGTATGAGAACACGACCCGTACGTATGGCCCGCTGGAGTGCGCGGCACCCGTGGAAGGCGATCGTCGGCTGGTTCGTCTTCGTGGTGCTGTGCCTCGGCGCGGGCATCACCGCAGGCAACAACCCGGCCACCACCAAGGACTTCTGGGTCGGTGAGGCCGGCCACGCCGAGTCGATGGCCACCGACGCCGGGCTCCAGCGCCGGCCCACCGAGCACATCCTGATCCGGTCCGGCTCCGGCCCCCTGGACAGCGCGGAGGCCACCGCAGCGGCCCGCGACGTCACCGCCCGGATGACCGCGCTCCCCGAGGTGGCGGACGTCGCGCCGCCGGTCCGCTCGAAGGACGGCACGGCGCTCCGGGTGAGCGTGGTGATGAAGGGCGCCGAGCTCGACGCCAAGAAGAACGTCATCCCGCTCCTCGACGCGACCGAGAAGGCGGCCGCCGGACACCCGGGGCTGATCGTGGAGGAGTCCGGTTCACCCGCCATCTCCCAGGGCGTCAACGATCAGCGCGGCAAGGACCTCTCGCTCTCCGAACGACTCACCCTGCCGGTCACGCTCGTCATCCTGCTGATCGTGTTCGGCTCGTTCGTCATGGCGGGCGTGCCGCTGCTGCTGGCGCTCTCCTCGATCGCCGCCACGATGGGCCTGGCCATGCTGGCGTCGCACCTGATGCCCGACCCCGGCGTCGGCACCAACATGATCCTGCTCATCGGACTCGCGGTCGGCGTCGACTACACACTCTTCTACCTCAAGCGCGAACGTGAGGAACGGGCGCGCGCGCAGGGCCGGCTGAGCCCCGAGGCGCTGGTGGAGCTCGCGGCGGCGACGGCGGGACGCGCCATCGTGGTCTCCGGCCTCGCCGTGATCGTCTCCACCGCCACCCTGTACCTCGCCACCGACGTCATCTTCTCCTCGCTGGCGACCGGCACCATCCTGGTCGTCGCCGTCGCCGTGATCAGCTCGCTCACCGTGCTGCCCGCCCTGCTGGTGAAGCTCGGCCACCGCGCCGAACGGCGTGCCGCCAAGAAGGCCGCCCGGCGCGCCGAGCGCGGCGCACCCGCCGTGACGAAGCGCGCGAAGCCCGAGGGCGGCCGGGTGTTCGGCGCCCTCATGCGCCCCGCCCAGCGGCACCCGGCGATCACCCTGTGCGTGTCCGTGCTGGTCATGCTCGCCGTGGCGGCACCCGCGCTGGGGCTCAAGCTCATCGACCCGGGCAAGGACACCTTCTCCCGCGACATCCCGGCCATGCAGGTCTACGACCGGATCACCGCCGAGTTCCCCGAACTCCTGGTCAAGCACGAGGTGGTGACCCGCTCGGCCCCCGACCGGGCACCCGAGGTCAGGACGGCGCTGCTGGAGCTGGGGCGGCGGGCCCAGTCGGACAAGCTCTTCGCCCACAACGCGGAGCCCGTACTGCGGACCTCCGAAGACGGCCGGATCAGCGTGCTGGAACTGCAAGTTCCCCACCCGGCGCCCTCCGACCCGGCGATCGCGTCACTGCATCACCTGCGCGACCAGTACATCCCGTCCACCGTCGGCAAGTTGGCGGGTGTGGACACGGCCGTCAGCGGTGATGTGTCACGCGGCCAGGACTACGTGCACCACGAGCGGAACAAGCTGCCGCTCGTCCTCGGCTTCCTGCTGCTGCTGACCTTCGTGATGACGGCGGTGGCCTTCCGCTCCGCGGTCATCGGCCTGATCGGCGTCGTACTGAACCTGCTCTCCGCGGCTGCCGCGCTCGGCGCGCTCGTGCTGGTCTTCCAGGGCACGTGGGCCGAGGGACTGCTGGACTTCGACTCCCTCGGCGCGATCGCCTCCAGGGTGCCGCTCTTCCTCTTCGTGATCCTCTTCGGGCTCTCGATGGACTACCAGGTCTTCGTCGTCAGCCGGATCAAGGAGGCGATGGAACACGGGATGACGGCCCGCGAGGCGGTGCTCGACGGCATCGCGCGGTCCGCGAAGGTGGTCACGAGCGCGGCGCTGGTCATGGTCACGGTGTTCGCGGCCTTCGTCTTCCTGCACCTCACCGAGATGAAGCAGATGGGCTTCTGCCTCGCGGTGGCGGTCCTGCTGGACGCCGTCATCATCCGGATGATGATCCTGCCCTCCGTACTGCTGCTCCTGGGCGACCGCGCCTGGCGTCCGCTGCGCCCTTCACGGCGGCGTACGCAGAACATCGAACCTGCCGCTCCTTCTCCCCACTGACAAGAGTGGATGAGGCCGTAATCTGACCGCCATGCTTCAACGGCCGCAGCGCGGCGATCCGGTCTGGATCTGGGTGCTCCACGGGTGGGAGGCGCTGTCCTGGGCGCTGGCCGCCCTGGTCATCCTGATCACCCTGCTGGGAGGCACGCCCCCGGGACGGAAGCTCGGGCTGCTCGCGCTGATGGCCGTGCTCGCCCTCTGCTACGCGCTGGTGCGGCTGCGCCCCGGCAACCCGGTGCTCAGCCCGTGCGGGTATCTGGGCGTGCTTGTCGTGGTGTTGGGCGGTGTCTCGTACCTCGGGGACGGCTTCGGGGTGTTCTACACCGTAATGCTCGCGCAGTTCATCGTCTTCGCGGACAGCCCGAGGGGCGCGATCCTCCTCACGGGGCTCGGCGCCCTGGCGATCACGGTCGGCGGCAGTCTGCGGGAGGGCGGGGAGGGCGGGGTGTTCCTCACCAACACGGTCTCCTCCCTCGGTGTCTGGGCCGTCGCCGTCGTGATGGTGGTCCTGACTCCCCGGGCGCTGGCCCAGCGCGATGAACGAGCGGCGCTGCGCGCGGAGTTGAAGAGCACCCAGGTCGAACTGGCCGAGGTGTACCAGCGCCAGGGCGCCGCGGATGAGCGTGAACGGCTCGCCCGGGAGATCCACGACACCCTCGCCCAGGGCTTCGCCTCCATCATCGTGCTGGCGGAGGCGGCCAGGTCTCAGCTGGCCGTGGACACCGAGCGCAGCGCCCAGCAGCTCCAGTCCATCGAGCAGACGGCCCGGGAGAACCTGGCAGAGGCCCGGGTGCTGGTCGGCGCCGCCCCCAGCAGCGGGGTGGCGGTCGGCTCCGTCGCCACGACGCTCCGCCGCACCCTGGACCGCTTCACCGAGGACACCGGTCTCACGGTCACGGCGGAGCTGGCGGACATCGAGTGCGACCAGCCGACCCGGATCGCGCTGCTGCGGTGCACCCAGGAGTCGCTGGCCAACATACGCAAGCACGCGGCCGCCTCCACGGTGGGCGTCGTCCTGGCCCGGCAGCCCCAAGGCGCGGAACTGGAGATCACCGACGACGGCCGCGGGTTCGTCGTCGAGGACTCCCACGGCTTCGGACTGGACGGCATGCGACGGCGCCTCGCGGAGTTCGGCGGCGGTCTCACCGTCACCAGCTCGGTCGGTGACGGCACCCGCATCCTCGCCACGATCCCTCTGAACGACAGGCCCCAGGTGTGACATGACATCAGACCCCCCGGCAGCCGCCGCCCCGCTGCGCATCATCCTGGCCGACGACCACACCGTGATGCGCGCGGGCCTGGTCGCCCTGCTGGGCTCCGAGCCCACCGTCGAGATCGTCGGTGAGGCGGGCGACGGCCGGGAGGCCGTCCGGCTCGTCGAGCGGCTCCAACCGGACGTGGCCCTGCTCGACCTGCGGATGCCGGTCCTGGACGGGGTGGGCGCCACCACGGAGATCCTCGCGGGCCCCACGTCCACCCGCGTCCTGATCCTGACCACGTACGAGACCGACGCGGACATCGAACGCGGTGTGGAGGCGGGCGCGACCGGCTACCTGCTCAAGGACGCCACCCGCGAACAGCTCGTCGACGCCATCCACGCGGCCTCCCGCGGCGAGACAGTGCTGGCCCCCCGGGTCGCCCAGCGGCTGGTGGCCAAGATGCGCCGGCCGGTGCCCGTCACGCTGACCGCCCGCGAGGCCGAGGTGCTGGACGCGGTCGCGGACGGGCTGTCCAACGGGGAGATCGGCCGGCGGCTGTTCATCGGGGAGGCCACGGTGAAGACCCACCTGCTGCGGATCTTCGCCAAGCTTGACGTCAACGACCGTACGCGTGCGGTCGTCGTCGCGATGAACGCCGGTCTGCTGCAACGCCGTTAGCGCTCCCCGCCGCGCCCGGCCGGGCGCTCTTTGCGCGCGGCGGGCTCGCCTTCCTCGGCACGGGGGCCTCGCACATGCCCGACGACGGGTCCTCGGCTGCCGGCCGGGGGACCTGATCACTCACGAGCCCGCCGAGCGGGCCTAGGACCTGTCGCCGGCCGGGCCTCGGTGGCGAGAGCCGTGCCCTGGCCGAGGGCGCCGTGGTCGTAGGCGCTCTCGGCGTGCAGCGTCTGGTCGAGGCCGGTGAGCTCCTCCTCCGCGGAGGCCCGCAGGCCCATCAGCCGGTCGATCGCCTTGCCGATCCCGTACGTCATGAGGAAGGTGTACGCCGCCACGGCGAGGACGGCGACGGACTGCCGGCCGAGCTGGGCCGCGCCGCCCCCGTACAGAAGCCCCTGCGGTCCGCCGGTCATCGTGGTGGTCGCGAACAGTCCGATGAGCAGGGTGCCGACGATGCCGCCGACGAAGTGGACGCCGACCACGTCCAGCGAATCGTCGTATTCGAACCGGAACTTCCACCCGACCGCGTACGAGCAGACGACGCCCGCCGTGAGCCCGACCGCCGCGCCGCCCACGATGCCGACCGTGCCGCAGGCGGGGGTGATCGCCACCAGCCCGGCGACCGCGCCGGAGGCCGCACCGAACGTGGTCGGGTGGCCGTCGCGCCGCTGCTCGACGAAGAGCCAGCCGAGCAGACCGGTGCAGCCGGCGACGAGCGTGTTCAGCATCGAGGCCGCCGCCAGGCCGTTGGCGCCCAGGGCCGAGCCGCCGTTGAAGCCGAGCCAGCCGAACCAGAGCAGCCCGGCGCCGAGCATCACCATGGGCAGGTTGTGCGGGCGCATCGCGTCCTTCTTGAACCCGATGCGCGGACCGACCACCAGGGCCAGCGCCAGACCGGACGCCCCGGACGCGATCTCCACCACCAGCCCGCCGGCGAAGTCCAGCGCCCCCAGCGAGTCCTTGATCCAGCCGCCGGGGCCCCACACCCAGTGGGCGACGGGAGCGTATACGAGCAGCGTCCACACCGGGACGAAGACCAGCCAGGCGGCGAACCGCGTACGGTCCGCGATCGCGCCGCTGATCAGGGCCGCCGTGACGATCGCGAACGTCAGCTGGAACGTGGTGAACAGCAGGGTGGGGACGCTGCCGGTGAGCGTGCCGGGGCCGACACCCGCCATGCCCAGGTGGCCGAGGCCGCCGACGAGACCGCCGACCGCGTCGCCGTCGAAGGCCAGCGAGTAACCCGCGAGCAGCCAGACGACCGTGACCAGCGCGATCGACACGAAGCTCATCATCAGCATGTTCAGGACGCTCTTCGTACGGACCATGCCGCCGTAGAACAGCGCCAGGCCCGGAGTCATCAGCAGAACGAGCGCGGTGGCGGCCAGCAGCCAGGCGGTGTCGCCTGTGTCGAGGCCTGCCGCGGCCAGAGTCACGGGGGTCACTCGGGGGTCCCTCCTCGGTACGGCGTGCGGTTCGGGCGACAGAGAGGCTGTCGGAGAGCGTGACCGGCGCGCGTTTCGTAACGAGGACCCTGGTGTTTCCGCGATATTTCATTGCGGGGTGGTTGCCGAAATCTCTCCACCCCGGGTACGGCCGGGGACCCGGCTCAGCAGCCGCCGGCCCGGGACAGCCCGTAGACCGAGTCCAGCCGGTAGGTGCCGCCCCTGGGCACGGTGAGCTCCGTCCAGTCACCGTCCTGCCGCAGGCAGCCGCCGGCGCCGCGCCCGCCGACCTCGCGCGCCCGCAGCCACGGCGAGTACGCGAGCCGTACGGTCAAAGAGCCCGCCTCCGGCACCCGGACCACCAGGTCGGCCTCGCCGCCGCTCACCACCGCGGCCGGTGCCGGCACCAGGGGAACCGCGTCGCGCACCCGGTAGATGGTCCAGCCGTCGTCCCGCCACACCCGCCGCAGCCACGGCAGCCCGCCGCGCACCAGGGCCGCCTCCGCCTCCGCGGGGCCGTCGGGCTTTCCGTGGTGCAGCACGACGTACCCCACGGCCCAGCGGTCCAGCCAGGCACGGTAGGTGGCCGGGGACAGCGTCCCGTCGTAGAAGAGGCGCCCCCGCTCCACGTCGAGCTGCCGGTTCCAGCCGCGTGCCATGTTCACGTGACGGGCCAGCACGGTCGCCTCGCGGTGGTTGCGGGCGGGGACGACCTCCACCCGGGTCCGGTCGGCGTTCAGGCGGCGCAGTTCGTGGACGACGCCGTCCGTGCGGGCCGCCCAGACGGGCACGTCGTTGGAGACCCGCAGGTCGTCCAGGGTCTTGTCGACGAGCCAGTTGGCGGACAGTCCGAGGGCCACGGCGATCACGACCGTACGCGTCCAGTTCCGCTCCCGGACGAGCTCCAGGAGCGCCGCGAGGAGTACCGGTACGGCGAGGAGACCGAGGAGCCGCTCGACGTTCGTCCCGATCGGGGAGGCGACGAGGAAGACGAGGACGACGCCGACGGCGTACACCGCGGCGCCGTAGCGCGTGACGCGCCACCGCCGCCCCGGCGGCGCCGCGAGGGCCAGCGCGGCGCAGATCATGAGCGGCATCCACAGCCGGCCGCGGTTCATGGGCTGCTCGCCCTCACCGGGGAAGAGCAGCGCGACCGCTCCCACGACGGCGAAGAACGGCACGATCAGGACGACGCCCTTGCGCCACTGCCGGTCCAGCAGATACGCCGCCCCCGCCACCACGAGGAACAGCCCCGCCACCGGACTGGCCATCGCCGCCAGTGCCCCGGCCGCGAGTGGGACCACGGTGCGGTGGACGTACAGGCAGGCGACGAGCCCGATCGCGACGCCGAGCGCGAACGTCGTACGCCCGGAGGCGACGTTGCACCACAGGGCGAGCGAGGCGAGCACCGCCGGGGCGAGCGGCCGGCGCACCCCGGTGCGGACGAACAGCAGGGCGACGAGCCACGATCCGGCGATCCCGGCGGCCACCGAGACCGTCCGGACCCCGAGGAAGGCCATCAGGTAGGAGGAGAAGACGCTGTACCCGGCGGTGTGGATCCCGCCGTACCAGGAGAGGTTGTACGCGGAGCCCGGGTGGCGGGCGGTGAAACCCGACCAGGCGAGCTGCGCGGCCAGATCGCCGCCGCCGGTCGCCAAAGCGGCCGCCCACACGGCGTACAGCGGAACCACGACGGCGACCGCGACGAGCGGCACGCGATGGCGCCGCCACCAGGGCGGGGCGGCCGGTTCACCGCCCCGGCCCTCCCGCAGCCGCTCACCGACGTCACGCGTACCCGCTCGCACTTCCCCGTTGACACCCACCCGGGCAAGCCTAAGGGCTGTCCCGTGTGTGGCGGCGGGCTGTCGGTCAGTGCAGGGTCCGCAGCATCTCCGCGTCGAACGGCGTGATGTCACCGGTGCGGCCGGCGAGGGTCTTCGCGGCCCACTCGGGGTCCCCGATCAGCCCGCGGCCGACGGCGACCATGTCGAACTCGTCGCGCTCCATCCGCTCAAGCAGCTGCCCGATGCCGGTGACCGTGGGGCTGTTGCCCTGGAAGGCGCCGAAGAAGTCGCCGTCCAGGCCGACCGAGCCGACCGTGAGCGTCGGCCTGCCGCTGATCTTCTTCACCCATCCCGCGAGGTTCAGGTCGGAGCCGTCGAACTCCGGCAGCCAGTAGCGGCGGGTGGAGGCGTGGAAGACATCGACCCCGGCCTCGGTCAACGGTGTGAGCAGGGCATCCAGTTCCCCGGGCGTCTGCGCGAGCTTCGCCTCGTAGGCGTCCGCCTTCCACTGCGACATGCGGAAGAAGAGGGGGAAGGCGTCGGACACGGCCGCGCGGCAGGCCGCCACGATCTCCGCCGCGAAGCGGGTCCGCGCGACGAGGTCGCCGCCGTAGGCGTCGGTGCGGCGGTTGCTGCCGGACCACAGGAACTGGTCGATCAAGTAGCCGTGTGCTCCGTGCAGTTCGATACCGTCGAAGCCGAGCCGCTCGGCTTCGGCGGCCGCACGGGCGAACGCGGCGATGACGTCGTCGAGGTCCTGCTGCGTCATGGCGCGGCCCTTGGGCTCACCGGTCAGCGAGATCCCCGAGGGCCCGACCGGCTCGGCGTCCGCGACCGGCGGGGCGCCCTCGGTACGGGTGACGCCCACGTGCCACAGCTGCGGGATGACCGCGCCGCCCGCCCGGTGCACGGCGTCCGCGACCCGCGCCCAGCCCGCGAGCGCGTCCTCGCCGTGGAACCGGGGGACCTGGTCGCTGGTGCCCGCCGAGCTGTGGTCGATGTAGGTGCCCTCGGTGACGATCAGCCCCACACCGCCGGCGGCCCGTCGCGCGTAGTAGTCCGCCACATCCTCGCCCGGGACGCCGCCGGGGGAGAACTGCCTGGTCATCGGCGCCATGGCGATCCGGTTACGGGAGCTGAGCCCGCGCACGGCGAACGGGCGGGAAAGGGTGTCTGCTGCGCGGTCTGCGGTCACGTCTGTCACGGTGTGTCCTGTTCGTAAGTGGGGTGTCCACCCGTCGCCAACAGCCGCGCGCGGCCCCGGCATCCCCGCTCCCGGCCCGATGTGGCCAAGATCTCTCGCGAGGGCCGGTGGGAGTACGATCAGCGGTCCCTGGGGGCGTGTCGGCGTACAGCTCCAGGAAGCCCTGACCGCACTGACCCGCCGCCTGCCCGGCCTCCGCGCCGCCGGTCCGCCCCGCTGGCGGCCCGGGCAGACCACCAGGGCCCCGCAGACCCTGCCGGTGACGTGGTGACGGGGGCCCGTGCACGTGACACGAAGGCCGTGTTGCCGCACGTTGCGGGGAGTTGACGCACAGTCAACGCTATGGCGAGGTCATGTCAGCATCCGGGGATCGCTTGCCCGGCCCGAACCCACCGCGCCATCGTCGGTTGCGGCGTACGGACCCCGTACACCGCAACCCATGGGCGCGTGGACCCTCGCGCGCCACCGTTCGAGGAGGACCTCCCGATGGCAGCACTGCGCAACACCCGCCGGCGGATCGCCACGTTGATCGCCACGACGACGACCGTGGCACTGGCAGCCGCGGTCGGCGCGGCCTTACCCGCCCAGGCGGCCGCGCCCGAAGGCAGAGTCCTGCGCGCCGGAACGGCGGAGGCGGTACCCGGAAGCTACATCGTCACGCTGAAGCAGTCGGCCGGGCTCAAGGCGTCCGCGACCGCCGGCAAGCAGCTCATAGCCGGCTACGGCGGCCGGATCGAGCGCACCTACACAACGGCGCTGAACGGCTACGCCGCGGCTCTCAGCAGCACCGAGGCCAGGCGACTGGCCGCCGACCCGGCCGTCGCCTCGGTCGAGCAGGACCAGAAGGTCCACGCGACCGCCACCCAGAGCAACGCCCCCTGGGGCCTCGACCGCATCGACCAGCCGAACCTGCCGTTGAGCGGCACGTACACCTACCCGGACTCCGCGGGCGGCGGCACGACCGTCTACGTCCTGGACACCGGGGTGCGCATCACCCACCAGGAGATCAGCGGCCGGGCCTCGTACGGCTACGACTTCGTGGACAACGACACCACCGCCCAGGACGGTTACGGCCACGGCACCCATGTGGCCACGACCGTCGCGGGAAGCACCTACGGGGTGGCGAAGAAGGCGAAGATCGTCGCCGTGCGCGTCCTCGGCAACGACGGCTCCGGCACCACCGCCGGGGTCATCGCCGGCGTCGACTGGATCACCGCCCACCACGTCGCCTCGTCCGTCGCGAACGTGTCGCTCGGCGGCGGTGCCAGCACCACGCTGGACGACGCGGTGCGCAAGTCGATCGCGTCCGGGGTGACGTACTCCATCGCGGCCGGCAATTCGGGTGCGCTCGCGTCCAGTTACTCCCCCGCCCGGGTCGCCACCGCGATCACCGTCGGTGCCACGACCCGGACCGACGCCCGCGCGAGCTACTCGAACTACGGACCCACGGTGGACATCTTCGCGCCGGGCTCCGGTATCACGGCCGGCTGGAACAGCTCGGACACCGCCACCTACACCGGCGACGGCACATCCTTCGCCGCGCCGCACGTCTCCGGCGCTGCGGCGGTCTACCTGACGAACCACCCCGGCGCCTCCCCGGCGGCCGTGGCCTCGGCACTCGTGAACGGCGCGACGTCGGGCGTCCTGACGGGCGTCGGAACCGGCTCCCCGAACAAGCTGCTCAAGCTCATCCCGTAACGACCCGACGGCCGGGGGCGCGTGCGGGGTGTCTCCCCGCACGCGCCCCCGGCGCATGTCGTCCGGCCTGAGCCGGCTCCGGCCGGAAAGTCCACTTCAGCGGCTTGATCCTGCGGGGTGTCGCCGCGCACGTGCCGGGGCACTTCGTGACATGTCTGGACCGATTGCTACGGCGGTATGTCGGTGTCATGGCAAGACCCGCCGAACTCTGGTGGCGCCGCGAACAAGCGGCGAAGACTGGCGTCCGCACATCTGTGCTCACGGCCCGTCCCCCCAGAAAGCTCAGCGGCACATGCAGACGTCCCCCAGACCCGGCGACCCCGAAGCACGCCGTCCGCGTGCGCTGAGGAGGTGCCGCGCATGGTGCGCTATGTGATGCGCAGGGCGACGGGCTGGCTGTTGATGATCTTCGTCGCGACCAACGCCACGTACTTCCTCGCCAGTTGGTTCCTGGACCCGCGCTCCAATTTCAGGGAGCTGCGGCCCGTCCGCAGTGAGGCCCGGATCGACCAGGCCCTCGCGCCCTACAACCTGGACCCGCGCGTGCCGGTGGTGCACCGGTGGTGGGACTGGCTCACCTCCGTGGTCGTCCACTTCGACTGGGGCAGGTCCCCCACCGGCGTCTCCGTCAACGGCGAGATCGGCTACCGCTCGCTCGTCAGCGCAGAGCTGGTCGTCATCGCGACGTTCCTCTCCGTGGTGATCGGCGTATCGCTGGGTGTGTACACGGCGTCGAGGCAGTACGGCTGGGGCGACCGGGTGTCGCAGGCCGTCTCCATCGTGGTGTTCAACATCCCGACGTCCGTCGCCGCGCTCGCCGTGGTCTTCGTCGCCATCTGGCTGAACCAGCACGCCGGGCTGCGCTTCCTCTACGTCGCCGGGGAGAACTCACCGAACGTCGAAGGACTGCTCCCGACCATCGGGGACCGCTTCCTGCACCTCATCCTGCCGACCCTGACCCTGACCCTGATGGGCTACGTCGGCTACCACCTGACACAGCGCTCGCTGCTGCTCGACACGATCAACGCCGACTTCGTACGGACCGCACGGGCCACCGGGCTCACCCGGACCAAGGCGATCCGCAGGCACGCCCTGCGGACCGCGCTGATCCCGACGGCGGCGTCCGTGGCGTTCAGCGTCCCGGCGATCTTCACCGGGGCCATCATCACCGAGACGATCTTCGGCTGGAGCGGCATGGGCCGCTACTTCATCCAGACCATCAGCAAGAGCGACGTGCACGGCACGGTCGCGACGGCCGCCTTCGCCGCCGCCCTGACCGCGGTCGGCGCGATCCTCGCGGACATCGCCACGGCCCTCCTCGACCCGAGAGTGAGGGTGAGCTGACGTGGTCACGGACGTGACGACCGGCCCCGCGGCAGCGGTCCTCCCCGGCCGGAAGAACGGGCGGGATCAAGGCCTCGGCCGGCTCTATCTGCGGCGCTTCCTGCGCAACCGGCTCGCCGTCGTCGGTGTGGTGATCTTCGTGGCTCTCGTGCTGTTCAGCGCGTTCGGGGACCTCTTCACCTCGTACGCGTACTCCGACGCCGACTTCGCCGCACTCACCCAGCCGCCGAGCGCCGCCCACTGGTTCGGCACCAACCAGGGCGGCAACGACATCTACGCATCCGCCGTGCACGGACTCCGGCGCTCCCTCACGATCGCGGTCAGCGTCTCCGTGCTGACCGTCGTCGTGGCGGCGCTCATCGGCTCCAGCGCCGCGTACTTCGGCGGCCGGGTCGAGAAGGTGACGCTCGCGGTCATCCACTTCCTGCTGATCGTCCCCTCCTTCCTCATCCTCGCCCTGGTCTCCAACCGGCTCGCCGGGGACTGGCGGGTCCTCATCGTCGTGCTCACGGTGTTCGGCTGGATGTCCACCGCGCGGGTGATCTGGTCCGTCTCGACCTCACTGCGAGAACGGGACTACGTGACGGCTGCCGAATTCATGGGGGTCGGCCCGCTGCGCATCATCCTGCGCCACATCATCCCCAACCTCGGCTCGCTCCTGATCGTCAACCTGACGCTGGGTGTCGTGGCGACCGTGCTCAGCGAAACCGCCCTGTCGTTCATCGGGTTCGGCGTCCAGACCCCGGACGTATCGCTCGGCACGATGCTCGCGGACGGTGCCGGCACCATCACCAGCGCCCCCTGGCTCTTCGCCTTCCCCGCGGGACTGGTCGTCCTGCTCACCGTCTCGATGACCTTCGTCGGAGACGGACTGCGTGACGCCCTCGACCCGATGTCCGTGACCGGCGCGGCAGGAGGCCGACGATGACCCGCACGACGACCCTGACGAGAACCGGCCCGGCCGGCGACGCCGCCACCCCCGTGCTCTCGGTACGGGACCTGCGGATCTCCTTCCCCTCCGAGGCCGGAACCGTCGAAGCGGTGCGCGGCGTCGGCTTCGACCTCCTGCCGGGCCGGACCCTCGGCATCGTCGGTGAGTCCGGCTCGGGCAAGTCGGCCACCGCCATGGGGATCATGGGCCTGCTGCCGCCCTCCGCCGACCTGCGCGGGCAGGTGCTCCTCGGCGGCCGGGACCTGGTCGGCCTGGGGGACAAGGCGCTCTCCGGAGTGCGGGGCAAGGCCATCGGCATGGTCTTCCAGGACCCGCTGTCCGCGCTCACCCCCATCTTCACCGTGGGCCGACAGCTCTCCGACGCCCTGCGGACCCACCGGAACCTGACGAAGAAGGCGGCCTGGGACCAGGCCGTCGAACTGCTCGACCTCGTCGGAATCCCCGACCCGCCCGGCCGCGCCCGCTCCTTCCCGCACGAGTTCTCCGGCGGAATGCGCCAGCGCGTCGTCATCGCCCTGGCCATCGCCAACAAGCCGTCCGTGCTCGTCGCGGACGAACCGACCACCGCCCTCGACGTCACCGTGCAGGCCCAGATCCTCGACGTCCTGCGACTGGCGCAGCGGGAGACCGGCGCCGGCCTCGTCCTCATCACCCACGACCTCGGGGTCGTCGCCGGCTACGCGGACGACATCGCCGTCATGTACGCGGGCCGGTTCGTGGAGCGGGCCGGGGCCGACGAACTGTTCCGGCGGCCGGTCATGCCGTACACCGCCAGGCTGCTCGCCGCCGTGCCCACCGTGGACAGCGGCGTCCGCCGGCCCCTGGTGCCGATCGGCGGGGAGCCGCCCGCCCTGGTGGGCCGCCCGGCCGGCTGCCCCTTCGCGGACCGCTGCGCCCTGGTGCTGGACGCGTGCCGCACCGGAGAACCCGAGCTGCGCGAGATCGCCGGGCACGGTGACGTGGCCTGTCTGCGCGCCGACGAGACGGCGGACGGAACGCTGGACCCGGCCACGAGCGGCGGCCCCGGGACCGTTGACCGGCCCGGTGACGGCGACCGGCCCGGAGCGGGCGAGGTGGTGCTCCGGGTCGAGGATCTCGTCAAGACCTTCCCGGTCACCAAGGGCGCGGTCCTCAGACGCCGGGTCGGCACGCTGCACGCCGTCAGCGGGGTGAGCTTCGAGCTGCGGGCCGGGGAGACCCTGGGCCTGGTGGGCGAGTCGGGCAGCGGCAAGACCACGACACTGATGGAGATCCTCCGGCTCAGGCGGCCCGAGGGCGGGCGGATCGAGATAGCCGGCACCGATGTCGGTGCGGAGGGGGCCGCCGCACGGGTACGGGAGCTGCGCCGCGACGTACAGATCGTCATGCAGGACCCCCTGGGGGCCCTGGACCCGCGACTGCCCGTCCACCAACTGCTCGCGGAGCCCCTCAGGGCCATCGGGCGGGACCGCGAGTCGATCCGCGCCCGCATCGGTGAACTGCTCGCGCTGGTCGGTCTGGACGACGCGGTGAGCGACCGCTTCCCGGCCGCGCTCTCCGGCGGCCAGCGCCAGCGGGTCGGCATCGCCCGTGCCCTGGCGACGGAACCGAGACTGCTCGTCCTGGACGAACCGCTCTCGGCCCTGGACGTGTCGGTGCAGGCGGGCGTGATCAACCTGCTGGCCCGCCTCAAGCGCGAACTCGCCCTGGCCCAGCTGGTGGTGGCCCACGACCTGGCCGTGGTCCGGTACATCAGCGACCGCGTCGCGGTGATGTACCTGGGGCACATCGTCGAGACCGGCGACACCGAGACGATCTTCTCGGACCCGAGGCACCCGTACACCCGGGCGCTGCTCTCCGCGATCCCGGTACCCGATCCGCGGCGGGAGCGCACCCGGGAACGCGTGGTGCTGGCGGGGG
>CBRG010000301.1 GCA_000470535.1 Streptomyces sp. AW19M42
ACCCAGACCCCGCGTGGCGGGGTCGCGGCGGGCGAGCGCCCGGCCGGCACGTCCGGTGACAACACCGCCGCCGTCACGGGGTCCGCCGTGGCGGCCCTCCTGGTCGCGGGCGCGGGAACGGTCGTCCTGCGCCGCCGCTCCACCGGTCACCGCAACGGCTGACCATCCCTCAGCCGACAGAGCCGGCAGTGGCGCCGTCCTGCATCAGGGCGGCGCCACTGCCGTCGGCCGATCACTTCTGGAGTCCGTACTCATGTCCCGCACGCCCCCGTTCTTCCGGCGTACCGCGCTGCCGGTGTACGCCTGCCTCGCGCTGACCGCACTGACCGGCTGCTCCGACGCCTCGCCGGCGAAGTCCGATGCCGCGCCCCGGAGCGCCGAGTCGCCCGCGACGACCGGAACTCCCGCGCCCGACCCGGGAACCGCGTCCCCGCCCCCGTCCGCATCCGCGAAGTCCGCCTCGCCGCCCGTCCGTGTCTCCATCCCCTCCCTCGGCATCAACAGCGCGGTCATGCGCCTCGGGCTCAACCCCGACGGCACGGTCGAGGTGCCGCCCGCGGACAAGGGCATGACGACCGGCTGGTACACCGGCGGCTCCGTACCCGGTCAGCCGGGCCCCGCCGTACTGATCGGCCACAACGACACCCGCTTCGGCCGAGCCGTTTTCCACGACCTCAAGAAGATCACCAAGGGTGCGGACATCAGCGTCCGCGACGACCGGGGCTCCGAGATCCACTTCGAGGTCACCGGCCGGGAGACGGCCAGCAAGAAGGCGTTCCCGACCGCGCGGGTCTACGGACAGACCAAGGCCCGTGCGCTGCGGCTGATCACCTGCGACGGTTCGTTCGACGCCGCGGGGCACCCCGTGGACAACCTCATCGTGTACGCCGAGCGGAAGTGACCGGCAGCGGAAACCGGACGGCGGACTGACCGCGCGGGGCCAGCGCCGGTGCGCCCTGGACGGCCTTCTCAGAAGAAGACCCCGCAGCGCAGCAGCGCATTCGCGTACGGTCGCGCCTCGCCCGTGCGCACCACCAGGCGCGCGTGGGCCGTGAGCGCCTTGAGTGCGTCGTGGGGGACGTGGGTGAGGTCCGGGAGGCGTTCGGTCAGCAGGCGCGACGCCTCCGGATTGGCCTCCCGGATCTCCGCGGCCGCCGTTGCGCCCTCCACCACCAGTTCGTCCAGCAGACCGTCGAGCACCTCCGCGAACGATGGGACGCCCGCCCGGAAGGCCAGGTCGACGACGCGGGGGCCCGGCGGGATGGGCATGCCGACGTCGCAGACCAGGACGGTGTCGCCGTGGCCCAGCTCGGCCAGGGCGCCCGCGAGGTGGCGGTTGAGGATGCCTGACTTCTTCACAGCGCGCCGACCTCTTCCGCGGTGGGGAACGACGCCTGCGCGCCCTCCCTGGTGACGGCGGCCGCGCCGACCCTGACGGCGAGGGCCGTCGCCACGGGGAGCGCCTCGCCCAGGCCCAGCCGCCAGGCCAGGGCCGCGGTGAACGCGTCGCCCGCGCCGGTCGTGTCCACCGCGTCGACCTCGGGGCTCGGTACGCGTACGCAGTCCCCGGTGCGGGTGTCGGCGGCCAGCGCGCCGCCGGCGCCCAGGGTGATCACCACCGAGCGGGGCCCGAGCGCGGTGAGCGCCCGTGCCCAGGACTCGGGGGTGGTTCCCGCGTCCTGGCCGAGGATGAAGCGGGCCTCGTGCTCGTTGACCACCAAGGGGTCGCAGGCCGCCAGTACTTCGGCGGGGAGCGGGGCGGGCGGGGACGGGTTGAGGACGAGCCGGGTTCCCGCAGGCAGGACGCGGGCCGTCTCGACGACCGTGTCCAGCGGGATCTCCAGCTGGACGGAGACGACCCGGGCGGCGGAGAGGAGGGGGCCCGCCGCCCGGATGTCCTGTGGGGTGAGCCGTGCGTTGGCGCCCGGCGAGACGACGATGCTGTTGTCCCCCGTCGGGTCGACCGTGATCAGGGCGACGCCCGTCGGCGCTCCGCCCACGAGGACTCCGGTGGTGTCGACGCCCGCCGAACGCTGCGATTCCAGCAGCAGCCTGCCGTGCGCGTCGTCGCCGACCCGGGCCAGCAGCGCTGTGCGGGCGCCGAGGCGGGCGGCCGCGACCGCCTGGTTGGCGCCCTTGCCGCCCGGGTGGACGGCCAGGTCGGAGCCGAGCACCGTCTCCCCCGGGGCCGGGCGCCGGTCGACGCCGATGACCAGGTCGGCGTTGGCCGAACCGACGACCAGGAGGTCGTACCGGGCGGGGCCGGAGTCCTCGTTCTCGTACATCTGCTGCTACTGCCTTCCTTCCGTGGTGCGGGTGGCCGGGGTGGTGTGTCGCCCGGTCAGGAGAAGTCGGCCACGTTCTGCCGGGTGACGACCTTGACGGGCACCTTGACCGTGCCGGCGACCTTCTTGTCCTCGGCCGCCCGGACCGCGTTCCGCACGGCGATCTTCCCGAGCTCCTTGGGCTGCTGGGCTACGGACGCGTACAGCGTGCCGGCGCCGACCGCCTTCAGGCCGTCCGGTGTGCCGTCGAAGCCGACCACGGAGACCGATTTTCCGGCCTTGCCGCCGAGCGCCTTGACCGCGCCGAGCGCCATCTCGTCGTTCTCCGCGAAGACACCGGTGATGCCGGGGTGGCCCTGGAGGAGGTTGGTCATGACGTCCAGGCCCTTGGTGCGGTCGAAGTCGGCGGGCTGGGTGGCCACGACCTTGACGCCCGGGTACGCCTTGATTCCTGCGGCGAAGCCCGCTCCGCGCTCGCGGCTGGCGGAGGTGCCCGCGGTGCCCTGGAGGACGACGATGCTGCCCTTGCCGCCGAGCTTGTCGGCGAGGGCCTTGGCGGCGAGCTTGCCACCGGCCACGTTGTCGGAGGCCACGAGCGTCGCGGTGTCCGCCTTGTTGACTCCCCGGTCGGCGGCGACCACCGGGATGCCGGCGTCGTTGGCGCTGCGTACGGCCGGTCCGACCGCGTCGGAGTCCACCGGGTTGACGATGACCGAGTCGACCCCGGAACTGGTGAAGTTCTGGAGCTGGTTGGCCTGCTGCGAGGCGTCGTTCTGCGCGTCGGTGACGGTGAGGTCGATCCCGGCGGCCTTGGCCTCCGCCTGCGCACCCGCCTTCATCTGGACGAAGAAGGGGTTGTTGAGCGTGGAGAGGGACATCCCGATCCGGGTGCTGCCGCCGGAGGAACCGGAGTTGAAGAACGTCACGGCGGCGATGACGGCCGCCACGCAGACCAGTGCGAGGCCGGCCTTCATCGCTCCCCTGCGCCCGGATCCCGGTGATCCCGGTCCGGCGGCGGAGGAGCCGGCCGAGGACGCGGCTCCGGAACCGGCCTTGCGGCGCAGCGTGTCGAGCAGCACCGCGAGGGCGATGACGACCCCGATGACGACCTGCTGCCAGAAGGCGGACACGGACATCAGGTTGAGGCCGTTGCGCAGCACCGCCAGGATCAGTGCGCCGATCAGGGTGCCGGAGGCCTTGCCGACGCCGCCCGCGAGGCTGGCGCCGCCGATGACGACCGCGGCGATCGCGTCGAGTTCGTACCCCTGCGCGGCCTGCGGCTGGGCGGAGGTCAGACGGGAGGCGAGGACGATGCCCGCGACGGCGGCGAAGAGACCGGACAGCGCGTAGATGGCCAGCTTCTGCTTCTTGACCCGGAGCCCGGAGAGCCGGGCCGCTTCCTCGTTTCCGCCGATCGCGTACATCGAGCGGCCGAGGTAGGTGCGGGCGAGGACCAGGGCCGTGATCAGCCCCATGGCGATCATGACGAGGACCGGTACGGGCAGCCAGCCGCCGAGCGTGTCACCGAGGGTGGAGACGGAGTCGGGGAACGCGATCGGGCTGCCCTGGGAGATCACCAGGGACAGGCCGCGGGCGATCGACAGCATGGCCAGCGTCGCGATGAACGAGGGCAGCTTCCCGTACGCGACGAGCGCGCCGTTGACGAAGCCGCAGGCGATGCCGGTGGCGACGGCGAGGAGGACCGCGAGTACGACGGGGATCCCCGCCGACGTCGCGGACCAGGCGAGGACCGTCGCGGAGAGCGCGGCGACCGAGCCGACGGAGAGGTCGATGCCGGCGGAGACGATGACGAAGGTGACGCCGAACGCGAGGATCGCGGTGACGGCGGCCTGTACGCCGACGTTCAGCAGGTTCTGGGTGGTGAGGAAGTCGCCCGAGAGCAGGGACATAGCCAGCAGCAGGACGACCAGGGCGGTGAGCGCTCCGTTGTCGAGCAGCAGGCGGCGCAGGCCCGGCCCGGCGGCTCCCGCGCCCGCCTTGCGCGGATGGGTGTCAGTGGCCACGGGGGCCCTCCTCTTCGTTCTCGATGCGTTCGGTGCGTTCGGTGCGTTCGGTTGCGGGGGTGGAGCCGACGGCGAGGGCCATCACGGCGTCCTGGGTGGCCCGGTCGGCGGGGAGTTCACCGGCGATCCGGCCCTGGGCCATGACCAGCACCCGGTCGCTCATGCCGAGGACCTCGGGCAGGTCGCTGGAGATCATCAGGACGGCGTGGCCGGAGGCGGTCAGCTCGTTGATGAGCTGGTAGATCTCGACCTTGGCGCCTACGTCGATGCCCCGGGTCGGTTCGTCGAGGATCAGCACCCGGGTGTCCGCGAGCAGCCACTTCCCGATGACGACCTTCTGCTGGTTGCCACCGGAGAGGGTGCGGACGTGCTGGCCGAGGCCCGCCATCCGTACGCCGAGCTGTTCCGCGATCCGGGCGGCGGCCGTGCGCTGGCCCTTGAGGTCGACCAGCCCCGAGCGGCTCGCCGCCCGCAGCGTGACCAGGCCGAGGTTCTCCTGCACGGAGGCGTCGAGCACCAGGCCCTGGCCTTTTCGGTCCTCGGGGACGAGGCCGATACCGGCGTTCCTGGCGGCCGTGACGTCGTGCTTGCCGAGCGGCTCGCCGCGTACCTCGATGGTGCCCGCGTCGTACGGGTCGGCGCCGAAGACGGCTCGGGCGACCTCGGTGCGGCCGGCCCCGACGAGTCCGGCGAGGCCGACGACCTCACCGGCCCGCACCTCGAAGCTGATGTCGTGGAAGACACCGCCCCGGCTGAGGCCGCGTACGGACAGCAACGGCTCCCCGGCATCGGCTCGTTCGCGGGGGTACTGCTGGTCGATGCTGCGGCCGACCATCAGCTGGACGAGTTCCGTCTGCGGGGTCGAGGCGGGCACCTGGTCGATGCTGCGGCCGTCGCGCAGGACGGTGACACGGTCACCGAGTGCGGCGATCTCGTCCAGGTGGTGGGTGATGAAGACGATACCGACGCCGTCCTCGCGCAGTCTGCGCACGATCCGGAAGAGTCTGTCGACCTCCTCCGAGGTGAGGACCGCGGTCGGCTCGTCCATGATCAGGACGCGCGCCTCCAGGCTGAGGGCCTTCGCGATCTCGACCATCTGCAGCCGGGCGATGCCCAGTTCGCGGATCTTCGCCCGGGGCGATACGTGCAGGCCGACGCGGTGCAGCAGCACCTCGGCAGCGGCCTCCATCCGGCGCCGGTCGATCAGTCCGTACCGGCGCGGCTGGCGGCCGAGGAAGATGTTCTCGGCGACCGTGAGGTCGGGGACCAGGTTGAACTCCTGGTAGATCGTGGCGATCCCGAGCTTCTCCGCGTCCTGCGCCCCGTGGATGCGGACTTCCTGTCCCCGGGCGAAGATCCGGCCGCTGTCGGGGCGGTAGGCACCGGAGAGCATCTTGATGAGGGTGCTCTTTCCGGCGCCGTTCTCGCCGAGCAGGACGTGTACCTCGCCGCTGCGCAGGTCGAAGTCGACACTGTCCAGGGCGACCACCCCGGGGAAGGTCTTGCGCACGCCCTCGACGCGCAGCAACTCGACTGACTCGCTCACGCGTTGCTCCTCGGCTCGGTGACGGACGGTGCCCGCTCGTCCGTGCGCTCGCCGCAGGAACCGCGTACGACGAGACGGGCGGGCAGAGTGACGGACTGCGGGGGCCTGCCCTCGACGATGTCGACCAGGGCGCGTACGGCCGCGCGGCCGAGTTCGCCGGTCGGCTGGGCGATCGCGGTGATCGGCGGTCCGGTGTGGACGAACCAGGGGATGTCGTCGAAGGCGGCGAGCCCGATGTCCTCGGGCACCCGCAGGCCGTGGGCACGGATGGCGTCCAGGGCGCCGAGCGCCATGAGGTTGTCCGCCGCGAACACGATCTCGGGCGGCTCGGGAAGGGCGAGGAAGTGCTCGGTGGCGCGCCGGCCGCTGGCCGCCTGGAAGTCGCCCTGGCCGATGTAGGCGTCCGGCAGCGCGAGTCCGTGCGCGCTCATCGCGGCCCGGAAGGCCTCGACGCGCTCGTCTCCGGTGGTGGTGGCCGCGGGCCCGGCGATGATGGCGAGCCTGCGGTGACCGAGCGCGTACAGGTGGGCGACCAGGTCCTGGATGGCCCGGTGGCCGTCGGCGCGGACGACGGGGACGTCCACACCCGGCATCCAGCGGTCCACGAAGACCATCGGCGTACCGGCGCGTGCGACGTCGTGCAGCAGCGGGGAGTCGCCGTCGGCCGGCGAGACGAGGAGCCCGTCGATCCTGCGGTCCAGCAGGGTGCGGACGTGGTCGTCCTGTTGCTCGGGCCGCTCGTCGGCGTTGCCGATGATCACGCTGTAGCCGAGGGCGCGGGCCTCTTCCTCGACGGAGCGGGCCAGGGCGGTGAAGTACGGGTTGAGCACGTCGCTGATGACCAGTCCGAGCGTGCGGGTCTGATCGGTGCGCAGCGAGCGGGCCAGCGTGTTGGGCCGGTAGCCGAGGGCTTCGACGGCGGCGAGGACGCGTCTGCGCGCGTCCGGGCTGACGGAGGGATGGCCG
>CBRG010000302.1 GCA_000470535.1 Streptomyces sp. AW19M42
CCGACGCGGCCGGCGCCCGCGCTGGGCGGGTCCGGCCGGGCCGCACCCCCGGTCCAGCGCGACGTGACCGGTGCGGGCGCCGGCTCCGTACCCGCCGGCTCCGCATCGAACGGCTCCGCGTCCAGCGGCCCCGTACCCGGCGCCGCACCGGCCAGGGCGGAGTCGCAGCGGTCGGGCACGACATCATCCGCCACCGGCAGGGGCGCGGCCGGACACACCGGATTACCGCAGGGCTCCGGGGCCGACCTGGACGAGCTGGCGCGCCGCCTGCTCGACCCCATGGCCCGGCTGCTGCGCACCGAACTGCGGCGTGGCCGGGACCGTACGGGCCGTCCCTACGACGGACGCCGCTGAGAGCACCGAACGGATGACGGAGCAATGACAGACAGTATCTTCGCGACCAGCGTGTTCTTCCGGCTGGCGATCGCCGGGAACGACCTCGGGGCCTTTCACACCTGCTCCGGCATGGGCGCCGAGGTGGAGATGGAGAGCTATGCGGAAGGCGGAAACAACGGCTTCACCTGGCAGCTGCCCGGACGCGTGACCTGGTCGAACATCACGCTCACCAGGCCGGTCACCACCGACACGGCGAAGATCGGCCGCTGGCTCGACGAGACGCTGCGGCGGGTGGAGCCCAAGGACGGCGAGATCGTGGCGCTGAAACCGGACCTGACCAGGATCATCAGCTGGCAGGTCTTCGGAATCGTCCCGGTCCGCTGGCAGGGGCCGTCCTTCGACCCCGCCCGGTCGGAGGCCGCGGTGGAGACGCTGGAGATCGCCCACCAGGGGCTGCGTCCCTCCTGACCCCGGAGCACCCCCCCGCCCCCGCACCAGCCCAGCCCTCGTATTCGCACCGGAAAGGAACTCCAGGCATGTCGCCAGCGGTGCGCTCCAGCCGGGCCAGAGCCCAGCTGACCCTGAAGGAGCCCCCGGCCTCGGTCGGCGCGAAACCCGGTGGGACGGTCGCGCGGCTCGACCTCCAGTTCAACCCCTCCACCCTGGAGCTGCGCAAGACCACCGAGTGGCGGCGCTCCCCGTCGCGGATGGCCGGGCAGTCCGCGCTGCCCGAGTTCGTCGGGAGCGGACCCCGCACCCTGAGCCTCGAAGTGTTCCTGGATGCCACCGCCACCCACGACAACTCCGTGGAGCAGGCGGTGGAGAAGCTGATGAAGGCGTGCGTGCCGACCCCGGCCAGCCTGGGCCGCAAGAAACCGGCCAGCCCGTGGGTCCGGTTCGAATGGGGCACCGCGCGGACGACCGCGTTCGACGGGGTGCTGTCCAGCCTGTCGGTGAGTTACACGCTGTTCGACGTGGACGGCAAGCCGCTGCGGGCCACCTGCGCGCTGTCCATCGAGGAGGCGAGCGTCGACCCGGCGGGCCAGAACCCGACGTCCGGCGCGCGCACCGCCCGCAGTACGCACACGGTCGTGGCGGGGGACAGCCTCGCCATGCTGGCCTGGCGGGAGTACGGCGACCCGACGGCCTGGCGGGTCATAGCGGAGGCGAACGGAATCGATGACCCGATGGCGCTCCCGCCCGGCACCGAACTGGTGGTGCCGGCGCTACGGGACACGGACAGTGAGGAGGAATGGTGAGCACAACCGAGGCACAGGGCGGCCGGTCGTTCGCGGCGGACCCCGTCGTGGAGACGCCCGCCGAGCTCCCCAAGGTCTGGGCCGCCCAGCTGGTGAGCTGTGTGGTGGACGAGAACGTGGGCCTGCCCGACGCGGCGGTGCTCACCTTCCGCGACCCCGATCACGAGTTCCTCCAGGCGACCGGCATCACCATCGGAACCCCGCTGCGGGTCTCGGTGGTGACCGCCTCCGGGCAGGCGCGGGAGCGGCTGTTCGACGGCGAGGTGACGGCCCTGGAGCTGGACGGGGACCGTACGGGCTCGTTCACGGTGGTGCGCGGGTATTCCAAGGCGCACCGGCTGCAGCGGGGCCGCAAGGTGGTGGCGTACCGGAACATGACGGCGGCCGCGATCGTCCGCAAGGTGGCGGCGGGGGCCGGGTTGGCCTGCGGAACCGTTCAGGCCGCACCGGTCACCTACCAGCAGCTCTCGCAGGCGAACGTGTCCGACTGGGACTTCCTGCAGTACCTGGCGGGTGAGAGCGGCGCGCAGGTGCGCGTCGACGACAAGGGCCTGCTCCAGTTCACCCGGCCGCAGAAGGCGTCCGGCGCGCCCGCCCCGTCGACCTCGGCAACCAAGAACCCGATGGTGCTGGAGTACGGCCGGAACCTCCTCGCGCTGCGGGCCTCGCTGTCGGCGGCGGACAGCGCGGCATCGGTCGAGGTGCGCGGCTGGGACGTCAGGACGAAGCGGCCGCTGGTGGCCCGGAACCCGTCGGTGATCAGCGACACGGCGGTGCCGGGCCTGAGTCCGTCGGCGAGCGCCCGGTTCGGCAAGGCGAAACTGACCGTCACGGACACCCCGTACCGCACCCAGGCCGAGACGACGGCCGTCGCGGACGCGACGGCCGCCCAGGTCAGTGCGGGATTCGGGGAGCTGGAGGCGCTGGCCGAGGGCAATCCCCGGCTACGGGCAGGCAAGCCCGTGGCCCTCGGCAACGTAGGGCAGGCGTTCTCCGGCCGGTACACGGCGACGGCCGTGCAGCACGTCCTGGAGCCGCACGAGGGCTACCGCACCACGGTCTGGGTCGGCGCGGGCCCGGACCGCTCCCTGACGGGCCTGGTGACCGGCGGGCCGGACCGTGGCACCCGGATGCCGGGGCTGGCGATCGGCGTGGTGACGGACGTACGCGAGCCGAACGGCGCCGAGCGTGGCGCGGTCCGGCTCAAGTTTCCCTGGCTGGACGATAGTTACGTCACCGACTGGGTGCGCACCGTGCAGTGGGGCGGCGTCGGCGGGGGAGGGGTGGTGAGCGCGGAGGTCAACGACGAGGTCCTGGTCGGGTTCGAACAGGGCCTGCTGGACAGCCCGTACGTCATCGGAGGGCTGTACAACGGCGTGGACCAGCCGTCGCCCCATGACGTCCCGCTGATCGACCGGACCAGTGGAAAGGTCAACCGCCGCTCGGTGGTGTCGCGTTCGGGACACCGGGTGGAACTGCTGGACGCGCGGGCACCGGGCCCGTCCGGACTGCGGCTGATGACCGCCGACGAGCGCCTCGAAGTACGCCTCGATGACCGCCGGGATCGGATCGAGCTGACCGTATACGCGGGGCGTGGCCGCCCCCTCACCTCGGTGGTGCTCGACAAGGACGGCATCACCCTGGACGCGAAGCTGGGCAAGGTGAACGTGCGAGGCAGGCAGGTGGACATCGACGGTACCGACGGAGTGCGGATCGGGGGCCGTTCCGTGCAGGTCAACGGCACTACGGATGTCACCGTCGACGGCGGTCTGCTGGGCGTGCTCAAGGCCCGGCTCATCCGGATCAACTGAGAACCGGCCGGTCCGTGAACCGCACTGTCCGCTCCCTGCCGGCCCACCACCGCACCACCCTGCCGCACTCTCCGCGGCACCTGACCCATCGACCGAATCCGCGACCGGCCTCCGGGCCCAGGACCTTCGCAAGGAGTGACGTATGCCAGCCGCAGCCCGTACCGGCGACCCCACCAGCCACGGTGGTGTGATCGCCACTCCGCCGCCCGGCGCCGCCGCCGCGGTGATGCGTGTGCTGATCGGCGGCCGTCCCGCCGCCGTCGTGGGCAGCCTCCACACCTGTCCGATACCCCCGCACGCACTGCTGGGGCCGGCCAATGTGATCCTGCCCGACCCGGCCGCGCTCGCCGCGGGCACGGTGCTGATCGGCGGGCTGCCGGCCGCGCGGGCGGGCGACCGCACGGCGTGCTCCGGGAACATCCTGACCGGTGCCCAGAACGTCCGCATCGGGGGCATGTGATGAGTGAGCGGTTCATCGGGCGCGGCTGGGCGTTCCCGCTGCGCGTCGGGCCGACCGGCGGGATCGCCATGGTCGAACGCGAGCGGGAGATCGAGGAGGCGATCCGCCTCGTGCTCGCAACCGCACCCGGCGAGCGCCCCATGCGCCCCGAGTTCGGCTGCGGCATCCACGACTACGTCTTCGCCCCGGGCAACGGCGCCACCGCCGGCCGCATCGCGCAGCAGACCCGCGAGGCCCTCGAACGATGGGAACCGCGCATCGCGGTGGACGACGTGGTGGTCGCCTTCGACGCCGTCGAGGACGGCACGCTCTACATCGACGTGCGCTACACCGTGCGTTCCACCAACGACCGGCGCAACCTGGTCTTTCCCTTCTACACGATCCCCTCCGAGGAGGAGACCGAGGAATTGGTCGCGGACTGATGGCTCTGGACTTCCCCAACCTGGACGACCGGCGGTTCCAGCAACTCGTCGACGAGGCGAAGCGGTACGTGCAGCAGCGCGCCCCGGAGTGGACCGACCACAACGTCTCCGACCCGGGCGTCACCCTGATCGAGACGTTCGCCTATCTCGTGGACCAGCTGCTGTACCGGCTGAACCGCGTCCCCGACAAGAACTACACCGCGTTCCTCGACCTGTTGGGCATCTGCCTGTTCCCGCCGGCCGCCGCCGGAGCCGACGTCGACTTCTGGCTGTCGGCGCCGCAGCCGGAAACGGTGACGCTCCCCGCCGGCACCGAGGTGACCACCGTGCGCGGCGAGACCGAGGAAGCCGTGGTGTTCACCACCACCCACGAACTCCACATCGTTCCGAGCGAGTTGATGAAACTTGTCACCTCGCCCCGGTCCGGTGAGCAGAGCGACCGGACCAGGACCCTCGCCGAAGGGCTCGACGTGCCCTGCTTCCAGGCGACACCGGAGCCGGGCGACGCGCTGCTGTTCGGCCTGCCGGCGCCGGTGCCGCGCTGTGTGGTCGCGGTGCGCGTGGACAGCAGGGTGGAGGGCATCGGGGTGGACCCGCGCCAGCCCCCGCTGGTCTGGGAGGCGTGGGACGGCGGTGGCTGGCGCGAGTGCGAGACCGGCACGGACACCACCGGCGGGCTGAACCGTCCCGGCGAGGTCATCGTCCACGTACCGGCCGGGCACACCGCGTCGGTGATCGGCGGGACCAGGGCCGGCTGGCTGCGTTGCCGCGTCACAGAGCCCGAACCGGGCCAGCCGTTCTACTCGGAGTCACCGACCGTCCGCGAGGCGGCGGTGTTCACCGTGGGGGGCACCATGTACGCCGAGCACGCGGAGACGGTGACCGACGTGCCGCTCGGCACCTCGGAGGGGGTCGCGGGGCAGACGTTCCGGCTCGGCCGCCCGCCGGTCCTCCTCGACGGCGAACCCCCGGTGGTGGAGGTGTCCTCCGCCGAGGGGTGGCGGCGCTGGGAGGTGGTCGAGCACTTCGGCCGCTCCGGCCCCGCCGACCAGCACGTCCGGGTGGACGCCACCACCGGCGAGTTCACCTTCCCCCCGGTGCTGCGCGAGCCGGACGGCACGCTGCGCCAGTGCGGCGCCGTGCCGCCCAAGGGCGCCCAGCTGCGGGTGGCCCGCTACCGCACCGGAGGCGGGCCGGCGGGCAACGTCGCACGCGGCGTGATCTCGGTACTGCGCAGCTCCGTGCCGTACGTGGCGCGGGTCACCAACCGGGAGGCGGCGCGCGGCGGAGTCGCCGGTGAGACCGTTGCCAACGCAAAGCTCCGGGCACCGGACGCGCTGCGGATGCAGGAACGCGCGGTGACCGCGGAGGACTACGAGATCATCAGCCGCCGGGCGGCGCCCTCCGTGCGCCGGGTGCGCTGCATGCCCGCCGGGGACGGTGCGGGCGCGGTCCGGGTCCTGGTCGTACCGGACGCGGTGGCCGACGAGGGCGACCGGCTCCGGTTCGAGCAGTTGATCCCGTCGGACCAGGTACTCCGGGCGATCACCGCGAGCCTCGACGAGCGACGGCTGATCGGCACCCGCCTCGTGGTGGAGCCGCCGGTCTACCAGGGTGTCACCGTCGTCGCCAGGCTCGCGGCGGCGGCGGGCGACACCGACCGGGTGCGCGAAGCGGCGCTCGACGCGCTGTTCCGGCTCCTCAACCCGTTGCACGGCGGCCCGGACGGCACGGGGTGGCCGTTCGGGCGCCCGGTGCAGTACGGCGAGGTGTTCGGCGTGCTGCAACGCGCCACCGGCAACGCGCTGGTGGAGGAGATCCGGCTGTTCGCCGCCGACCCGACGACAGGACGCCGGGGCGCGCCCTCCGACCGCATCGACGTGGCGGCCGGCGCGCTGGTCTTCTCGTACCAGCACCAGGTGGTCGTCACCGCCATCGAACCGGAGGTACGGGGATGAGCCGCGCGGCCGTACCCGGTCTGCCCAGCAGGTATCCGATCGGCGGACAACTCCCCGCCCTGTACGCCGACGACGACTTCGCGCAGCGCTTCACCGCGGGGCTCGACACCGTGCTCGCCCCGGTGTTCGCAACCCTCGACAACCTGCCCTCCTACTTCGACCCCCGGGTGGCCCCGGTCGACTTCCTGGCCTGGCTGGCGTCGTGGGTGGGTGCGGTCGACGATCCGCGGTGGCCCGTGGAACTGCGCCGTGAGGCGGTGGTCCAGGCGGTGGAGCTGCACCGCTGGCGCGGTACCCGACGCGGCCTGGTGGAGGGGCTGCGGCTCGGGCTCGGCGTGGACGCCGCGGTCACCGGGGACGGCGGTGCGGTGTGGTCGCGCACCGCCGGTGCGCAACTTCCCCCGGAGCCCTCCGCCGAGATCCTGGTCCGGGTCTGGCCGGGCCGCGAGTCGGCGGTGGATGTGGACCGGGTCAACGAGATCGTCCGGGCCATGTGCCCGGTGCACACCGTCTGCCGGGTGGAGGTCCTGCCCGGCCCGCCCGCCGATGAAGGGAGGTGACGCCATGCGCGCGTGTCCCACCTGCGGGGCGTCCAACGGTTCAGGGGACGACTTCTGCGGCAACTGCGGTGCGTACTTGGGCTGGTCGGAAACCGAACCGGCCCCGAGCACGGCGCCCGCGAACACCCCGGCCCCTGCGGAACGCGCCCCCGCGCAGGCCGCCGCCACACCGAGCACCACCCCCACCACCCCACCTCACGCGCCAGGCACCCCACCGGACGCGTCCAGCACCACCCCGCCACCCGCCGCCGCACCACCCGCACCCACGCCCGTGGCCAGTCCCGCCCCGGCCCCACCCGCCCCGGAGGCGTCGGCGCAGGACCCCGTGCTGCCCGTACTCCCCGCGAAGCCGGTGGCCCCACGCCCCGTCGTACGGCCCGTGGCGGCGCCGGAAGAGGCGGCGGGGGCGCCCTGCCCGGCCTGCGAGACGCCCAACCTGCCGGGCCGCCGGTTCTGCCGACGCTGCGCCGCTCCACTGAACCCCGAGGCGAAGCCGGCGCCGCTGCCGTGGTGGCGGACCGTGTGGCCGTTCCGCCGCCGGGCGCGGGCGAGTTCGGGCAGGGTGGTACGGGGGCTGGTGATCCTGGCCGTGCTGGTGGCCCTGTGCGCGGGCGGCCTCCTGCTGCTGCCGGCCGGCCGCGCCCTGATCGAGGACACCAGGGACAAGATGGGCAAGCCCAAGGCGGTGACCCCGGTCGCTATCGCCGCCAGCGCGGAGATTCCCCGGCACCCGGCGAAGAACACCACGGACGGGCTGAGCAACCGCTACTGGGGCGCACCCGGGCCGAAGGCCTCGGTAACGTACACCTTCAGCAAGCCGTTCCGGCTGGTCGACCTGCTCATCACCAACGGGGCGTCCAAGTCTCCGGAGGACTACGCCCGGCAGGGGCGCGCACTCCGGATGGACGTGGAGGTGACGACGCAGGACGGCGACAAGCAGACGAAGCAGGTCACCCTCAGCGACAAGCCGGGCTCGCAGACGGTGTCCACCGGGATCAGTGACGTGAAGACGGTGCGCCTGGTCCTGAGTTCGCCGGCCGGCCTGACCAAGGGCCGCCATCTGGCCCTGGCGGAGGTGGAGTTCTTCCAGCGGAGCTGAACCGACTCCGACATGCGGCGGGGTGGATCCCGGGCGAAGCCGGGCGCGCGAGCGGTTGTCGGCGGCGCGAGGATCCGTGGTTCCCGGCCCGCACGCTCCGGGCGCTGCCACGCTCATGGCGGGCAGGTCCGCCCGGCGTCCCGTGGCCTTCACCGCTCCGGGACGGCCTCCGGCAGTTCGGGCTCCAGGCCCTGGGCCACCCCGCTCCGGCGACGGCCGGAGTCGGCACGCCAGGCCTCGAAGGCCCATGCGGTCGACGCCACCACGGCGAGGCCGAGGAGCCAGCCGCCGACCACGTCACTGAACCAGTGGACGCCGAGTGCGACCCGGGTGAAGCCCACTCCCAGCACTGAGAGCACGGCCACACCCCAGCAGATGACCCGCCCGCCTCGCGGCACCAGCGGCAGCAGCACAAGCAGCAGGACGGCGAACGAGGTGGTGGCGCTCATCGCGTGTCCCGAGGGGAAGGAGAAGCCCGGTGCCTGGGCCACCGGGTCCGCCAGGGAAGGCCTGGCCCGTTCGATGACCGTCTTGACCAGCAGCCCTGTCAGCCCGCCGGCCACCGCCGTCACAGCGGACCAGGCGGCCAGCCTCCAGGCACGGCGGTGGAGCAGCCAGATCGTGACCAGCGCGACCGCGCAGCGCATCGTCGCGGGGTCCCAGATCCAGTCGGACAGGAATCGAAGGGTGCCCGTCCACGCGGGGTGGGCGAGCGCGGCGCTGTGCAGCCGCCGGGCCGCACCCGAGTCCACAGCACGCAAGGGGCTCCACCGGCTCTCGACGAGAACGAGCAGGAGACCGAAGGGGACAGCGGACACCGCGGCGACGGCGGCGGCGGCGAGCAGACGAATGCCGAACCTGCGGTCGGCGGCACGGCCGCGGTGCTCAAGCAGCCGCGCGGCACTGGCGCGTATCACGTTCACGCTCCTGGATCGCAATGGACAGGACCGGGCTTCCTGGCGCGGGCCGCCTCCAGCTGAGCGGCGAAGGACAGCCCGAGGAAGAGGGCGATCGAGGTGAGATAGGCCCAGAGGAGCAGCGACATGAAGGCACTCAGCGGGCCGTAGACCGTGTCGAAGGACCCGCTGAGCGAGAGGTAGAGGCTGAGCAGCCAGGTCAGCGACGTCCACAGCACCAGGTAGAGGGCCGCCCCGAACGCCAGCCAGGTGTAGCCGGGCTGCCGGCGGCGCGGGGAGCGACGGAAGATCGCGCTCGCCGAGATGAGGGCGAGCAGGAGCCCACACGGCCAGCGCAGCAGATCCCACGCGTGCCTGGCTCCTTCACCGAGGCCATAGACGCTCACGGCAGCCGAGACGAGGTCGCCGCCGACCACCATCAGGACGAAGCCGAAGCCCAGCGGGATGCCTGCGGTCAGGGCCATCACCAGACCCCGGAAGTACTTCTGATGGAAGGGGCGGTCGCGCTCGATTCCGTAGATCCGGTTGGCCCCGCGTTCTATCTGGCACATCGCGGTGGTGACGTTCGCCAGCGAGAAGGCCAGGCCGAGCCAGAGAGTGAGCTGAGAACCCTCCCCGGCACGCCGTCGGCTCCGGTCCAGGGCGTCGTCCACCACCTCGGCGCTCGGTCCTGCGGCGAGGCGGTGAATGGTCAGTTCGGCCAGTTGCCCGATGTTCTCCGTGTGCAGCGAGGCGGACAGCCCGACGAAGGCGATGACGAGCGGGATCACGGAGAGGACGGTCTGCAGGGCCAGCGCGCGGGAATGGCTGAAGCCGTCGGCGTAGCGGAAGCGGACGAAGGAGTCCCGTACCAGCGGCCAGCGGCCGTACCGGCGCAGGGCTGCCATCGCCTCGTCGGCGGAGAGCTCGTCGCCCGCCATGTCGCGGGTCTGCGGGACCCGGGTCGCGGTGCCCATTCACTCGTCCCTCGACGGCAGAAGCACGGCCAGGGCCCCGGGCCTGACCTCGGCTATGAGCAGTCGCCCCGGCCGCACCGGATCTCCGTCGAACTCGCGCGGCTGGGCCGAGTCGAAGCGCAGTTCGGCGCGGCGGAAGGTGAAGTACTCCACCGGGGTCTCGTTGCCCGAGCTGTCGGCGGGCGGGAAGCTGCCCTCCGCGGACGGGCGGGGTGGCTTCGACCGGCCGCGCAGCAGTATGCCGCCGACGCGCAGCCAGCCGCCGGGGCCACGCGGGTCGAAGACGGCCAGGTCCAGTAGCCCGTCGTCGGGTTCGGCGGCCGGGACAAGGGCGGCGCCGCCCTGCACCCTGCCGATGTTGGCGAGGAGCACCATCCGGGCGGTGCGGTGCAGGACCGGTCCGTTGTCGAGCCGGATCGAGACGGACATCCGGGGGGCCCGCAGGCTCCTGACACCGGCCACCACGTAGGCGGGCCACCCGATGGCGGACTTCGCGCCGTCCCCGGTGTTCTCCAGCATCGCGGCGTCCAGACCGGCGCCGGACATGGCTGTGAAGTGGGTCGCCGGGAGGGAGTCGCCCTCGATTCGCCCGAGGTCGATCGCGCGGACACTGCCCGACAGCGCGAGGTCCAGTGCGGCTGCCGGCGTTGTCGGGAGCCCCAGGTTACGGGCCAGCAGATTACCGGTTCCGCAGGGCACCACAGCCAGCGGAACACCGGTGCCGGCCAGCGCGTCCGCCGCCGCCCTGATGGTCCCGTCCCCACCGCAGACCACGACCAGCGACGCGCCGTCGCGAACAGCGGCGGCCGCCTGCCCGCCGCCCGGGTCGTCCGCGGTGGTGGAGACGAACTCCACGGAGTGACGGCCATGCTGCTCCAGGATCAGCCGCAGGGTCTCGCACCGCGAGTCGTCGGTCACCGTCGGGTTGACGATCACGACCGTGTGTCCCGCGACGTGTTCCGTGCGTTCGGCGGTGGCCTGCAGCGCGATGCCGACCGCGTTCGACGGCGGGGGAGCGGGACTGCCGCCGTCGTTCATGAGGGTGCGTCCGACGATCAGCAGCGCCAGGGTTCCGTTCATCAGTCCGCCGAGGACGTCGCTGGGATGGTGCATCCCCCGGTAGAGGCGCGCGACCGCCACCACCAACGGTATGAGCAGCAGCAGCCCACCGACTGCCCTGCGCCAGGGGCCCCGCACCCGGGAGAGCGCCAGCACGGCGAGGCCTGCGTAGAGCGCGGTGGCGGCACCGGTGTGCCCCGAGGTGTAACTGGACGTCGGCGGCGAGGAGTCGAGGCGCTCCACATCGGGCCGCTCGCGGTCGACGGAGACGCTGATGACCAGGAAGACCAGTGCCTGGAGCGAGACGGAGACGGCGAGGAAGACCGCCTCGCGCCACCTCGGCAGCCGGGGTATGAGGAGCAGGCCGAGACAGGCCAGCATGGTGAGAACGATCACCGTGGCGGTATTGCCGGCCTCCGACGCGACGAGCGACACGTCGGTGAGGGTTCCGGTGCGCAGCCGCTCGAACCCCTCATTGACCCGGTCCTCACTGGTCAGGGGCCAGATCCCGCTGGCGGGACCGGTGATCAGGAGTCCCAGCCCGACCATCAGCGCGGCTTGGCAGACGGCCAGCGTACCGATCAGGGCGGCGGCCCGGCCGCTGCCGCTGGTGAGAGCCGGTGAGTGTCCGGGCCGCGAGGGCGTGCGCGGCCCAGGGCTCCGGTCGACCGGTCTCTGCGGCAGGTTTGTTGCAGGCATGGCGCTCCCGTCGCTGGGTGGTGTGTTCCGGCGGTTGTGGCGTCGGCACCGGCCGGGGCCGGGCGTCAGGCGTGTGCCCCGAAATACGTCTGTCAGCCATGCCCGACGCGTGTCGCTCCGTAGTTCGCCGAGCAGGTCGGGGCGGCGGCTCGCGAGTGCGGCGGAGTCCGGGTGTGCCGCTCTTCGCAGGGGGTACGCGGGACGAGTACCGGAGACCGGACGCCGAGAGGACAGGAGGATGGCCATGGCGGTACCGAAGAGAAGTGTGCTGGTGCTGGACTGCGCGGAGCCGAACGAGCTCGCCGAGTTCTACGCCGCGCTGCTCAACGCCGAGGTCCAGGTCGGGCAGGAGCTCGACATCGTCGAGATCGTGGGTCACGACGGGGTGGGTCTCGCGATCCGCCGGGACCACGGCTACGCGCCTCCCAGCTGGCCGCGGCCCGACGATTCCCAGCAGGCTCATCTGCGGATTCTGGTGGCGCGTGAGGACATGGACGAGGCCGAGCGCGAAGTGGTCGGCCTCGGCGCGCGTCCCCTGGACACGAAGGACAACGGGGGTGCGCGTGACACCCGCCTCTATTCCGATCCCGCCGGACACTCCTTCACGCTGTCCACACGGAAGAACTGAGCTCCGTCCCGCGAGACCGCGTTCCCGCCGTCGCCCCGCGCGGGACGGATTCCGTCAACACATGAGCCCACCCGCTTGTCAAGGAGTCAGCATGTCTTCCTCGATCGTCGAGACCGTCGATATCAAGGCCCCGGTGGCCATCAGCTGGGCGCTCTGGAGCAGGGTGGAGCGGTGGCCCATGTTCTTGAGCCACGTACAGCGTGTCGACGCGCTGGACGAGCGCCGCTTCGCCTGGCAACTCGCGCTGCCGGGAGTTGACAAGGTCTTCGTCGCCGAGCTCACAGAAGTCATACCGGAGGACCGGATCGCCTGGAAGACGACGGAGGGCGTCCACCACGCCGGCGTCGTCACCTTCCACCGGCTCGACGACGCGTCGAGC
>CBRG010000303.1 GCA_000470535.1 Streptomyces sp. AW19M42
CAGACACGGCGGGGGGAGCGAACGGCGATCGTGAAGGCATGGAGCACTTCCTAAGGGACGAGAGGGGATGGGCCCAGGCGGCCCGCGTCCACCACGACTCCACCGCCAAGGACAGTCGTATGCGAACACCTGAATCGTCCTGATGATCGCCGGTTTGGCCAACCGGCGATCGTCGGCTATGTTGTGCGCGCCTCGCCGATGGGCTCGCAGCACTCCGGTGGTCCCGATTAGGAAGCCAGGCGGTACGAGCGCAGGAATTGCGTCGTGCCGTCCGCAACGAGCATCAGCAGACCGTCATCTGCTAGGCGGCTAAGATTCTCGCACCACCTTTCGAAAAGTTTCTTCTGACTTGGTGTTTTCCGGGGACGTTGTACATTGACATGACCCCGGCCGAGGTTCCAGTCTTTTGCTGTCAATTCTCGTCTGCCGTGAGCGAATTCCCATGATTAACCTCGATCTTTCTTGATGGTCCGCCGACGGAGTCGGCGGACCATCTTGTTGCGGGTGGCGGAGGCTGGGCAGGCTGAGGGCCCGAGTGTCGTCTCGGGGTGGCGCCGGGTTCTACTGCTCCGGGTGGTGACTTGTTGTCGTGGGGGCGGGAATTCACTGGTCATCCGGGGTTCGGCAGGAGCGCGAGCCGCTCGAGAGCTGTGGTGATGTGGCTGGTCCAGGGCCAGTGCCGGGCCAGGCGGAGGATCCGCCGGCGGCCGGTGGTCACGAGCTGTCCCGCTGTGGTGAAGAGCCGGTACCGCAGGCGGCGGGGCTCCCACAGGGGGGGCCTTGCCGGTCAGTGCGAGCATCGGCATCCAGGCCAGCAGGTCGAGCTGCGATCTGCACGATCTCGAGCCAGACCTGGTTCTGGGCGGTGCGGTGCAGGGGCAGGTTGCGCAGGCCGGTGGCCCGGGCGGCCCGTATGCGGTCCTCGGCCCGGGCCCGCAGCCGATGGCGGAGCTCGAGTTCGGCGATCGGCTGGCCCGGCGTGTTGGTGGCGAAGCAGGTCAGCCGCATGCCGTCCGCGTCCGTGAGCCGCAACTGGGCCCCAGGATGCGGCCGTTCCTTGCGGACGATTAGCCGCATCCCCTTGGGCCAGCCGTCCAGGACGTCACCGGTGAGTTCGGCGACCCAGGCACCGTCGCGGATCTCGCCGTCTGCCTCGGCGGCCGCTGCCCAGGCCGATGCCGGAACCTTGAGAACGTGCTGGTGGATCGCCTCGGTGATCACCATGCCGACCGAGTAGGACAGCCACCGTCCCCGTTGGGCGAGCCAGGCGACGAAGTCGTGGGTGCCGCCCGCGGAGTCGGTGCGTATCAGGGTCCGGCGCCCTCGCCGGTACTTCTTCGGCAACTGAGCCAGGGCCAGTTGAGTGGCATTGATGTGGTCGGTGGCCGTGTTCGAGCCCGCATTGCCCGGCCTGAGCAGGGCCGCGACCGGCTCACCGGTGCCGCCTGGTCCGTGATCGACGAACCCCATCAGCGGGTGATGGCCGTAGGTTCGCTTCCAGGTGGGGGCGGCGTCCTCCTTGTCGGAGTGCGCGATCACCAGCACCCCGTCGAGGTCCACGGTCACCGTCCCGCCCATATCAGGCGCTTTCCGGTCGGCCAACCGCCAGACGTATCGGCGGACTTCAGCCCGTGCGGCCCGGATGGCCTGCAGGGCCTTGTCCCCGGAGGCTGCGAGGGTGTCGATGAGGCGCGAGACCGTCGGGTCGGAGGCCACCGGCCCGAACACGGCCGGCTCGGCCCGCAACATGGCGACATCCGCGAGGCAGTCCCCGCCCAGCGCAACCGCCAGGGCCACATCCAGCAGGACCTTGCCCGGATCGTGCACCGCCCGAGCCTTCCGCCACGGCGCCAGCGCCGCTGACGTCGCCGTGTCCAGGCCGGTCTTCCGGACGGTCTCGACCAGCAGCACGCCCCCGGCCTGCGACACCACCGCCCGGCCACCACCCTCGATACGGACACGCGGGTACGACCCGATACTCTTCTTCACTTGAGAAGCGCCTCCGGCTGGAGCAGGAACCAGGATCTCGACAATCCTCATTCTTGCTGGTCAGAGGCACTTTTCGCCTACTTGCCCATCCGTCGGACAGCCCGCTCCGTGTAGGCGAGTTAGGCTCACTGATTGTTCCGGAATATTCTTGACTACTGAGGAAGGCGCGGTACGGATGCCCCGAGCCATGCGGCAGGGCGGACCGGTGAAGAACCCCTCGGCGCCTCGACTGCCGTCCCGGCTCGAACCGGCGGAACAGTGGCGGGACGCCCTGGAGGACGACGCGATCGTCAAGCGCGTCGCGTACGTCGGCACCTCGTTCGCCGGTGTGCATGCCGAGGCGTTTGAGACTGAGGGCTGCCGGTTCGAGGGAGTCCGCTTCTCCGGGGCCATGATTCGGCAGAGCCAGTTCTCCGACTCAGTCCTCGACACCTGCGACTTCGCCGAACTGAAGGCCAGCGATGTCTCCCTGGTCCGCTGCGCTGTGTCGGGCAGCCGTGTCACCGGATCGTCGTGGAAGTCTTCGACCTTCCGTGATGTGCGCTTCGAGGGTGGCAAGGCCGACCACGCACTCTTCCGAGAGTGCAAGTTCTACAGCGTCGCCTTCGAGGATGTCCCCATGCGCGGCGCGGACTTCCAGAAGTCCGAGATGCACAACGTCCGGTTCACCAACTGCGACCTTACAGGCGCCCAGTTCGCGCACCTGGTCCCGGGAAGCGTCCGCTTCGAGAATTGCACCCTTGCCGACGTGGGCGGCGCGGCCTCACTTAGGGGAGTCGTGGTGAAGGGCCCGGGCTCGATGGAACTGGCTCTGAGTCTGGCGAGCGAGGCCGGCATCGTCTTCGAGTAGTTCGCTGCCGGTCCGTCAGCTGGTAAGCAGCAAGCTCGGGGCTCGAAGCGCTGTGGGCCCGATACGCTTCTTCACCTGGAGAGTGTCTCTGGCGGCGGCAGGAACAAGGACCCCGACGATCCACATTCTTGCTGGTCAGAGGCGCTTTCCGTTTGTGCGACCACCCGTCGGACAACGCACCTCATGAAAGCGCGAGGTTAGCGTGATGCAGGAGGGCTCAGCGGGGCCCGAATTGTGTGGCGTTCCCCGACGAACGTTGCCTGATAAGCCAACCCGGCTGGCGCTGCAGCTCCGTAGTCATTTGTGCGCAGCGGAGAATCGCCGAGTGGCCCGGGTCGGGACAGGGCAGTGCGGCGGAAAGCCTCCGGTGAAGAGCACTCGTATCGAACGCCGCGCCCAGAAACTACAGCTCGCTACAGGTCTACCCTGGAGCACATCGCTCAGCAGAGTAAGGAACCTCGCACCCTCAGATCCGCTCATTCCCCCTGCTGACGCCCAGCAGGCCGAGCTGGAGTGCTACTTCCTCTACCACATGGCCTGGCCAGGGATTGACACACGCCACCCGTGGGGAATTCGCTCTGTCGATTCGCACCGAGACAGAATGTGCCTCACCGTCGAGAACGACGTCAAGCAGGTTGTATCCGGGGAGTCCATGGCAAGCGAACTAGTCCGCGCCTGCCTACCTCGCCTCTCCGGTGGATTTCAAGTCCAGTGAGACGGTCGTGACGCTATGAGGTTTGTGGTGTGGGGTCTCTGCGCTTGGCCGGGTCGTTGATCCAGGGCGTCTGGGGTATTGCGGGTGGTCTGGGGCGGCGGCCGAAGCGTTCGGGGTGGCGGGTGTATGCCTGGGCGAGGGTGACTGCACGCTGGTCGCGGACCTCTTCGGCGGTCCCGAAGTGGACGGAGGCGGGCGTGTGCCAGCCGATGCCCGAGTGCCGATGGTCGTGGTTGTAGTACGCGATGAACGCGTCGAACCATTCGCGGGCGTGGGCGAGCGAGTCGAACCGTTCGGGGTAGTCCGACATGTATTTCGTGGTCTTGAACTGGGCCTCGCTGTACGGGTTGTCGTTGGAGGTCTTCGGCCTCGAGTGCGAGCGTGTCACGCCCAGATCGGTCAGTAACTGGGAGACCTTCTTCGACGTCATCGAGGTGCCGCGGTCTGCGTGCACGGTCCGGGGCACGATGCCGTTGCGGATGATGGTCTCGCGGATCAGTTCCTCTGCCCGTACCGCTGATTCGGCCCGTTCAACGGTGTGGCCGACGATGTACCGGCTGAAGATGTCGATGATCACGTAGGCGTGATACCAGAGGCCCTTGGCCGGTCCGGCTGCCTTGGTGATGTCCCAGGTGAACACCTGCGAGGGCCCGGTGGCGACCAGCTCGGGCACAGTCCTGGCGGGGTGAGTGGCCTGCCGTCGGCGCTCACCGGACTGGCCTTGCCCGCGCAGGATCCTGTACATCGTCGAGACGGAGCAGTGATAGCGGCCGGCGTCCAGCTCGCGGGCCCAGATCTGGGCGGGCGCCAGCTCGGCGTACTCGTCGCTGTTCATCAACGCCAGGACCGCAGAGCGCTCCTGGCCCGTCAGGGCCGATGGCTGCACCTGCACACGGGAGCGGGGTGTGCGGACCGTCGGGGGGTTGAGGTTGCGGTAGTGGGTAGCTCTGGAGCGGCCGGTCAGCCGGCACGCGGCCGTGATGCCCAATTAGGCCTCGACGCCGGTGAACGCCTCGTCCACGACCGGGCCGGCGGCAGGCTTCAGTCCGCGCTCTCGGAGATCATTTCCAAGAGCGCGGAAGCTTTTCCCATCACTTCGAGCGCGGCCTTGTTCCGGGCCAGGTCCTTCTGCAACCGTGCCACCTGCTGCCGCAGCTTCTCGTTCTCCACCTCCGCGGCGGACTTCTTCGCACGGGCCGGACTGGTCCGGCGATCGACCAGGTTTCCCACGGCCCCGGCATCCCGGGCGGCCCGCCACTCCTTGACATGCGAGTGGTAAAGCCGTTCCCGACGCAGGACCGCACCCTTCTCGTTCCTGGGCGCCGCGTCGTACTCAGCGACGATCCGCAGCTTGTACTCCGAGGTGAAAGTGCGGCGCTTCGGCCTCGGTGCCGGGTCGGACCCGGCCGGTTCGGTACTGGTCATAAGGGGCGATTCTCCTGTCGTACCCTCTCAGGGTAACCCGACAGATCGGGATGTCTCACCCAAGGCTGACAGAAAGGGCCTGGACCGTGACCTTGCGCAGACACTCGACCTCCTCACGCTGGGCGGCACGCAGCGGATCAGGTTACTCATCCCTCTGACGGGTCAAGGCCCACGACTGGCATGGTTCGTCCTCGGCTCCACCGTAATGATGGCCGGTATCGTCGCCTCCAACGTGATCATCGTCAGTTTCCGGCACTCCTACTGCCCACCCGAGATGCTGGGTTGCATCACGGCGACCACCCTGTTCCTCAACTTCGGCACGATCCCCATCGGCGCTCTGTTGGGCGGTGACATGGTCGCTCCCCTGGGGATCCGGCCCACGATGTGGCTGGTCTGCCTGGGTATATGGGCCACGAGCGGCCTACTGCTCGCGGCCCCTCTGCGGCGCGTTCGGGACCTCCCCCTCTCCTGGGCGCCGGGCAGTGTCCGATCCGGCCGGGGCCGGGCGAGGAGGGACTCTCAGCGGTAGAGGAAACCGGGCAACAGTGCCTGACCGCTGTGCGGATCGGCGCCCGCGGCGCAGGTGTCCTTCTTGACGTTCCTGCCCCTCGGTACTGCCGGAGCCAGGTGTGTCGCGTGCAGATAGCTCGGGGCGAACCGATAGTGGGCGCTCCGCCCCTCAGACAGCGACCCGTCCAGCACGTACCAGCCGTTCGACGGGTAACGGCCTGACCCGCGATTGATCGCAGAGTGCTGTGCCCTGAGAACCGCAGGCTAGGCTCTTGGCGAATCATCGCTACCGAACAGGGGCCGCGGAATGAGCGGGACGGTAACGGCAGTCAGCAGCAACGGCGAGTACTCGTTCACCAAGCCCAACCGGGCCAGCATCATGTTGCTCGCCGGGCTCGGCGTGGAGGGAGACGTACACGCCGGCGTCACGGTTAAGCACCGCTCGCGTGTCGCACAGGACCCCACCCAGCCGAACCTGCGCCAGGTCCACCTCATTCACGAGGAGCTCTTCACTGAAATCGGCGAAGAGGGATTCAACGTGGCGCCCGGCGAACTCGGCGAGAACATCACCACCAGCGGCATCGACCTGCTCGGCCTGCGCGTCGGGACACTGCTGCGCATCGGCGACGAGGCGATCGTGGAGATCACCGGCCTGCGTAATCCCTGCCTGCAGATCGACAACTTTCAGGACGGATTGCTGAAGAAGGTCGTCGGCCGTGACGAGGCCGGGAACATCGTGCGTAAGGCTGGAATCATGAGCGTCGTCCAGGTGGGCGGCGTAGTGCGTCCCGGCGACACGATCACGGTGGAGTTCCCGGACGAGCCACATCGGCCCCTCAACCGGGTCTGACCTCCTTCGCGAGCAGGCCGTGACATGTCGATGGCCGCACGGGTTCTTGTTGTGTGAACAACAAGCAGGCCCGCGTGGCCATGGCTCATCATGCCTTCTGCGGCATCTCGCCCCAACTCTCGGCGAGTTGATCGAAGAGCTCGCGCCGCGCTGGGAAGCACGCTGCGAGTCCGGACGCGACGAGCGGCGTGGTGGTGCCCGGCAACGCCAGGCTGGAGCCGGTCCGAACTACGAACTGGTCTTCATCGACGAGTGTTGGCGACACTGGTCCATCTGCGGACCGGGCTGACGCATGCGGCGCTGGGCGTGATCGACGAGGTGGGCTCCTCCACCATCGGCCGGGCGATCAGCGAGGTCCGACCGCTGCTGGCCGCGCGCGGGTTCGCCGTGCCGGACCGGCCTGACATCCGGCTGCGCACGCTGGAGGACGTGTTCGCCTATGCCGACGCTGAGGGCGTGACCTTGCGCATCGACAGCATGGAGACCCAAGTTCCCCGCCCGAAGGCGGGCCGCCCCGGCAGGCGGGCGTTCATCTCCGGCAAGCGCAAGCAGAACACCATCAAGACGACCACGATCAGCGACCATCAGGGCCGGACCCTGTGGTCCGGTGCCGAGCGACCCGGCCGCATGCACGACCAGACAGCCGTGCGGACCGAGGGTCTCACGGAGCAGTTCCGCCAGTATCCACAGGTCAAAGCCGAGGTCGACGAGGCCTACCGGGGCCTGGCCAACGACTTCCCCGGCCAGATCTCGGCCCCGCCCAGGAAGCCGAAGGACATCGGCAGCGCGCCGCTGACCGAGCGATACGGCTGGCGCGAGATGCGCCGCCGCCAGTCCTCCCGCCGGATCTGCGTCGAGCACGCCTACGCCGAGCACCGACAGTGGCGACCGCTGCAGCGATACACCGGCCGCCGCGAGGATCACGGCGAAGTCCACCGAACCATCGCAGGTCTGGTCTCCGACCGTGCCTCCCAGCGGACCACCCGCCACAAGCCGAGTACCGAACTGGTGCACGTCCGCGCGACGGCCTGCTGAATCACCAACCAGCCGAACGGCCAGGCCAGCACGACCCACGCTCAATCGCGGGCCAGCCCGTAAGGCGGTGAGGGCGTTGGCCAGCGGGCGGTACCTCTTGACGCTGTCCCGGGCGAACACCCTGCGTCGACCGATCGAGCCGAAGATGGCCGCCTCGCGCGGATCGTAGCCGTAGACCGAGATCTCCATGGCGTGGTACTGCCGCGACTGAACGACGCTCGTCGCCGGCGGCTGCTTGAAGGGGCGAAGTCCCAAAGGCTCAATCAACGCCCAACTCACCGGTGGACAGGCGCAGGCATGAAGAATAATCTAGCTCGCTATCCAAGCCGCCCTATGACGGTAGCGATGCTGAACTGCCGTCGCCGGAAATATCGAGGTGGTCGAAGAGGTTACTCAGGACCTCTTGCGCATGATCCACAAGGTAGAAATGGCCACCGGCGAAAGAGCGCGCCTCGAAACCTCCGCCAGCGATCATGGACCACGCTGCAACGGCGGCCTCGTCCAAATCCGGGTCCGCGTCCCCGTAGTAGGCGATGACACGGGCAGCCAAGGTGCTGGCCGATGGCTTGTACTGCTCCATGAGACGGTAGTCGGCCCGGATTGCGGGGAGGATCAATTCACGCAGCTCGGGATCCTCAAAGGCTTGATCCTCGGTTCCCCCGAGCAGTCCTACGTCTCTCATCAATTCAGAGTCACTGACCTGGCCGCGGTCTCCTGACTTTTGATCATGTCCTGGCCCTGGACGCCCAGACGCCGCCAACAAGGACAGGCGAGTACCATACAGTTCCTCTAGGTGCAGAGCAGTCTCGTACGCTACAGAGGCCCCCATGCTGTGCCCGAAGAATGCAAGAGGTTCACCAAGAATCCTGGAGCATTCTCGTACCAGCGGTGCGACTAGGTGTTCCATTTTCCCTATGGGAGATTCCAGTAAGCGATCTTCCCGTCCGGGATAGCAGACCGAAATGAGCTCGACGTCGGCAGGGACTAATTCCCCCCATGAGCGGAAGAAGCTCGCTGCCCCGCCGGCATGCGGAAAACAGAGGAGGCGAACACGAGGCTTCGGGTGCCATTTCACAACTCGGAACCATCGACCGGTAAAATCATCATCCGTGTCGCGCATACCCGTTCTTCCTGCCGAGGGACATACTTGCGGATCTATTTAGCGTGCATAGAGCAGCTCAATCAGTTCAGGCGTCAGGAGTTCATCCATCGAGATGATTCCGGCATGCAGTGCGAAGTACCGGCTAGTTAGCTCCGGTACTTCACTGATAGCGCGCAGCATCTTCAGTCGGGAATCCTGCACCCTGAGCTTCGCTGTCTCCAGAGTACTCCGGTACCCTTCCATCAGGACCATGTCCCGGCGATCTGTAAAACGCTTCAGTGCAGCATCCAAACGCTGCGCGTCCGCCATATCACCGCCAATTTCCTCACTGAGGATTTCAGCCTGGGTGAACGCATTTGTGATTCCTCGCGCAGTGATACTGTCCAGGTGATGGCCCGCGTCACCGACAAGGACCCAGCCCGGTCCGTGCGCCTTCCGGAAAAAGTTCTGCTGGTCACCCGTACCGTGTAGCTTGACAACATGCTCACCGCTGGACATTTGGTCAAATAGGTCGGGCGCCCCAGCTCGGATTGATTCGCGATGCGCATCCAGCGGTTCGCTCTTGATCGCCGCAAAGCTGCGCTGAGGGAAGTAGGTGAGAATCAAGGTGACGCCATCATGGGTGGGAACCGTGGCGATCCAACTCCCGTGCCGCTCCCGCATTCCGAACCCGGCCGATATGCCAGTCCAGCCGCTGTAGTAGATGCACGTCATGCGCGGGTCCTCGGTCACAGTCGGGGCGCCGATCAGCTCTGCTGTCCTGGAGCGCATGCCATCGGCACCGACCACAAGGCGTGCCCGCTCTGTGATCTCCCCACCGTTCTTCGTGCGGAGTCGCACACCAATGGCGCGGCCTTCCTCGAACAGGATTTCAGACAGCGAGCATCCACTCGCGAATTCGGCACCCGCTTCGATGGCAGCCTCGATAAGTATGTGGTCAAGGATCTGGCGCCGCGGCGCGTAAGCAGCGTCAATCTTGCCGGTGGTGGCCATGGGACTGTGCAGCAGGACATCTTCCACCTGGTAGTCGACAGTCTTCAGGGGAGGGCATCCTGAGGCGACGACGGCGTCGAGAACTCCCCAGCGTTCCAGCATGGCCACGCCTGGCTGATGGATGTACAGCGTCGACATGGTGTCCGAGGGGAAGGTGGCCCGATCTACCAGAAGGACCCGGTGACCTTGTCTGGCAAGAAGAAGCGCGGTGGATGCCCCCGCGCATCGGGCGCCGACGACGACGGCGTCCCACATGCGTTTCTCAAGGCTTTGATTGATGATCAAGCACCCCTTCATTGATGACTGCACGAGCGTAATCACACACCGCCAAAGGCGACGCCGAACTCAGCCGTCCACGTCCATGGGCTTTCCTCCACGCCGCGAAGGCCGCGGCGCCACAGAGAAATCCGGCGAGTCTGCGATGGCCGCCGCCGGTCCCGGGCCCTGAGCATGTTCGAGCAGGGAAGCGAGTCCAGCGACGGTTGGCCGCTCGAAGACCGCTCTCAGTGGCAGGGACACACCGAGGCGCCTATTGATCAGTCCCTTCAAGCGTGTCGTCAGTAGGGAATGCCCACCCAACTCGAAGAAGCTGTCGTCCACTCCGACCTGTTCGACGCCCAAGACCTCGGCGAACAGGTCACACAACAACTCCTCACGCGGAGACCGAGGCAGTGAGCCTGTTCCAGCCCCCTCGTAATCCGGCGCAGGTAGGGCACGGCGATCCAACTTGCCGTTCGTAGTGAGTGGCAGGCTCTCGAGACATACGAATGCGGACGGGATCATGTATTCCGGCAAGTGGGTAGCCAGATCTGCCCGCAGCCCTGCAGGTCGCACCTTGACGCCCGGGCCTGGGACCACATAACCGACCAACCTCTTGTCCCCGGGCTGGTCCTCACGGACGATCACAGCCACCTGCGCCATACCGGCCTGCCTGCCCAGGGCGGCCTCGACCTCACCGAGTTCTATTCGGAATCCACGGATCTTCACCTGATCATCGGTACGGCCGATGAACTCCAGATTCCCATCCGTCTGCCACCGCGCCAAATCACCTGTCCGGTACATCCGCTCTCCAGGGCCGCCGAACGGGCACGCCACAAACCGGCCAGCCGTCACTCCCCCACGATTCAGGTAGCCACGCGCCAATCCCGCGCCGGCCACATACAGTTCGCCCACCACGCCCGGAGGCAAGATGTTCAGCCGTTCGTCCAGCACGAAGGCCCGCAGGTGGGGGATTGGGCGGCCGATGACGCTGCCGCGCGGCTCCGCAGCCGGCTCTGCGGCCGCCGCCAGATAGCTGACGTGCACCGTGGTCTCGGTGATGCCGTACATGTTGGCCAGACGGGGAGCGTCTTCGGTGTGCCGGTCGTACCACGGCTTCAAGCGAGCGAAGTCCAACGCCTCACCTCCGAAGATCACCTGTCGCAGGGTGAGCCGACCGCTGCTGCCGGGGTTCTCCTGATCCGCCTCGATCAGCTGGTAGAACGCGGACGGGGTCTGGTTGAGCACGGTGACACGCTCGTCTGCCAGCAGCCGCAAGAACTCCTGTGGAGACCGGCTGACCAGGTAGGAAACCACGACGAGCCGCCCGCCGTGTAGCAGTGCACCCCACATCTCCCAGACCGAGAAGTCAAAGGCGAAGGAGTGGAACAGCGCCCAAACGTCATCCGGGCCGAAGCCGAACCAGGGCTGTGTGACGCCCAGCAGCCGCACCACGTTCCGGTGGGGAACGACGACGCCTTTGGGGCGACCTGTGGAGCCCGAGGTGTAGATCACGTAGGCCGTGTTCGACGGCCGCAACGGCGCCCGCCGTTCGTCGTCACGCAGGTCGCAGCCCGACAGCCGGTCAAGCTCGGCAAGCACCGCTGCGTCATCCAGCAGCACCACCGGCACCTCAGACTCCGAGAACGCTGCCGCTTCCGGTCCCGTGCCAATCAGGCAGACCGGCCGCGCGTCGGCCAGCATCATCGCAATCCGCTTGGAGGGATACTCCGGATCGACTGGCAGGTATCCCGCCCCCGCCTTGAGTACTGCCAGCAGTGCGATCACCAGTTCCGCAGACCGCGGCATGGCCACCGCCACCAGCGATTCCGGCCCCACGCCCTGGGCGATCAGCACGCGTCCCAGTCGGTTTGCCGCCGTGTTCAACTCGCCGTACGTCAGCCTCCGGTCCTCGCATATCACTGCGACTGCTTCCGGGGTCTGGGCGGCCTGCGCCTCAAAGAGGGCTGGCAAGGTCGCCTCCAGCACTTCCAACTCGGCGCTGTTCTCCGCGTCAAGCAGTAGCCGACGTTCCTCGTCGGTCAGGATCTCGGCACGGCTGATACGGGCATCGGGATCGGTGGTCACCGCATCGAGCAGCCGCACAAGCCGATCTGCCAGTGCCTCGACAGTCCCGCGGTCGAACACATCGGTTGCGAACTCGACCTCCCCCGACATCCCCACAGGCCGCCCATCCAGATCGCGCAACTCCTGGAGTGCAACCAGCAGGTCGAACTTGGCCGTTGGCTGGTCGATGTCTTCTTCCCAAACCCGCAGGCCGGGCATGTTGTATGTGGCCTGGGAGTTGTTGTCGAAGGCGAGCATGACCTGGAACAGCGGATGGCGGGCCAGGGAACGTGGCGGGTCCAGAATCTCGACGAGCCGTTCAAAGGGCAGATCCTGGTTCTCGAACGCCGACAGATCGGTCTCCCGTACCCGGCCAAGCAGGTCCCGGAAGGTGGGATCGCCGGAAACATCCGTGCGCAGGACCAGCGTGTTGACGAAGAATCCCACGAGGTCGTCAAGGGCATCATCCGTGCGTCCGGCCACGGGAGTACCCAACGGGATGTCGGTCCCTGCTCCCAACCGGGACAGCAATGCCGCGAGCGCCGCCTGCACCACCATGAACGACGTCACACCTGCCGCACGCGCCAACTCCACGACCTGCGCGTGCACTCGCGCGTCCACCGACACGTTCAACCCGCCGCCATCATGGCTGGCCTTCAGCGGACGAGGCCGGTCGAACGGCAACGCCAGTTCCTCCGGCAACCCAGCCAACGCATCCCGCCAGAAAGCGGACTGCCGCGCCAAGATGCTGCCCGGATCATCCTCCGCACCCAACAGATCCTGCTGCCACAGTGTGTAATCGGCGTACTGCACCGGAAGGTCCTCCCACGCCGGAGCCGAACCCTTCACACGGGCCGCATACGCAGCCGCCAGATCACGACCCAGTGGAGCCAACGACCAGCCGTCACAGGCGATGTGGTGGATCACCAACACCAGCGCATGCTCGTCCGGGCCCACCGAGAACCCCTCCACACGCACCGGAAGCTCCGCATTACCGAGATCAAACGCGTAACCCCCGGCCCGGGCCACCCGCCCGTCCAGCTCACCCGCGGCAACCTCCGACCAGGCAACCCTCACCACAGCTTCCTCAGCAGGCATCACCCGCTGGAACGGCTCACCCTCCGGCGCAGAAAACACCGTCCGCAGACTCTCGTGCCGCACCACCACATCACCCAGCGCCGCCTCCAGGGCACCCCTGTCCACCAACCCCGACAACCTCAGCACCAACGGCACGTTGTACGTCGCGCTCGGCCCCTCCAGCTGACAGATGAACCACAACCGCCGCTGCGCAAACGACAACGGAATCATCAGAGTTTCCAGCCTTTCGCTATTCGGCGCTTGAGGTAGTGGATTCGGGAAGCGCCTCCCCGAGACGTCCCCTGCTTTATTCCCTAGGCAGAAGACCTAGTCTGCCGTAGCTAGCGCCATGGGAAAGTCCCGCTTTCGGCGTATCGGTCCAATGAACAGCACAAGCACGCTGAGTGTGATAATTACGGCGGAAGCAAGCAACGCCATACGCGCCCCATACCATTGCCCGATCGCGGCACCGGCGAGGGCTCCGAGTGGCATGCTGCCCCTGATCACCAGACTGGACGTGGCGCTGTTCCGACCCACGAGATCAGCGGGAACATACGTCTGAGAGAAACTCATAAACATGACGTTGGCGGCACCGATGCCCATCAAATAAACCATTCCGCCCACCACGAAGAACGCCATCCCGACGCCCTGATTCGTCAAGACCATAAGTAGAGTGAATGGAGAGGCAATCAATGTGCACAGCAGCGCCCCTCGGGCAGTCCCGAGGGTTCGGCCAATACGTACAGCCAGCAGCGTGCCTACGATTCCACCAAGGCTGATGGCAGCCATTAGTCCTCCCGCCGTGCCGGCGCCAACACCGACTGAGTGGACGAGGAAAACAATGACAACGGCCTCCATCATTGCGTCGCCGAAGTTAGCCAATCCCGCATAGAGCGTCACGACCCGCAAATAAGGATCGCGAATGACGAACTTGACTCCCTCGGCTATCTCGGATCGCAGGGATGTCGTACGTTCATGTCGGGGCGCTGGTCGGGGTTCCACCGAGCGGATGCGCGTCAAACAGAACGCCGAGACAGCAAAGGTGATCCCATTTACAAACAGTGCCGACACTGCACCGAACGCCTGTGCGGCCAAGCCCCCCAGGCCAGGACCCGCCACTTGGCCCGCGGATGAGCTTCCCTCGATCTTGGCATTTGCCTCCGTGCGGTCCTGTGCCGGGACCAGCGTACGGAGATAGGGGCCGAAAGCGGTAGAGAAGAAAACATTCGCTATTCCGCCCAGCAGAGCGACCACCGCGAGTTGGGTGATAGTCAGCACCCCCGCCCAAGCAGCCAGCGGAACACTCACGAACAGCACGCAGGAGACGAGGTCGCACGCCAACATAACGGGCCGTTTTGCAAGACGATCGACCCATGCCCCGGCTGGCAAACCTATGACGAGCCACGGCAGCCACGCACAAGCCTGCAGGATCCCGACGACAAATGTGGGTGAATGAAGAACCCCTACAGCGACCAGGGGCAACCCTACGACGGCCATCGAAGAGCCGAACATGCTGGTCGTCTCACCCAGCCAAAATAGCCGAAAATTGCGGTCACGCAGTAGGCCGCCCAGCCGTCCAGACTGCGGTTCCAACTCCAGTTTCAACGGCCTTCCATTTCCTTGATAAGGGATTTCGGGCGCATGTCCGTCCAGCTACGCTCGATATAGTCAAGGCATGCGCTGCGCGAGCCTGGTCCGTGAACTGACACCCAACCAGAGGGTATGTCAGCGAAATGGGGCCACAAAGAGTGCTGCCCTTCATCATTCACAAGGACGTAGTATTCGTGATGCTCGCTCTCGAATGGATTACTCACACCTTTTCCTTTCAGGAAATCGACGAAACGGAGTGGGTCGAGCTTTTGAGCAGAGAGGTTGGCGCTCTGGCGGGAACGGAAGTCATAGACGATCGGCGCCCGTTGTGCGGCGCCGCAGTTTTGGCCGCACGGACTTCTGTGCAACGTCCAGTCGGTTGGCGAGTCCGGCGACGGTGGGGGCGTCGAAGAGGTCTCGGACGGATACTTCGGCGCCCAGGACGGAGCGGATGCGGCTGAGGAGTCGGATGGCGAGGAGTGAGTGTCCGCCGAGGTCGAAGAACCCGTCGTCGATGCCGACCTGTTTCGTGCCGAGGGCTTCCGCGAACAGGGTGCAGAGCACTTCCTCGCGCGGTGTCCGCGGGCCGCGTCCGGAGCGACTGGTGAACTCCGGTGCGGGCAGGGCGCGTCGGTCCAGCTTGCCGTTCGCCGTCAGCGGCAGCGCATCGAGACGGACCAGCGCGGACGGGATCATGTACTCCGGCAGGTGGCCGGACAGGTCTGCCCGCAGATCCGCAGGATGTATCTCGCTGCCGGAACGGAGCACGACATAGCCCACCAGCCGTTTGTCACCAGGCTGGTCCTCGCGCACAACCACAGCCGCCTGCGCAACGCCGGCCTGCCCGGCGAGCACGGCCTCGACCTCACCAAGCTCGATCCGAAACCCGCGAATCTTGACCTGCTCGTCGACCCTGCCGACGAACTCCAGATTCCCGTCCGGCCGCCACCGCACCACATCACCCGTCCGGTACATCCGCTCCCCCGGACCCCCGAACGGACACGCCACAAACCGCCCAGCCGTCAGACCGAAACGACCGGCATACCCACGCGCCAGACCAGCACCCGCAACATACAACTCCCCCACAACCCCCGGCGGAACAAGCCGCAACCACTCATCAAGCACGTACACAGACGTGTTCGGCAACGGCCGACCAATCGGCAGGGACTCAGTCAGTCCGGTGTCGCGGGCATGCATCACGAAACTCGAGACGTCGTCGGAGTATTCGGCCGCACCGTAGACGTTCACAAGGGGGGTGTCGGGGAAGCGGCTGAACCAGCGTTCCGCGAGGTCGGGCGGGCAGTCCTCGCCACCGACAATCATCAGCCGGAGTTCGGCGAGTTGCTCGGCCCTGTCCTCGTCCGCGTCGATGCGGTCCAAAAGGGCGCGGAGCATCGACGGGACGATCTGGAGCAGGGTGATGTGGTGGTCCGCAACGCAGTCCAGCATGGCCGCCGGGTCACGGGCGGTGTCCTCGTCCATCATGTGGACCCGGCCACCGGCGACGAACATGTGCAGAGTTTCCCAGATTGAGACGTCGAAGGTCAGGGGGGCGTTGAAAGCCAGGACATCGTTCTCGCCGCGTCCGCAGAGGTTGAGCATGGCCCACGTGTGGTTGGCCAATCCGCGGCGGGGAATGGCCACACCCTTGGGCCGACCGGTCGAACCGGAGGTGAACACCAGATAGGCAAGCAGTTCCGGATGATCTGCTGTGCCCGGATCAGGGTTGGTGGCATCGGGAGTCCCAAAAGCCTCCGGGTTTTTGTTTTTGGGGAGGTCGGGGTCGAGGAGGGTGAGCCGGCCGGGGATGCATTCCGCGATCGCCTGTGCGCGCTCGCGCAGCCCGGGCGCACCGATCAGGTAGCGGGTACCGCTGTCCGACAGCATGTGCGCGGCCCTGTGCACCGGGGTGCCCGCATCCAGCGGCATGAAGCCGCCTCCGGCGCCCAGCACACCAAGCACGGTTGCCGCATACCAGGGGCTGCGATCGGACAGCACCGCGACCGAACGGTCCGGACCCACCCCGGCTTTCCTCAGCATCCGGGCGGCACGGTCGGCCTGCTCGGCGAGTTCACGATAGGTGACGCCGCCGTTCGCATCCGAGACAGCGACCGCCTCCGGATGCAGGGCCGCGAACTGACGCACGCAGCCCAAGACGTCCAGGTCCCGTTCCTCCTCCGCTGCCCCGTTCCACTCCACCAACTGCTGGCGTCGTTCCGCCTCGGACAGCAGATCCAGACGGCTCACCCGCTGATCCGGGTCACCCACCACCGATTCCAGCAGCCGCAGCAGACGGCTTCCCATCAGCACGACGGTCTCACGCTCGAACAGGTCCGTCGCATACTCCAGCACGGTCCGCAGCCCGGCAGACCTCCCGGACTCGTCCCAGCACTCGATGAAATCGACAGACAGGTCGAACTTGGCGGTGTCCACCGGCTCCGGGAGCACCTCGGCCCGAACCCCGCGAAGCTGCAGCCGATCCGCCGCCGTTCCGTCATCAAGCGCGAAGAAAACCTGGAACAACGGATGATATGCCGTGGACCGCTCCGGATTGACCGCCTCGACAACCCGCTCGAAGGGAACATCCTGATGCGCAAACACCTCCAGATCGGTATCCCTCACCCGATCCAGCAACTCACGGAACGTCGGATCACCGGAGAGATCAGTCGGTGGCGATCATCCCGCTGATCACCTTCCGGGACGAGCTGCGCGCACGGCTGCGGCAGGCGATGCCCGGGGGCGGCATCGCGATCCTGTCCCAGGCGACGGCCACGATCTCCGCCTGCCTGGCCGCCGAGCGCGACCTGGGCCGTATCGCGGCCGACGCCGACATCGACTCGCTCACCCTCTCCCTGGTCGGCGGCGGCCATCTCCTGTTCGCGGACCGCGCCGCAGGCCCGCCGCCGGCCGCGGAGTCCGTCATCAAGCTCGTGACGGCGGTCATCGCCGACGCCGTACAGAGGCGGCCGGCCGGACGAGACTTCGCGGACACGCCCTAGAACCAATACCGGTGACTTTGGGCTGTGTGGGTCGTTGGATGTGGTGTGCCAAGGCCTGGGCAGGTGAAGTCGTCGGGTGAG
>CBRG010000304.1 GCA_000470535.1 Streptomyces sp. AW19M42
CATCGCCGTCGTACGACGGCGGCGCCGAGGAGGCGGAGGTGGCCCAGCCCATGTTGGCGCTGGTGCCCAGCGTGAGGTCGAGCGTCCCGCCACCCGTGGCGAAGCCGGCCGGCAGGTAGGCGTTGTTCCAGTCGGCACCGTCGAGGGAGGCGTTCTGTACGTAAGGGGCGTTGTCGGCGGCCTGCGGGGCGTTCACGACCATGTGCCGTCCGTTGCCCAGCGTCACGTCCACGTGGGTGAAAAGCGGACTGCCCAGGGCGAGGTCGGAGGTGCCGGGGGTCTCGGGGTAGAAACCCATCGAGGACCAGACGTACCAAGCGCTCATCGTGCCCAGGTCGTCGTTGCCTACGCCCCACTTCGCCGGGTCGTTCGGCCACAACTGGTCCTGGACCTTGCGGACGGTCTCCTGGGTCTTCCAGGGCCGGCCCACGTAGTCGTACTCCCACGGCAGCTCAAGGGACGGTTCATTACCCAGGTCCGCGTACGATCCACCGGATCCGTTGAACTCGGACAGCACGCTGTCCAGGTAGCTCACGTACTCGCTGTTGCCGCCCATGGCGTCGGCCAGCCCGCGGATGTTGTGCGGCACCGCCCCGGTGTACTGCCAGGACGTCCCCTCCACGAACTGATCACTGCTGGCCGGGTCGAATCCCGGCTTCCAGGAGCCGTCGAGCTGCTTGGGCTGCATGAAGCCACTGGAGGCGTTGAAGGTGTTCTTCCAGTCCTGCGCGCGGTTGGCGAACCGCGACTGGGTGGCGCCGTCCCCCAACGCGCCCGCGAAGGCGGCGGTCGCGAAGTCCTGTGCGCTGTACTCCAGGAGCGTGGCCACCGAACCGTAGAAGTCCCGTGGGTAGGAGCCGTCGGACGGCAGATAGCCGTACTTGGTCTGAAGATCGAGGCCCATCCGGATCGGGTTGGTGGTGGTGCCTTCCTTGACCATGTCCGCTTTGGCCGCCGCGGTGTCGAAGTTCCGCGCGCCGAAGGCGTAGTAGTCGGCGATGATCGCCGGGCCGGGGTCGCCGTTCATGACCTGGGTCTCGGCGGAGTTGAGGGACCACTTCGGGAAGAATCCGGCCTGCGCGTAGTCGTTCACCAGCGACTGGGCGCTGTCGCCGGCCTGCTGGGGGGCGACCAGCGCCTCCAGTTGTGCCTGGGTGCGGTAGATGTCCCAGCCGGAGTAGGTACCGTACTGGGCCTTCTGACCTCCGGACACCGTGTGGACCTTCTTGTCGAAGCCCCAGTACCTCCCGTCGCTGTCGCTGAGCAGATTCGGGTGCAACAGCGAGTGATAGAGGGAGGTGTAGAAGACTTGCTGCTGGTCGGACGAGCCACCGGTGACAACGATCTTGCCTAGCACGTCGTTCCACGCGTTGTGCGCGGCGGTCCGGGTTGCGGTGAAGTCCCAGTCGGGGTTCTCCGACTGACGGTTGGCCGCGGCTCCCTCGATCGAGACGTACGACAGGCCGACCTTGGCCTGCACCGTACGGTTGCCGGTCGTGTCGAAGGTGACCGAATCGCCGCCGTCGAAGGTGCCGCTGCCGCTGAACGGCCGGTCGAAGACCATGTCGAAGTACGCGGTGTAGGACGGGGCCGACGCGCAGAAGAGGCCGGCATCCACGGAGCCGCTGACCTCGGTGCTGCTCACCTTGTTGAAGTGCAGATTGGTGGCCTTGTCGGCGTTCAGCTTGAACAGCAGATTGGCCTGGGTGGTCGCCGGGAAGGTGAAGCGCGCCATGCCGGAGCGCGCGGTCGTGGTCAGCTCGGTGTTGACCCCGTTGTCGAGGTTGACGGAGTACGCCCCGGCGCTCGCCGTCTCGTTGCTGTGCGAGAAGCCCACGGTCGCGTTTCCGTCGATGCCGCCGGTGGTCGGCAGGACCGGGATGTCGCCCATCGCGCCGCAGCCGGGGCCGGAGATGTGGTTGAGGCTGAACCCGGTGACAACGTTGTCAGAATATGCGTAGTTTCCGCCGGACGGGCGGGAGTTCGTGTCGGGGCTCCACGAGACCATGCCGAACGGAGTATCGGCGCCGGGGAAGGTGTTGCCCCCGTTGGAGGTGCCCAGCAGCGGATTGACCAGGGAGGCGGGATTGGTCACCACGGCCGGCGAGGCAGCCTGCGCGACCGTGGTCGGCGCGGCGAGTCCGAAGAAGAGCAGACAGGTCGCGAAGAGAGTGCGCCATCGTTTCATCGTTGCGGCTCCAGGTACGGACAGCGCGGCTGTCACCGGACCGGTGGGGTGAATCCCCGAAAGCAAAAGGCAGGGCTACAACACTTGTCAACGCAAACGACCGAAGTCACGAACAGAGGCCAACAAACATCGGACCAAAGACCGTTGGCCGCCCGAACCGCTGCGCCGACTGCCGCCGAAAGCCCGGACAGACCTCCCTCTCTACGACCTTCCAACCTTTGCCCACTGGTCAACAGCCTGGGCGAGTCGGGAGCCGGGATGGAATCCGACACCCTCACCGATCGGGGCTCATCAATCCCGACCAGGTCAGCGGCGCGGCCACAGAGCGGCCGCAAGCGGAGAGTGGTAGTCGATTGGTCCGACCACGCGGCCGGACCGTTGACGGGCCATGTCGGCTGGCTAGCTTCGCAGAGCGCTCTCCTCTGGTTTTCCATGCACTCCTTGAATCCCGGCAAGACTCCTCGGGATCCCCACGAAGGCTGCACCGAGGCACATCGCCTCACGAACCTCAACTGCCCCGTTGTCTCCGCACGCTGTCGACCATGATCTTTCCATCGACTCAGCATGGTTTAAGAAAAAGGCAAGATATCGTCCTGCTCGGCGACCTCGATCATGCGTAACGTGTCCCTGCGTAGGGCAGTTGACGCACAGGGACACGCGCCATGGATGCTGTGGGGATCAACAAAGCGACAATCCGAGTGAACACGATCATCAAGGAAACCCTTATGTCCCGTTCGACTGCGTGATCATTTGGTCCGTTGGCTTGTTAGGCGGACAGTTCCTGGCCCACTCCGCGCATCGGACATAGCGCTGTGGGCGCCCTCAGCCTACCTGGATCGTTTCATCGTCGAGGCGGCGCAAGCAGCGCCGCCGGTGTGGATAGGCTCAGCGGAAAAATGGAGGCCGAATGTCTGCTGGTGCTCAGTTTTCGGAGACGTCGGAGCATGAGGTCGCGGCGCTGCCGGCGCCTCGGGGCCCGGTGACGGAAGCTCTGCTTCACGCGTTGGCAGGAGAGCCGGGACCGTTCCCGTTCCCCCGCGTAGTGGCAGGCGACCCGCTCGTTGACGACGATCTGCATCTCGCTCTGTACGTGTGCTACGAACTGCATTACCGCGGCTTTGCGGAGGTTGACGATCGTTGGGAGTGGCACCCCGCGTTGCTTGACCTGCGCGGACATCTGGAACGGCAATTCGAGACCGCGTTGCGCGACCGGTTCGCCGTGTCGGACGGACAGCGTGAAAGCGACGTCGTGGTCGCTCTGACGGAGATAGCCAACAGCCCCGGGCCCTCGTTGTCGCACTACCTGCGGGATGAGGCCAGTCTGGAGCAGATGCGGGACTACATCGTCCATCGGTCTCTGTACCAGCTCAAAGAGGCCGACCCGCATGCCTGGGCTATTCCGCGCATGACGGGCAAGGCCAAGGCCGCTCTGCTGGAGGTCGAGTTCGACGAGTTCGGCAGCGGCCGAGCCGACCGTATCCACGCGGTGCTGTACCGGAACACCATGGATGCGATGGGTTTGGACAGCCACTACGGGGCGTATCTGAACGCGGTGCCGGGCTTGATCCTGGCGACCGTCAACATCAGTTCGATGTTCGGGCTGCATCGGCGAATGCGGGCAGCCCTCGCAGGCCACCTAGCGATCTCTGAAATGACTTCGTCGCTCGCCAACAAGAACACCGCCGACGGGATGCGCAGGCTCGGGCTCGGTGACTCGACCACGGACTTCTTCGACGAGCACGTGATCGCTGACTCCGTACACGACGTGATCGCTCTGCATGATCTGGTGGGAGGCTTGTTGGAGCAGGATCCTGCAGCGGCAGGAGAGGTTCTCTTCGGCGCCACGGCTTGGACGGGCATCGATGCCCTGTCCGGCGAGTACCTGCTCGGGTGCTGGCAGAAGGGTGAACCCTCGTTGCGACTGAGCGGCCTCGGCAGCGGTCGGCCGCAGGCGGATTGACAGCGCGTCGCCACCTCTGGCGGTGTGGTCCGGTCAGCGGCGGTGTGGGGAGACGATCACCGCGTCGCCCCGCACCGCCGCTCCGGTCCCACTCCCCCGCCAGGACAACGCTCACGGCAGGACCGTTCGAGTGCCGACCCGGAAGACCGCTCGTACAGCGAATTCCCGGGCTGGACGTCAAGGGCTGTCCCGTAATCCCTGGTGGGTCAGCGCGCGGCGTCAGATGCGGTGCGTCGCAAGGCGGAGGGACGTCCGCATACTGGACGCATGCGGACGTTCCGACAACGCGGCGAGGTGCTGTAGCCGGCGCCGTGCGCCCGGCAGGTTACGGGACAGCCTTAGTCCGACTCGCGTCGACGGCGTCGCGCTGGATCGCCGGAGCGAAGGAGTTTGTGGGTGCTGTCACACCACGGCTTCTGGCCGGACAGCCCGCAGCGGCACAGCGCGATCACCGGTCGGGTGACCTCGATCTCGTTACCGTCCGCATCGATGACCCGGTCTACGCCACGTACCAGGTAGGGACCATCCGGGTAGGCGGAAACCACACATTCTGTTCGGTGCCGCAAGGCTTACTCCTCTTCGCTCGGGTTCATCGGCTGTGATCAGGAGTCGTTGTTTCGGTGATGAGGTGTTTGACCACGTCAGCGAGACTGCCGCTGTCGCTGAAGGCCCGTTGTTGCCGGTCAGCGGAGCTCCCCCATCGGAGCGCGTCCTGAGTAAGGCTCGCGATCTCCGTCCAGTCTCCGGCCTCCGTCAGTGGGGCCCGCACATGGTCGAGAAACCGGCTCACCAGTACGGTGGCCGGAACGAGTTCGGCTGCCACGGGATCCACCAGCTGTTCGGTGAGCCCGAAACGGGCAGCACGCCATTTCGCCGCGTGCAGCAGTTCTGGGGGCGCCTCGGGAGCCGGCTCGCCCCTTTCGATCTCGTTCAGACATTGGCTGACCAGAGCACGGGACAGCCCGGCCTGGAGGATCGCCTCGTCGATGGTGGTGCAGGAGTCGGCGATGCGAAATTCAACCGTGTGGTATCGAGTGCCCGGCCGGACATCCCAGAACACCTGCCCGGCATCGGCGATGGTGCCCGTGCTGACAAGGTGCTGCACCCGGTCATGGTGCTCGGCATAGGAAGACAGAGTCGGAGGCATCCCCGCCGTGGGCCAGCGAGCCCACATCGTGCTGCGATAGCTCGCGTACCCGGTGTCCTCTCCCGCCCAGAACGGTGAACTCGCCGACAGTGCCGACAGGACGGGCAGCCACGTGCGTACGCGGTTCATCACCTCCACGGATGTATCCCGATCCTCCACGCCGACATGCACGTGACAGGCGCAGAGGAGATGCTCGTCGGCGAGCCGCGCGTATGCGCCGGCGATGTGGTCGAACCGGGGCTGGGGGCTGAATCCCACCTGACGCCAGTCGGCCGACGGGTAGGTCCCCGAGGCGACGATCGTGGTTCCCGCCTCGGTGGCGGCACTGGTAAGGGCACCCCGCCGAGCGCGAAGATCGGCCCGCAGTTCAGTCAGGCTCCAGCAGATCCCCGTGCGGCTCTCGATCATGCACCGGCGAAGCTCCGCGGTGTAGTCCTCGGAGCCCTCACGGCACACAGTATCGAGGAGGGCACCGCCATCGACGAGTTGATAGGTCTGGGCGTCCACGACGAAGAATTCTTCCTCGACGCCCATCGAAAGGGGTCCGCGCACGGGCGGCGGTTCGGGTTCTTCTTCGAATCGCGAGTCAGACGTGGAGGCGTCGGTGCTCATCTGGCAGATTCACAATCCGAAGCGGGATAGGGGCCGGAAGGGTATCGAGTGTTTCCAGCATCGGTGTCCGGGATCGGCAGGCCAGTTGGAGCAATTCCAGTAACTCCTGGGGGGGCAGCACCACAGTCGACGCGATGTCACGTCGACAAGAGAGGCCGACGACGATGTAGTGAGGGATTCCGTCATCGATCCGCAGCAACGGTCCTTCGCCTGTCGCGTCCAGCTCGCTGACTCTCGCCATATTGGCAAGGGTGTAGTCGCCGAGACGCAACACGCCCAAGGTGATGGCGGACACCTGATAACCGTGGTCGTACAGCAGGCTCGCCGCACGGCGTGGCGAGGAGTAGCTGCCAATGGTGACGGCAAGATCGGATCCGAGCGCCTTCGCGTGTCCGACCACCCGCCTCACCAGGTCCAGGCCGTCGGCCCCGCCGTCGATTGATCGCCTGCCGGCTCCGTCAGGGGACGGCAGCGGGACGTAGGGCGGGTTGCTGGTGACCACCCCTGGAGGGGTGGAGAACGGGCATGCGTCCAGCAGTTGGGCAGGAGTGAGCACGCTGTAATCAGCCCTGCTGAAGGAGACACGAGCCTGAGCGTTCTCCGTGGCGTGGTGCTGAACGGCCCAGGCCACGCTGTCCTCAGAGATGTCGAGGCCGTGAACATGGCCAGCACCCGCCCTGGCCACTGCTGCCGCCGGTGCGCCGCTGCCCGATCCGAGGTCGAGCACCGTGGCGCCAGGGTGAATGAGGTCGACGGTGGCCCACACGCCGACTTCTGTGTCCACAGGGTCGAAGAACACCTTCGGCCGCTGGGGCGGAATCCGGTCCGCAGGGCGCAGATGGCGATAGTCACTGATCCGCGTCAACGTCGGACCAGTTGCGTGGTGCGTAGCATCGTCGGCGCCACTATCGGGTGCACGGCGATCAGCGGTCGAATCGGTCGGGTGATGCGTCGCGTCGTTCGGTGGCGGAGCGCCCACTCAGTCCCTCCGGCTACGAAGAAGCTGCCATGACCGTACGCCCCATGGTAACCCTGGCCCGGATCAGGAATCTTGATCAAATTCAGGAATCGGCGATATTGGCCAGATCGATCGACCCGAACTCGACGACGTGAGCTGCAGATTCGCCCGCAACGCTCGACTGCCGCGATCGGGTATGGCTGATTGTCGCTCGTGACCGACTGGCGACGTGCTGCCATTCTCTACATGGCTCGCCGAGCCGCTGATCACACGTTCTGTCGACGGGAGAAGGACATGGCTATGCACGGCGGCCTCCCCACGCCCGTCGTCACGGTCCGGCTTCTGGTCGACGGCATACCTCGCACCTTGTGGCTCAAGCTCGAGGCATACAACCTGTATGGATCGATCAAGGGCCGCACCGCTGCGGCGCTGTGGCAGGACGTCGCGCCCCGCATCGACGGGCACATCGGATTCATCGAGTCCAGTTCAGGAAACCTCGGTCTGGCACTGGCCGCCATAGCGGCAGCGCACCGTGTCCCTTTCACTGCGGTGGTGGACCCGCACATAAGCAGGTTCTTGTTGCGCGATATCCGTGCCCTGGGCGCACGGGTGGTGAGTGTGGACACTCCGGACAGTGCAGGTGGATATCTGCTCAACCGCCTGGAGTACGTCCGGGACCAACTGGAGCGTGAGCCCCGGTTGGTCTGGACGGATCAGTACACGAACCCCGCCAATCCGGCCGCCCACAGCCGGTGGACGGCTCCCGAACTGCACCGGCAGACCGCCGGAGCGCAGATGAGTGTGCTTGTCGCCGTTTCCACCGGCGGCACGCTCGCTGGGTTCCGCGCCTACGCGTCCGCCACCGGCGCCCCGTGGGAGCTGGTCGGCGTCGATGTCACGGGCTCTGCAGCTCTCGGCGGCGTTCCCGGAAGACGGGTGTTATCCGGAATCGGAGCGAGCCGTGCCTCCGCCTTCCTGCCGAACGGTCACGATCCGACGATGTACGTCACCGCGGAGGAAGCGGTGAACACGTGTCTGTGGCTGGATGAGCGGACAGGAATCGGAATCGGATCAAGCTCGGGCGCGCTCGTCGCCTCGGCGCTGCGCCTCTTCCACGCGGATCCGGAACGGGCCTCGGTGGCCTGCCTCTGCCCGGACGGCGCCGATCGCTACAGCGACACCGTGTACTCACGTGACTGGCGCCATGGCCAAGGAATCTTCGAGACGGGCATCGGCTCCGGGGTGAACGTCCTCGCACCTCCCTCCGTACAGGCGGCCCCAGCGGCTGGGGATCCGGCACTCGGAGACCAAGGGAACACGAGAGGTTCGCCGTGAGACCTGTGCGGGTGATGACCGCCAGGCGCGTGCCTGGCGGCGGAGTCCCGGGCCAGCTCCGGGGAAAGGGATCGACGCGTGACTGAAGACCTGCTCTTTCTCGACCGTGCAGCAGTGATCGCCTGCGCCGCGCAGATGGACCTGTGCGAGACAACCGCCCGGGCTCTGGGCCACCACGCAGAAGGCGCCGTACGCATGCCCGCGGAGGGTTACCTTCCGTGGACCAACGAGGCAGGCGGCCAGTGCCGTTCCCTGGCCATGCTGGGGGCGGTCGAACCGCCCGGCGAGGTCCCGGTACGCGGTGTGAAGATCATCAACGCTGCCACGACCAATCCGGCCCTCGGCGCGGAGCGCGCGGGCGGAGTGAGCCTGCTCTTCGACCATCGCACAGCTCGGCCTGTCGTGATCGCCGAAGCCGGCTGGCTAAGCGCCGCACGTACGGCCGCCTACACGATGGTGAGCCTTCGACATCTCGGACCGACGGAGTGGGATGCGCTCAGCATCATTGGATGCGGAACCCTCGCGCGCGCCCATCTGACGCTACTCGAAACGCAGTTCCCTCAAGCGGAAACCGTGCATCTGTACGACACCGACCCGACGCGCGCGGCGAACCTGGCCGAGTGGCTCGGGCGGCACTACCCGCGGCTCCACACGCACATCGCCCCCAGCGCCCAGGCAGCTGTGGGCGCCACACGGGTGGTGGTGACCACGACCACCGTGGACACTGGTTTCGTGCCGGCCACGTGGCTGAACCCTGGCACCTTCATCGCTCACGTATCCCTTTCCGACCTGCTGCCCGATGCCTTCGTGACGGCCGAAGCCCTCTACGTCGATGATGTCGCCCTGGTGGCGGACAACCCCCGGCGCACCCTCGGAGCCCTCCTGCGGGACGGGCTGATCACCGCTCCCGGCACCGGACCGCAGAACGGCAACATCCCGGGCGGTGGCGCAGCCGTACCGGAGGTCAACGGCACCCTGGGGCAGGTCATCGCGGGACGGATACCCGCTGTGCGGCCTCATCACGGCCACGTGATCAGCAATCCCTTCGGCATGGCGATCCTCGATGTCGCCCTGCTGGAGGCTGTCCACCAGGTCGCCCTGCGGGCCGGGATCGGGCAGCGGCTGTGCCTGTACTGAGCGGCACCTCTTCTTCGAGGGAAGGATCTTTATGAACACGCTCTACGGTGCACCGGAAGCAGCCCCGGATCGGGGGCTGTTCTCGCTCTCGGAACTGAAGCCCGACGCGCTGTGGAAGCTCGTCGAAAGGTCGGTCGAACTCTTCCGCGACCGGGGCGCGCACAGCTTCCCCCTGCGTGACCGGGTCGCCGGAGTGCTCTTCACCCGTACCTCCACCCGGACACGCACCGCGTTCCAGACAGGCATCGTACGGCTCGGTGGCACGCCGATCGCCTACGGTCCGCATGACCTCCAGCTCAACACCGGGGAATCCACGACCGATACCGCGCGGGTCCTCGGCTCCATGCTCGACCTGCTCGTCGCCCGCACCTCCGGCCCCCTCGATGAGTTGCGCGAACTGTCCACCAGCGGCCGGCTGCCCGTGATCAACGCGATGGCGGCGGAAGAGCACCCGACCCAGGGCGTCTGCGACCTGGCAACCCTCTCCCTCGTACACGGCGACCTGAGCGGTCTTCACCTGATGTACATCGGTGAAGGCAACAACACAGCGGTCGCGCTGGCCTACGGCATCGCCACAGTGCCCGGGGCCCGAGCCGCCTTCGTCACGCCTCCCGGATACGGGCTACCGGATGGCGTACTCGACACGGCCCAGCAGATCGCACGGTTGTCCGGTGCTGAACTGATCGAGACGCACGACGTGGCCGACGCGCCGAAACAGGTGGATGTCGTCTACACGACCCGCTGGCAGACCACCGGAACAAGCAAGGCCGACCCGGCATGGCGAGAGACCTTCCGGCCATTCCACGTTGACGCGGCGCTGATGCGCAGGTGGCCAGACGCTTCGTTTCTGCACGATCTTCCGGCACACCGCGGTGACGAGGTCACAGGCGAGGTACTCGACGGATCGCATTCCCTCGCCTGGACTCAGGCCACGATGAAACTGACCAGTGCGATGGCAGTGCTGGAAGCCTCCGCCGACCTCATCACGGACTGAACGGGACGGCAACAGGGAACCTCGCTCGCTGGCATACGAACAACCCGGTCCCCGGCCCGGCGATCGACGACGAGTACGCGGCCGGGTACTACACGCACGTGCGCGACATGGCCGTGCTGACCACCGAGATCGAGGGCCTGGGCGAGAAGTAGTCCCCTGCCCGGGAGCGTTCGGCGGGTGGTGGCCGAGGCGGTTGGATGTGCGGTGACACAGGAATCCCACCACAAGCCGGCCCTCCAGCCTGGGCCTGTGACTGTCAGCGGAGGATGACGGCCAACTCTCGCCGCCCTTCCGCATCGCCTTCGAGTGATTACTTGACTCTCGAACTCC
>CBRG010000305.1 GCA_000470535.1 Streptomyces sp. AW19M42
CCTGCCGGACCCGGAACCCCCGCACCCCGCCGAGGACCGGGCCCCGGCCCCGGCCCCCGCCCCGGACCGCCCGAGCCGCCGCCGCGTCCTCACCGCGGGAGCCGCCGGCGCGGTCCTGCTCACGGGCGGCGCCACCACCGCCTGGCTGGCCGCCCGGCGCGGCGACAGCGGTACCGGAGCGGCCCGCCCCCTCCCCACGTACACGATCGGTCTGCACACGGACACCACGGGACCGGGCAAGACCGTCGGCATCGCCCATGAGCGAGGCGTCCGGCTCGCCGTCGACGACCACAACTCCCGTACGGACAAGACGTTCCGGCTCGGCCTGCGCGTCGAGAACGACGCGGGGGACGCCACCCGCGCCCTCGCGGTCGCGGACCGGCTGGCCGCCGACCCCAAGGGGCTCGCCGTCATCGGGCCCACCGCCGACGTCGCCACCGCGGCGGTGGCCGGCCGCTACGCGCGGGCACGCATGGTCCAGGTGGTCGTCTCCGCCCGGTACACGACCGCCGAATCGGAGGACTCCACGTACCTGTGCGTCCTGCGCCCGTACGACTCCTCGCTCGTCTCCGGGCTGATCGACCACATGGCGAACGTCCGGCACGTCACGAAAGCCGTGGTCATCGAGGACCGGGCCGATCCGCAGGGCGGCTGGAAGATCGCCAGCCCGCTCCGTGACATGCGCACGGGCCGCATCACCGTCACCACGCACACCGTCGCGGCGGACACCAGCAGCTTCGCCGCGGCCGCCCGCGCCGCGGTCGGCGCCGGGGCCGGAGCAGTCGTCTACGCGGGCACCTCGCCCGCCCGCGGCGCCCGCTGCGCCACCGACCTGGCAGCCGCCGGATTCACCGGAACCGCCCTGTCCGCCGGCCCCGTCCTGGCACCCGACTTCCTCCGCGCCGCCGGCAGGGCCGCCGAGGGCTGGATCTTCTCGGAGGCGTACACCGACCCCACGGCCCTGCCCGCCGCCAAGGCCTTCACCGCCGCGCACCGTGAGAAGTTCGGCGCGCCGCCCGCCACCTGGGCCGCCGAGGCCTACGACGCGGTGGGCCTCATCGCGCGGGCCGCCGGTACCACCAACGCCACCGACGCCCTGCGCGGCGGAATCGCCCAGCGCGTCTTCCGCACCGAGTACCGGGGCATCACCAGACGGCTGGCTTTCGACGTCAGCCACCTGGTACCGCGCAAGGAGGGGATCTTCCTCTACCGGATCGACGACGGACGGGCCCGCTTCCTCGGCCTGTACGGATCGGTACGGTGACCGTGCGGCAACCGTCCCGTGAAAGGTGTGCCAGATGGCCGAACCCGAGCTTCCCGCAGACGTGTTGGAGCTTTCCGCCGGAGTGGTGGAGTACGAGGACACCGGCGGGGACGGTCCGGTACTCGTCCTGCTGCACGGAGTGGCCATGGACGGCACGCTCTGGCGCCACGTGGTCGCGGATCTGCGGGCCGACCACCGCTGCATCGTCCCGACCCTGCCGCTCGGCGCCCACCGCCGTCCGATGAAGCCCGACGCCGATCTGTCGGTCCTCGGCGTCGCACGGCTGGTCGCCGAGTTCCTGGAGGCGCTCGACCTCACCGACGTCACCCTGGTGATGAACGACTGGGGCGGGGCACAGGCGCTGGTGGCGGACGGCCGGGACCAGCGGATCGGGAAGCTCGTCATCACCTCCTGCGAGGCCTTCGACAACTTCCCGCCCGGCCTGCCCGGCAAGAACCTGTACGCCTCCGCCAGGATCCCGGGCGGTCTGCGGGCGGCCTTCGCGCTGCTCAGGCTGAAGCCGATGCGGCGGCTGCCGATGACCTGGGGCCGGATGACCAGGAAGCCGGTGCCGGACGAGGTGATGGACGGCTGGTTCCGGCCGCTGTGGACCTCGAAGGAGATCCGCCGTGACCTGCGGAAGTACGTCCTGGGGGTGCCGCCCAGGGCGGAGCTGCTCGGCTGGGCGGACGCGCTGCGCACCTTCGACCGCCCGGCACTGGTCGCCTGGGCGGCACAGGACCGGGTGATGCCGCCGGAACACGGCCGCCGGCTGGCCGAACTGCTGCCCAGGGGCGAACTGGTGGAGATCGAGGACAGCCGCACCCTGATCCCGGAGGACCAGCCCGAACGTCTCACCGGTCACATCAGGGAGTTCCTGCGGAAGGAGTGACCCGGGCCCGGTGCCCCGGAATCCCCCGGATGGAGCAGGCCGCTCCCCGCCCGCGACCGGGGCGTGAAGCGCAGCTGCGGCCACGCTTAAGAAAACCTCGATGGACCTGGGGCGCGCGGTACGGCAGATTGCTCCGTGACGGCGGAGGATGGTGCGCGGCAGCCGGTAGAAGCGCGCTGCCACGCCGTCCCCTCATTCCTCCCCGGGCCGCAGGCTTCCTCAGGCATGCCCCCTGCCCGGGGAGCTCAACGCCTTACCAGGTACAGGGAGCCGCAGCCGTGAAGGCACTCGTGAAGCAGAAGGCCGAGCCGGGACTCTGGCTGATGGACGTTCCCGAGCCGGAGACCGGTCCCTCGGACGTACTCATCAAGGTGCTCCGTACCGGCATCTGCGGTACCGACCTGCACATCCGCAACTACGACGGCTGGGCGCAGCAGGCGGTCAAGACGCCGCTCGTCCTCGGCCACGAGTTCGTCGGAGAGATCGCCGCGATCGGCGCGGACGTCGTCGACATCGCGGTGGGTGACCTGGTCAGCGGCGAGGGACACCTCGTCTGCGGCAAGTGCCGCAACTGTCTGGCCGGCCGCCGCCACCTCTGCCGCTCCACGGTCGGGCTCGGCGTCGGACGCGACGGGGCCTTCGCGGAGTACGTCGCCCTGCCCGCGTCCAACGTGTGGGTGCACCGGGTCCCCGTGGACCTCGACGTCGCGGCGATCTTCGACCCGTTCGGCAACGCCGTGCACACCGCGCTGTCGTTCCCGCTGGTCGGTGAGGACGTCCTGATCACCGGCGCCGGGCCGATCGGCATCATGGCCGCGGCCGTCGCCAAGCACGCCGGAGCCCGTCACGTCATGATCACCGACGTCAGCGAGGCCCGTCTCGACCTGGCCCGCAAGGTCGGCGTCAGCCTCGCGCTCAACGTCGGCGAGGAGACCATCGCGGACGGCCAGCGGGAGCTGGGACTGCGCGAGGGCTTCGACATCGGCCTGGAGATGTCCGGCCGCCCCGAGGCGATGCGCGACATGATCGCGAACATGACGCACGGCGGCCGCATCGCGATGCTGGGACTGCCGTCGGAGGAGTTCGCCGTCGACTGGTCCCGGATCGTCACCTCCATGATCACGGTCAAGGGCATCTACGGCCGGGAGATGTACGAGACCTGGTACGCCATGTCCGTACTGCTGGAGGGCGGCCTCGACCTCGCTCCCGTGATCACCGGCCGCTACGGCTACCGCGACTTCGAGGCGGCCTTCGACGACGCGGCGAGCGGACGCGGCGGCAAGGTCATCCTCGACTGGACCGCCTGACCACCCCCGTATCCAGCTACCGAGCCGGGAGACACCCCTCATGTTCGACTCCGTACGCGACGACATGCGCACCACCCTCGAAGAGATCGAGGCCGCCGGGCTGCACAAGCCCGAGCGCGTGATCGGCACCCCGCAGTCCGCCACCGTCGCCGTCACCTCGGGTGGCCGCCCCGGTGAGGTGCTCAACTTCTGCGCCAACAACTACCTGGGCCTCGCGGACCACCCCGACGTCATCGCCGCCGCACACCAGGCGCTGGACCGCTGGGGCTACGGCATGGCCTCCGTCCGCTTCATCTGCGGCACCCAGGAGGTCCACAAGGAGCTGGAGCAGCGGCTCTCCTCCTTCCTGGGCCAGGAGGACACGATCCTCTACTCCTCCTGCTTCGACGCCAACGGCGGCGTCTTCGAGACGGTCCTCGGCCCGGAGGACGCGGTCATCTCCGACGCCCTCAACCACGCCTCGATCATCGACGGCATCCGGCTGTGCAAGGCCAAGCGCTTCCGCTACGCCAACCGCGACATGGCAGACCTGGAGCAGCAGCTCAAGGAGGCCTCCGGGGCCCGGCGCCGCCTCGTCGTCACCGACGGCGTCTTCTCCATGGACGGCTACGTCGCACCGCTGCGCGAGATCTGCGACCTGGCCGAGCGCTACGACGCCATGGTCATGGTCGACGACTCGCACGCGGTGGGCTTCGTCGGCCCCGGCGGGCGCGGCACGCCCGAGCTGCACGACGTGATGGACCGCGTCGACATCATCACGGGCACCCTCGGCAAGGCGCTCGGCGGCGCCTCCGGCGGCTACGTGGCCGCCCGCGCCGAGATCGTCGCCCTGCTGCGCCAGCGTTCGCGCCCGTACCTCTTCTCCAACTCGCTCGCCCCGGTCATCACGGCGGCCTCCCTGAAGGTCATCGACCTGCTGGAGTCCGCCGGCGACCTGCGTGAGCAGCTCAACGCCAACACCGCGCTCTTCCGTACCCGGATGACAGAGGAAGGCTTCGACGTCCTGCCCGGCGACCACGCCATCGCCCCCGTGATGATCGGGGACGCGGCGAAGGCAGGCCGGATGGCGGAGCTTCTCCTGGAGCGCGGTGTGTACGTGATCGGGTTCTCGTACCCGGTCGTCCCGCAGGGCGCGGCCCGTATCCGCGTCCAGCTGTCCGCCGCGCACTCCACGGCGGACGTGAACCGCGCGGTCGACGCGTTCGTCGACGCGCGGGCAGCGCTGGGGGAGTAGGCGCCCGCCGTGGAGGGCGTCCCGGACGCCTCCACGACCTGGGACAATAGGGCACATGATCGATGCACGGCGGCTGCGCATCCTGCGTGCGGTGGCGGACCACCGCACGGTGACCGCCGCGGCCGCCGCGCTCTACCTGACCCCCTCCGCCGTCTCCCAGCAGCTGGCCGCGCTGGAGCAGGAGACCGGGCACCGGCTGGTCGAGCGCAACGCCCGGGGAGCCAGGCTCACCTCGGCCGGGGAGATCCTGCTGACCCACACCAACGCGGTGCTGGCCCAGCTGGAGCGGGCCGAGGCGGAGCTGGCCGCCTACGGCGCGGGCGACGCCGGAACGGTCACGGTCGCCGCGTTCGCCACCGGCATCGGACTGGTCCTCGCCCCCGCGATCGCCGCCCTCAGCGCGTCCGCACCCGGCATCCGGGTCCGGGTCCAGGACGCGGAGGGCGACGCGAGCGTCCCGATGGTGCTGGACCGCCAGGCCGATGTGGCCGTCGCCGTCGAGTACCGGGGCGCACCGGGCGAGGACGACCGCCGGCTGACCCGGGTGCCGCTGTACTCGGAGCCGTTCGACGCGGTGCTTCCGGTACGGCACCGGCTGGCGGACCAGGAGCAGGTGGCGATCGCCGATCTGGCGAAGGACACCTGGATCGGCCCGTACCCGGGCAACCCGTGCCACGACGTGGTGGTCCTGGCCTGCCAGTACGCGGGCTTCGAGCCCGGCCTCGAACACTCCTCGGACGACTTCCATGCCGTGGTCGCCCTGGCCGGCGCGGATGCCGGAGTGGCCCTGGTCCCCAGATCCGCGCTGCGCGGCATGGCCCTGACCGGCGTGGTGGTCCGCCCGGTGCACGGCAGCGCCCCGACGCGCCGGGTGTTCGCGGCGGTACGCCGCGGCGCGGAGGCGCATCCGCTGATCGCACCGGTGCTGGACGCGCTGGCGGGGGCGGCGGGCGGGGTCGGGCTGGGGCGCGGGACGGGCTGAGCGGAAGTCAGCCCGCGCAACCGGGTGATCAGCGGCACCGTACGGGACGGCCTGTTCACCGAGGGTGCCGCCGGAACCGCCGTCCATTACGACGTCACACCCAGGCCGGGCGGCGCCGTCGTCACCAAGAGGCGGGGGAGCGCGTCCTCCGGCAGCGACTTCGATCTGGTGCTGAGGGCCCGGGACATCGACACCCTCGTGGTCACCCGCATCGCCACGAGAGGTGGCTCAAGACCTCGCGCAGCGGTAGCGGGGCAACTCCGTGCATGGGGCAACGGCCGGGGCCGGCGCCGACGTGGAACTGGCCTCAGCTCATGGACGAGCAACGCTAGTGTGGGGATTGGCAGTTGGTATCGGGGGAGGCACGCATGGGTGACGGCAAGGACAGCGGCAAGGTCCTGGACATCAAGACGGCGGACATCAAGGCGACGGCGCCGGTCTTTCGCACACAGGGCAAGAACCTGAGCACGGCGCTGACTACGCTGGTCTCCACCCTGGACGGGCTGGGTGCGCCGTGGGGTGATGACGAGCAGGGCAAGGCGTTCGGCGACGCCTACCGTCCCCAGCAGAAGGCCATCGAGAAGGCCGCAGGCACCCTTGTTCTCGGCCTGGTCAGCATTCACGAGGCGATGGCGGACCTGTCGGACGGGCACGTGGACAACGACGAGCTGATCTCCGGAATGTTCAAGAAGGCGAAGCCGGCTGACGGCCACGACCAGGGTGACAAGTGAGTATCGAGGACGAGGCCAAGGATCTTCTGCTCAAGCTGGGCCTGTGGTGGCCGGACGCCAACTCCGGGACGTTGCGCAGCGTGGCCGACGCGTGGCGGGCCTTCGCGGACTCGGTCGACGATGTCCGTACGCCGGTAAACAACGCGGCCTCCTCGCTGATCGCCAACAACACGGGCGAAGCGATCGACGCGTTCTCGACGTTCTGGGACCGCTACGCCAAGGGCAACGACACGGGCTGGCTCAGCGACCTCTCGAAGTCGTCGCGAGAGATGGCAAAGGCGCTGGACAAGTTCGCCGATGCCATCGATGACGCCATCAACAAGCTCTGGACCCAGATAGGCATCGACGCCGCCGTCATCGTGGGCGGGATCGCGCTGGCCTTCTTCACCGCCGGACTTGCCGCGGGTGCGGCTGCTCTGGCCACCGAGGCGCTGATCGAGTTCGGCCTCACCATGGGCGTTGCCGTCTCCACCACCGTCGCCGAGATCGCCGCCGGCACACTGGTCGCGGCGGCGTTCGGCGGCATCGAGTCGGTGTCGATCGACCTCGCGGTCGCCCAGCCCCTGAAGATCGCCACCGGCATGCAGAAGGGTTTCAGCCTGGATGAGATCAATGCCGCGGCTAAGGACGGCATGATCTACGGCGGCGTGTTCGGCGCCGCCGGGGGTACGGCGAAAGCCGGTATAGAGGGAGGCCTGTTCTTCAGGACCGACGGTGTGCCGCTGATGCTGCGCCCCCCGACGCTCCGCCCCGATCTGGTCGAGGTCGGCCCGGCGGCCCGGCCCTGCAAGAGCACCCCGTGTGTGGGCGAGCCGATCGACGTGGCCACTGGTGCCATGCTGATGACACAGAGCGACCTGACGCTTCCGGCCGGGCTCCCATTGGTCTTCGAGCGCACCCACCTGTCTTCCTACCGCGGTGGCGTCTGCTTCGGCCCCACCTGGGTCTCCACCCTGGACGAGTGTCTGCAGATCGACGGGGAGGGGGTGGTGTTCGCCGCCGCCGACGGGATGCGCCTGATCTATCCCGTTCCGCAGCCGGACGAGCCCGTACTGCCGGTCAAGGGCGCCCGATGGCCGCTGGAATGGGACGGCAAGCCCGATGGCGTCATGACCGTCACCGACCCGGACTCCGGAGTCGTCCGCACCTTCAGTACCCCCCTCCCTTCGGGCAGCTTCGGTGTCTTTCACCTCCCGCTGGAAAGCTGGCACGACCGCAACGGCGCGCAGATCGACGTCGAGCGCACGGCCGACGGCATCCCGACCGCGCTTCGCCACTCCGGGGGCTACTACCTCGCCGTCGACACCGAAGGGCCGCGCATCACGGCCCTGCGCCTGCTCGACCGGGCGCCTTCGCGGTACGAGCCGGTGCGGAGTTCTGGCGCGGATGCCGGTACGGTCGTGACGCGGTATGGCTACGACGCGGCGGGCAACCTCACCGAGGTCATCAACTCCAGCGGCGAACGACTGCTTTTCACGTACGACGCCGAGGGGCGGGTCACCTCCTGGACCGACCGCAACGGCACCTCGTTCGCGTACTTCTACGACGCCGCCGGCCGGGTCGAGCGGACCGAGGGAAGCGAGGGCTTCCTCTCCGGGGCCCTCGCCTACGACGACGAGACGCGCACCACCACGTACACCGACTCGCTCGGCCGACGGTCCACGCACCGGTACAACGCCGCGGGAATGGTCGTCGAGGAGACCGACCCGCTCGGCCACACAACTCGCACCGAGTGGGCGGACAGGGGCGACAAACCCGTCTCGACCACCGACCCGCTGGGCCGTACGACGCGCTACACGTACGACGAGGCAGCCAACCTCACAGCGGTTACGCTGCCGGACCAGTCCGCCGCCCGAGCCACCTACAACGCGCTCGGCCAACCGGTCGCGGTCGTGGAACCCGGCGGTGCGACCTGGCGGCACACCTACGACGAGCTCGGCAACCTGCTCACGACGACCGATCCTCTGGGCGCCGAAACACACTGCGCCTACGACCGGTCGGGTCACCTCGCCACCGTGACCGACGCTCTGGGCCACACCCGAAGGATCACGTCCGACGCGGCTGGGCTGCCTGTCGCCGTGACCGACGAGCTCGGGCACACCACGATCGCGCGGCGCGACTCCTTCGGCCGCGTAGCCGAAGTCGTCGACCCGCTCGGCGGGACCACCCGTACCGGCTGGACCACCGAGGGCAAGCCGGCCTGGCGCGCGTACGCGGACGGCACTCGCGAGTCCTGGACCTGGGACGGCGAGGGAAACCTGCTCACCCACACCGATCCCGCGGGCGGCACCACCCGTCACACCGCCGCACCCTTCGACGTCCCCGCCACCCGCACGAGCCCGGACGGCACGCGGTACGCCTTCGCCCATGACACCGAACTCCGGCTGACCGCAGTCACCAACCCGCAGGGACTGACTTGGTCGTACACGTACGACGAGGCAGGACGGCTGGCCGCGGAGACCGACTTCAACGGCCGGACGCTGACCTACACGCACGACGCGTTGGGGGGCCTGGCATCCCGTACGAACGGCGCCGGCGAAATCCTGCGCTTCACCAGGGACGAGCTCGGCCGCGTCGTCGAGCAGCGCACCGACGCCGGCGATGCCACCACCTACACCTACGGTGCATCCGGCGACGTCAGACACACGGCCAACGCGGACGCGGAGGTTGCCATCGAGCGGGACGCGTTGGGCCGTGCGCTCACCGAGACCGTCAACGGCCGCACGACTTCCTACGTACACGATGCCCTCGGCCGTGTCATCCAGCGCACTACCCCCTCCGGGGTGGACTCGCACTGGACCTACGATCCGACAGGGCGGCCCGCCCGGCTCGGCACCGACGCGGGCTCGCTGACCTTCACGTACGACGCGGCAGGACGTGAGACCGGGCGCCGCCTCGGCGACAGCGTCTCGCTCACCCAGCACTGGGACGCCGCCCACCGCCTCACCGAGCAGACGCTTTCGGGCCGTGTGAACGAGGCCGACCGTCTTCTCCAGCACCGCACCTACGCCTACCGCGAGGACGGGTATCTCACCGAGATCCGCGAACTCACCTCGGGCACACGCAGGTTCGACCTCGACAGCACCGGACGCGTCACGGGGGTCCGGGCCCACGGCTGGACCGAGACGTACGCCTACGACGTGGCGGGCAACCTCACGCACTCCGCGGCCCCCGCCCACGAAAGTGCCGGCGACCGTGAATTCACCGGAACCCTCATCCGCAGTGCAGGCCGCACCTCGTACGAGCACGACGCCCAGGGCCGCCTGATCCGGAAGACCCGCAAGCTCCTCAACGGGCAGCGGCTCCTCTGGACATACGCCTGGAACGCGGAGGACCGGCTGACCGAAGCGGTGACACCGGACGGCGACCGCTGGGGTTACGCGTACGACCCGCTCGGCCGCAGGGTATCCAAACACCGGCTGGCAGCGGACGGCGGGACCGCCGACCGTACGGAATTCACCTGGGACGAGATACGCCTGGCCGAACAGACCACGTCCGACGGCCAGGTCACCACCTGGGACTACGCCCCCGGCACGCACCGCCCGCTCACCCAGACCGACCACAGGCCACTGCCCCGGGTCCAAGGCGCGTCACTGCTGGCCAAACTGGCCCAGGAAACAGCTGCAGACTTCACTACCCGTTTCTACGCCGTCGTCACGGACGCCCTCGGCACTCCGGCTGAACTGGTCTCGTCCGACGGGGAGCTCGGCTGGCAACGGCGCACCACACTGTGGGGCACCAGCCATCCGACTGCGACGGACACCACGTCCGCGGACTGCCCTCTCCGCTTTCCCGGCCAGTACGCCGACCTCGAAACCGGCCTGAACTACAACCACTTCCGCTACTACGATCCCGAAACCGCCCGGTACCTCAGCCCGGACCCGCTGGGGCTGGAACCGGCGGACAACCACCATGCGTATGTGCATGCTCCCCAGTCGTGGACGGACCCACTGGGCCTTTCGCCCTGCAACTACGGCGCAGACGACCTGTACAAGGCGGCCGCCGACATCAGGAAGGGCCAGTTGTCGCCCGCGGGCAGAGCGCTGCAGAAGCACGGGGATCCAAGTCCGGGGAACATCGAAAAGCGAGGTAAGAAGCATGTGGACAATTATGACTTCGGTAAGGTGACAAATAGCGAGAGGACGGATATCGCGAATGAGATGATTCGCGATATCCTGACAGATCCCAAAGTCGTGCAAACGGTGAACACCTCGGCCACCGCGCAGTACGGTGGCATCACCCGCGATTTCCGGGTGCCAGGTGCAAATGGATGGGGTGCCCGGTGGAGCTGGCGAAATGGTCAGCTCACGTTCGAAGGGTTCCTGTAATGGGTGGATGGGGTGGTGTTGGTATGCGATATCGCAGCGAGGACTTCGAGGTTGACGGGGCGCTCCGGGATGTGTGCATTCTGGACGCCTCAATCAATGACTGGCGGAACCTGCTTGAGGGGCTGGCGTCTGCGGATTGGTCCGTCCAGTTCGCTTGGACTCTTTCCGAATCGAATGACGGTGCGATTCCCGATGTCGGTAGTTTGTTCGGTCGACTGGAGAGCGAGCCGGAGGAATCTGCAAGGCTGGCTGTGCAGGTGGGCGGTATTTGGTTCACCTGTTACTTCTTCGATGTTGATGAGATCGAATTCACATTTGACCCTGTCGACGTCGATGGGCCTACTTCTTTCGCTCACCTGGAAGCGTTTGTTCGGCGGCTGGGAGATGCGACTCGCAGGGAGGTTGTGGTGACGATGGAGGGGACCGATCACCGTGCCATGCCTGCGTTGATCGAATACTCTCCGATGTGACTCGGGGCGGCCGGGAACAGCGTGCCCGCCGCAGCCGTCACTGCCGGCGCTCCGGCCCGACTTCAGCGCTGAGCGCCGGCCGCCCCGGCCCTCACGCCGGCTGGAGCAGGTCCCAGCGGTTGCCGTACAGGTCCTCGAAGACCGCGACCGAACCGTAGACCTCGTGCCGGGGCTCCTCCAGGAACCGGACCCCGGCCGCCTGCATGCGTGCGTGGTCGGCCGCGAAGTCCTCCGTGTGCAGGAAGAAGCCGACCCGGCCGCCCGTCTGTGCCCCGACGCTCGCCCCCTGCTGCTCGCCCTTGGCGCGGGCCAGCAGCAGCCCCGAGCCTTGCGTGCCACGCGGACGCACCACCACCCAGCGGGAGCCGTCACCCCGCTCTGTGTCCTCCACCAGCTCGAAGCCGAGGGCGTCGGTGTAGAAGGCGAGTGCCTCGTCGTAGTCGCGGACGACCAGGGTGACCAGAGCGATGTGGGACATGGGGTTCCTCGGATTCCTCGCGGGACGGAAGGGGAGGCCGCCGGGCCCGTAGCGGGACAATATCCGCCATGGAGATCAGTGACCTCACCGGGCTGACAGCCCGCGCGCGTCGGCTCGCCCAGACCGGGAAGCGCCGTGTCCTCGGCCTGGCGGGCCCGCCGGGAGCCGGGAAGTCCACCCTGGCCGCGCAACTGGCCGACACCCTCGGGCCGCTCGCCGTGCTCGTGCCCATGGACGGCTTCCACCTCGCGCAGGCCGAACTGGAACGGCTCGGCCGGGCGGACCGCAAGGGCGCGCCCGACACCTTCGACGCCGCCGGGTACGCCGCCCTGCTCCATCGGCTGCGGGCACCGGAACCGGGCACCGTGGTGTACGCCCCGGCCTTCGACCGGGCGCTTGAGGAGCCGGTCGCCGGGTCCGTGCCGGTCGGCCCGGACATCTCCCTCGTCATCACCGAGGGGAACTACCTGCTCCACACGGAGGGCGGCTGGGGGCCGGTGCGCGGGCTGCTCGACGAGGCGTGGTACCTGGAGCTCGACCAGGAGGTACGGGTACGCCGGCTCGTCGACCGGCACGTACGGTTCGGGAAGCCCCGCCCGTACGCGGAGCGCTGGGTCGCCGGTTCCGACGAGGCGAACGCCCGGCTCGTCGCCCGGGGACGGGACCGGGCCGACCTGATCGTGCGGCTCGGGGCGGCGCCCGGCCCCGAGGAAGGCGAAGAACCGCACCGGCACCGGCCCTGACCGCTCGCGCAGGGCTCCCCGCACCCGGCAGGATGCGGGGAGCCGTTCCGTACCGCCAGGAGGTCCCGCATGTCCAGCCCGAACCAGCCCGTCCCGTTCACCGCCGACGACTACCGGGCCCGGATGGCGCGGGCCGCCGAGAGCGCGGCCGCCGCCGGACTCGCCGGCGTGCTGGTCGCACCCGGACCCGACATGGTCTACCTGACGGGGTATCAGCCCCCGGCGGACACCGAGCGCCTCACCCTCCTCGTCCTCGCCGCAGGTCAGGACCCCGTCCTGGTCGTACCGGCACTGGAGGCACCCGACGCGGAGAAGGCCGTCGGCGCGCCCGCCCTGACCCTGCGGGACTGGACGGACGGCAAGGACCCGTACGCCGTCACGGCGCCGCTGCTCGACGCGAAGGGGCGGTTCGGGATCAGCGACAACGCCTGGGCGATGCATCTGCTCAGCTTCCAGCAGCGGCTGCCCGGCACCTCGTACGCCTCCCTCACCGAGGCGCTGCCGATGCTGCGCGCCGTGAAGGACGCCGCCGAGCTGGACCGGATCGCCGCGGCCGGGGCCGCCGCCGACGCCACGTACGAGGAGATCCTCAAGGTCCGTTTCTCCGGCCGCAGGGAGACCGAGGTCGCCGCCGACCTGGCCCGGCTGCTCACCGAGTACGGGCACTCCCAGGTCGACTTCACCGTGGTCGGCTCCGGGCCCAACGGCGCCAACCCGCACCACGAGGCGGGGAGCCGCACCATCGAGCACGGCGACATGGTCGTGCTCGACTTCGGCGGTCTCAAGCACGGCTACGGCTCCGACACCTCCCGCACGGTCCACGTCGGTGAGCCCACCGCGCAGGAGCAGCGGGTCCACGACATCGTGCGGGAGGCGCAGCAGGCCGGCTGCGACGCGGTCCGGCCCGGCGCCGCCTGCCAGGACGTCGACCGGGCCGCCCGCGCGGTCATCACCGGGTTCGGCTACGGCGACCGCTTCATCCACCGCACGGGCCACGGCATCGGCGTCACCACCCACGAGCCCCCGTACATGATCGAGGGCGAGGAGCAGCCGCTCGTCCCCGGCATGTGCTTCTCCGTGGAACCCGGCGTCTATCTGCCGGGCCGCTTCGGTGTCCGGATCGAGGACATCGTCACGGTCACGCAGGACGGCGGCCGTCGTCTCAACGCCACCGCCCGCGAACTGGCGATCGTCGAGTAGTACCGCTGCCTCAGCCGTCGGCCAGCACCACGCACGACTCCGCCGGGAGGTGCAGCACGCCGTCCGCCCCGGGCGCCCCGACCGGATGCCAGGCGGCCAGCACCCTGCCCCCGCCGCTGCGGTGCCGGCCGCCGCCGAGCGGGATCGCGGCGGGCTTCTCGTCCAGGTTGACCGCGATCCGCAGATCGCCCCTGCGATAGGCGAACCAGCGCGCCTCGTCGTCGTACGCCGGTTTCACCGTCGCCAGGTCCGGGTCGCAGAGGTCGGGCATGGCGCGGCGCAGCGCGATCAGTTCGCGGTACCAGGCGTGCAGCCGGGCGTGGGGTTCCCGCCCCGGTTCGCCCCAGTCCAGGCAGGAGCGGTCCCGGGTGGCCGGAGCCTGCGGGTCCGGGATCTCCTCCTCCGCCCAGCCGTGCGCGCCGAACTCCCGCCGTCTGCCGCTGCGCACCGCCTCTGCCAGCTCCGGGTCGGTGTGGTCGGTGAAGAACTGCCAGGGCGTACGGGCGCCCCACTCCTCGCCCATGAAGAGCATCGGTGTGAACGGACCGGTGAGCACGAGCGCCGCCGCGCAGGCCAGCAGACCGGGGGAGAGGGAGGCGGCGAGCCGGTCCCCGAGCGCCCGGTTGCCGATCTGGTCGTGGGTCTGGGCGTAGCCGACGAAGCGGTGGGCGGCGGTGCGGGTGACATCGACGGGGCGGCCGTGCGTACGGCCTCTGAAGCCGGAGTACGTGCCGTTGTGGAAGAAGGCGCCCGACACGGTCTTCGCCAGCGCGGCCAGCGGGGCGACGGCGAAGTCCGCGTAGTAGCCCTGGGCCTCGCCGGTGAGGGCGGTGTGCAGACAGTGGTGGAAGTCGTCGTTCCACTGCGCGTGCAGACCGGTGCCGCCCGACTCACGGGGCGTCGTCGTGCGCGGGTCGCAGAGGTCGGACTCCGCGATCAGCGAGAGCGGGCGGCCCAGTTCGGCGGAGAGCGCGTCGGTCGCCGCCGACAACTCCTCCAGGAACGTCAGCGCCCGGGTGTCGGCCAGCGCGTGGACCGCGTCGAGCCGCAGGCCGTCCAGCCGGTAGTCGCGCAGCCAGGCGAGCGCGCTGCCCAGCAGGAACGCCCGCACCTCGTCGGAGCCGGGGGCGTCCAGATTGACCGCCGCGCCCCACGGGGTGTGGTGCGTCTCGGTGAAGTACGGGCCGAAGGACGGGAGATGGTTGCCGGACGGGCCCAGGTGGTTGTGGACCACGTCCAGGACGACGGCGAGCCCAAGGCCGTGCGCCGTGTCGACAAAGCGCTTCAGTCCCTGCGGACCGCCGTACGGCTCGTGCACCGCCCACAGCGACACCCCCTCATAACCCCAGCCGTGAACACCGGGGAAGGGGCAGACCGGCATCAGGGACACATGGGTGATGCCCAACTCGGCCAGATGCCCGAGCCGTGCGGCCGCCGCCTCGAAGGTGCCCTCGCCCGTGTACGTGCCGACGTGCAGCTCGTACAGGACGGCGCCCGGCAGCCCGCGCCCGGCCCAGTCGGAGCGCCATGCGTACGCGGAGTGGTCGACGACCGCGCTCTCACCGTCCGGCCCGTCCGGCTGGCGGCGCGAGCGGGGGTCGGGGCGCACCGGTCCGCCGTCGAGGACGAAGCCGTACCGGTCGCCGTCCCCGGCCTCCGCCTCCGCAGTCCACCAGCCCGCCCGTACGGGATCGCGCTCCATGGACCGCAGCTCACCGTCCAGCCGCAGCGCGGCCGACCCCGCATCCGGTGCCCATACGTCGAACAGCATGCGACGCTCCTCGTCTCCTCGCCCCGGGCCATGGTCGGCAGAAGCCGCGATCACCGACCAACGACACTGGATCGAGCCCGTTACTGGCGATTAAGGTCTGGTTCTGATCACTGCCCTGCCGACTTCTGCCATACGCACTCCCTCTTGGACCGCCCCCGATTGCCGGTGGTCCTACCAACAGCTGTGGAGGTTGAGATGACTGTGCCGACGTTCCCGCCCGGTTTCCTCTGGGGCGCCTCCGCCTCCGCGTTCCAGACCGAGGGGGCCGCAGAGACCGACGGCAAGGGGCCCTCCGGCTGGGACGCCTTCGCCGCGCAGCCCGGACGGATCAAGGACGGCGCCGACACCACGCGGGGCACCGGCTTCCACCGGCACTACCGGGAGGACGTCGCCCTGCTGGCCGGTCTCGGCGCCGACGCCTTCCGCTTCTCGGTGAGCTGGCCGCGCGTCGTCCCCGGCGGCAGCGGGCCGGTCAACCCGCGGGGGCTCGACTTCTACGACCGCCTCGTCGACGAACTCTGCGCCCACGGGATCACCCCGGCCCCCACCCTCTACCACTGGGACACCCCGCTCCCGCTGGACGAGGCGGGCGGCTGGCTCAACCGGGACACGGCCCACCGCTTCGCCGAGTACGCCGGCGTCGTCGCCGAACGCCTCGCGGACCGCGTGCCCATGTGGATCACCATCAACGAACCGGCCGAAGTGACCATGCTCGGCTACGCACTCGGCGAACACGCCCCCGGCCGCGCCCTCCTCTTCGACGCGCTGCCCGCCGCCCACCACCAGCTCCTCGCCCATGGCCTGGCCGTCCGCGCGCTGCGGGCCGCGGGCGCCGGGAACATCGGCATCGCCGTCTCGCACTCCCCGGTCTGGACCGCCGGTGAGAGCGAGGAGGACCGCTTCGCCGCCGACCTGTACGACACCCTCACCAACCGGCTGTTCTCCGACCCGCTCCTCACCGGCCGCTACCCCGACGAGAACTTCGCCGCGCTGATGCCCGGCCCGGTCGAGGACGACCTGCGGACCATCTCCACCCCGCTCGACTGGTATGGGGTCAACTACTACAACCCCACGCTCGTCGGCGCACCCGCGGCCGCCGCCCTCGACACCTTCGCCGGGTTCGAAATGCCTGCCGAACTGCCCTTCGGGATACGGCAGATCGAGGGATACGAGACGACCGACTTCGGCTGGCCCGTCGTCCCCGACGGACTGCGCGACACCCTCGTCCAGCTCAACGACCGCTACGGCGACCGGCTCCCGCCGCTCTACATCACCGAGAACGGCTGCGCCATCGACGAACCGGCCGAGGACACCCGCCGGATAGCCTTCCTCGACGCCCATCTGAACTCGCTGCGGTCCGCCATCGACGCGGGCGTCGACGTACGCGGCTACTTCACCTGGTCGCTCACCGACAACATCGAGTGGATCGAAGGGGCCGGAAAGCGATTCGGTCTGGTCCACATCGACTACGAGACGCTGCGCCGCACCCCCAAGGACTCCTACGCCTGGTACCGCGACATGATCAGGGAACAGAAGCGGCAGGGCGCCGGTCCGGGCGACCGGACCGGCGCGGACCGGGCCTGACGGCCGTCCTCAGGCGGCGGAGGCGAAGACCCGCTCCAGGACCTGACGGCCGGCCCGGCCCCAGGTCGGCTGCCCGCCGGGCAGACCCCGGTCCCACGCCTGGCCCACCGAGACGAGCACGAGGGCCTTCAGCACGGCCCGGCCCCGGGCCCGCCGCACGGTCGCCTCGTCCGTCCCCCCGTACGCGTCGAAGAAGTCGCCGTCCGAGCCCTGCGGCAGCAGCTTCCACGCGGCGGCGAGGTCGACGGCCGGATCACCGGCGCAGAGATCACCGAAGTCGACGACGCCGGAGATCGCGCCGTCGGCGACGACGACGTTGGCGGGGTGCAGATCGGCGTGCAGCCAGACCGCGGGCCCGGTCCACTGCGGCGCCGCGACCGCCCGGTCCCACACCCGGCGCACGCGCGCCACGTCGACCGCCTCCGCCACCCCGGCGAGCAGGGTCTCGAAGTCGTCCGTGACCGTGGCGAGGGAGCCGCCGCGCCCCGGGTCCGTGGGGGCGTCGGCCGGCGCCGGCCGGTGCAGGGCGCGGAGGAACTCCGCGAGGTTCGCCACCGACCGGCCGGCGTCGGTGACCTCGACGCCGTCCGCCGGTTCGCCCGGAACCCAGCTCACGAGGGACCACGGCCGGGGGAAGAGCGCGTCCGGCTCGTTCAGGAACAGGGGCGTCGGCACGGGCAGCGGCAGCTGCCCGGCGAGCTCCGGGAGCCACCGGAACTCCTTGCGCAGCAGGTCAGGAGCGCGCTCGGTCATCGGCAGCCGGACGACCAGCTCGTCCCCGAGCCGCCAGAGCTGGTTGTCCCAGCCAGAGGCGACCCGCCGGATCTCCAGATTGGCCAGGTCCGGGTGGCGGCCCCGGACCAGAGCGCGGACGAAGCCCTCGTCGACGCTGTTGCGTTCCATGCGCTCCTCCAAGCGATCACGCCCAGCGTAGGACAGCCCGCGGGAGCACCCGGTCCGTCAGTCCCACACCATGTCGAACGCGCGCTCGAAGTTGACGTACCCCAGCCGCTCGAAGGACTTCGCCATCGGTACGTTGCCGAGGTCCGTCGCGGCCCGGATCCGCTCCACCCCGTCCTGCCCGGCGAGCACCCGGGTCCCCTCGGTGAGGAGGTCGTCGATGTAGCCGTGGCCTCGGTGCGCCGGCAGTACACCGATGTACGCGATGATCGGGTTGTAGCTGTTGCGCGCCGGGATCACGAAGCCCACCGGTTCGCCGTCCGGCAGCTCCGCGACACGCCACCACTCCTGCGGCGTGGTGTAGCGGGCGAGCTCCTCGTCGTAGTGCTTCTCCGCGGCCCGGAGCGGGGACAGGCCGGAGGCCAGGTCCTGCTGACCGTGTGCGTCGAGGGTGCCCTCCATCACGGGAGCCATCAACGCGAGGAGGTCCTCGCGTCCGGCGACCGGGCGGAACCGCAGCCGGCCGCTGTCGGCGGGCACCGGGGTACCCGCGCGCCACTCCAGGCGCAGCCGCTCGACCAGCATCCGGGCACCGCTGCGCTCCATGACCCGGATCCGGGCCTCGACGACATCACGGACCACCGGGTCCTCTCGCCAGTCGGGCGGGACGAACCGTCCGTACTCGGGACGCGGGCCACCGGCGGGCAGCACCGCCGCGCTCGCCGTCTCCAGCAGCCGCAGGCCCACCTCACCGCGCTCAGGCTCGGGCAGGGTGTCGTCGAGGTCGAAGAAGTCGAGGAACAGCGGCACCTTGCCGTCCTGGCTCCACCACGCGATCCGTGCCACCACCCGCTCGCCCCGCAGAGCCATCCACATCCACTCCGGGCGGCGCCGGCCGGAGCCGAGGTCGTCCGCCAGCTCGTGGTCCAGGACGTACGGCAGCCGGCGGAAGAGATCCAGCTCCTGCGGGCCGGCGAGCGGACGGATGTTCAGTTCGAGTGGTGCAGCGGGCACAAAGTCTCCAGGAACTACGCGGGAGCGCCCCGGCGGTCGTCGGGGCGGCACGGCGGCAGACGGTAGCAACGTCCCGCTCCGGGCGCCTGTGATTATCCCGGTGGGGGGTGCACGAGAGCCCCCGGCCGGCCCGCCCGCGCAGGTCAGGAGCGAGGAAGGGGCGGCCGTTCTGGACACGTTGGGGCCATCGGCCCGACACTTGTCCCTGTGACGTCCTCCTTCGAGTTCCACACGTATCCCGCGCGGGTGTCCGACGCCCAGCGCGACCGTGTTCTCGGCGTGCTCAGAGAAGGCGCGGCGCAGGGAAGGCTCTCCCACGACACCTTCGTACGGCGCATGGAACTGGCCCTGACCGCGAACCGCTCGGAGGAGCTGGCGGCGCTCACCGCCGATCTGGACACCGGGGGCCGCCTGTCGCGGCAGCTGATCCGGGTCGTCAGCGGGGTCTCCGGCTTTCCCGGCCGGGTGCGCAGGGCCTGGTGGGCGGAGCGGCTGCCCAAGCTGCTGCTGCCGGCGCCGAGCCCGTACCCCCTGCTCATCGGCCGGGACCCGGGCAACGGGCTGCGCCTCAGCCACGAGACCGTCTCCCGGATGCACGCCGAACTCACCGTGCACGGCGGCCGGTGGCTGCTGCGCGACCTGGGTTCGACCAACGGCACCTGCGTCAACGGCCAGCGCGTCACGGGGACGGTCTCGGTGCGCGAGGGTGACCAGGTGAGCTTCGGCACGATGATGTTCCGGCTCTCCGCCCCCGCGCTCAGGCCGCCCGCCTGAGGTCTGTCCCGCAATCCCCGGCGGGCGCGCGACGCCGGCTACGGCACCTCGCCGCGTTGCCGGAACGCCGAATACGTTCAGCATGCGGACGTCCCTCCGCCTGGCGACGCACCACATCTGACGCCGCGCGCTGATCCACCAGGGATTGCGGGACAGCCCAGAGGGTCAGAGGAGTACCTCACGCCTGCTGGTGCAGCCCCCGGCCGGCCAGGGTCAGGAAGGCCTCGCCGACCGCCTCCGAGAGCGTCGGGTGCGGGTGCACATGGTGGGCGACGTCGGACGGTTCGGCGTCCCAGCCGACGATCAACTGGCTCTCCGCGATCATCTCGGAGACGTGCGGCCCGACGAGATGGACGCCCAGGACCCGGCCGTCCCGCTCCGCGACCACCTCACCATCCCGCCCTGTGGAGGCCGTCGTGCGCGGGCGGCCGTTCCTGGACTGGGTCTGCGCCGAAGCAGGCTTCGTACCGCGTACGGCGGTGCGGACCGAGCACACCTCGACCGCGGTACGGATGGCCGCCGCCGGCGTGGAAATCGCGACCGCCGCCGCGCATGTCGTGCGCGGTGCGGTCGGGGAGGACTGCGCGGTGCTCACCGTCGACCCGCCGTGGTCCCGCCCGCTCGCGGTCTTCTCCCGTGTCGAACTGACCGGCGCCGCCGCCGCGTTCACCGAACTGCTGGCCGCGTCCCGGCCCCCGGGCCCCCGTGACGGCCGGCCGGCCGGGCGCCCGCTGCCG
>CBRG010000306.1 GCA_000470535.1 Streptomyces sp. AW19M42
ACGCCCTCGTGGCGACGGCGGGCGCCGGAGCCGTACCCGCCGTGGCCTGCGGCGCTGCCGCGCTCGGCCTGCTGACCACCGCCACCGTCGCGCTCTCCCGAGCCTCCGCCCACACCGCCGCCTGACGCACACCACGACGCACCACAGACACCCCGCGGAGCCGACGCCGCGGGTCCCTTCCCGCACCGTACGCAACTGCCTCAAGGAGACACCGGACATGACCCCCCAATACCTCGCACCGGCAGCCCGCCGTCGGCACCCAGGGGGCGCACGATGAGGGTGCTGCTGCTCGGAGCCAACGGATTCCTCGGCCGGTTCGTCGCCGACCGGCTGCTCGCCGACCCGGCCGTCCACCTCACGGCGCTCGGCCGCGGTGACGACGCCGACGTACGGTTCGACCTCGCCAGCGGCAGCCCGGGAGCCCTTACCCGCTTCCTGGACGCCGTCCACCCCGGAGTCGTCGTCAACTGCGCGGGCGCCACCCGAGGCGGGGCGCGCGACCTGACCCGCCACAACACCGTCGCCGTCGCCACCGTCTGCGAGGCGATGCGGCGCAGCGGCTGCACCGCCCGGCTGGTCCAGGTCGGCTGCTCCTCGGAGTACGGCCCCTCGCAGCCCGGCTCGTCCACCGCGGAGGACGCCATCCCTCGTCCCGGCGGCCCGTACGGCGTCAGCAAGCTCGCCGCCACCGAACTCGTCCTCGGTTCTGGCCTCGACGCGGTGGTGCTGCGGGTCTTCTCGCCGGTCGGCCCCGGCACTCCGGCCGGTTCCCCGCTCGGCCGGCTCGCGGAGGCGATGCGCCGCGCCATGCAGTCCGGGGACGGCGAGCTGAAGCTCAGCGGCCTCGGCGTGCAGCGCGACTTCGTCGATGTGCGCGACGTCGCGCGCGCCGTGCACGCCGCCTCGCTCTCCGCCGCCCAGGGCGTCGTCAACATCGGCACCGGCCGCGCCGTGCGCCTCCGTGACGCCGCCGCCGTACTCGCCAAGGTCGCCGGGTACGCCGGAGCGCTCCACGAGTTGGACACGCCCCCCGCCCGGCTGCCCATCGGCGCCCCCCGCACCTCCGCCGAATCGGTCATGGAGCACCTCTCGGCGACCCCGTCGCCCTACCCGGACGGCTGCGGCGCCTGGCAGCAGGCCGATGTGCGCACGGCCAGGGACCGGCTCGGCTGGCGCCCCCGGATCAATCTGGAGGAGTCCCTCGCGGACATCTGGATGGAGGCGGCGTGCCGTATCTGACCAGGAGCGGCACGGCCCGCCGCACCAGCGGCGCAGAGCGGCTCGGCTTCGGCGTCCCCGGCTACGCGCACCCGCTGCTCGCACCCGTCGAATGGGCCGAGCTGGCCCGCCCCGGCACCCCGCTGCACTGGGCCGTCCTCGACATCGACAACGGCCCCGGCACCCGTCCCGACCCGCACTGCCTGGAGGCCGTCGGCCGGCTCCGCAACGCCCGCGCACGCGCGGTGCACGGCGAGGAGGCGCTGGACGCCGTACGGGGGTCGGCCGGCCGGCTGCTCGGCCGGCTCGATCTGGCCTTCGGGGACCGGCCGTTCGACGAGTTGCTCACCGACGCCCGGTCCTTCCTGGACTGGTACCGCGTGGACGGCTTCTACCTCGGCCGGTGCCCGGCCGACCGCCCCGGACTCCCGGCGGTGCGCCGGCTCACCAGCGCGCTCGCCGCACTCCTGGCGGACAGCGACAGCGCGCGGGACGGCGGGCACGTCGTGCTCGGGCACGACACCCACCCGTACCCCGGCTACGCGGAGGCCGCCGACCAGCTCGTCACCTTCCGCGGCCCGTGGACCGACTACCGCTGGTCGCAGGTGGCGGAGTGGACCGCCGCCTACCCGCCCGGCCGGTTCGCGCACTTCGTCCACGGCGTCCCGCGCAGCCATCTGGAGGAGGCGATGCGGATCGCGCGCTGGCAGGGCGCCGGAACGATCTTCTTCACGGACCGCACCGGGGCGGCGGATCCGGCGCACGGGCGTGGACAAACCGATCCATTCGCGACGCTGCCCAGCTACTGGGACGAAATTGTCTCGCGGATCGGACCTGGTATCTCGGAATGAGAGGGGGCGTGGCAGTGTTACGGCAAGAACAACCGTACGTAGTCGAAGTACGTAGAAACCGACCACCTGCATTGTTGAGGTTCCTGTGTCGCTGCCACCCCTGGTCGAGCCAGCTGCTGAGCTCACCGTCGACGAGGTCCGCAGGTACTCCCGCCACCTGATCATCCCCGATGTCGGGATGGACGGGCAGAAGCGGCTGAAGAACGCGAAGGTGCTCTGTGTGGGCGCCGGCGGTCTCGGCTCGCCAGCACTGATGTACCTGGCCGCCGCCGGTGTCGGAACGCTCGGCATCGTGGAGTTCGACGAGGTCGACGAGTCGAACCTGCAGCGCCAGATCATCCACAGCCAGGCCGACATCGGCCGGTCCAAGGCCCAGTCCGCCAAGGACTCGGTGCTGGGCATCAACCCGCTGGTGAACGTGGTCCTTCACGAGGAACGGCTCGAAGCCGAGAACGTGATGGACATCTTCGCCCAGTACGACCTGATCGTGGACGGCACGGACAACTTCGCCACCCGCTATCTCGTCAACGACGCGGCCGTGCTGCTGAACAAGCCGTACGTCTGGGGTTCCATCTACCGGTTCGACGGCCAGGCGTCCGTCTTCTGGTCCGAGCACGGCCCCTGCTACCGCTGCCTCTACCCGGAGCCGCCGCCCCCCGGCATGGTCCCCTCCTGCGCCGAGGGCGGGGTGCTGGGCGTGCTCTGCGCGTCCATCGGCTCCATCCAGGTCAACGAGGCCATCAAGCTGCTCGCCGGAATCGGTGACCCGCTCGTCGGCCGGCTGATGATCTACGACGCGCTGGAGATGCAGTACCGCCAGGTCAAGGTCCGCAAGGACCCCGACTGCGCGGTCTGCGGCGAGAACCCGACCGTCACCGAACTCATCGACTACGAGGCCTTCTGCGGCGTCGTGTCCGAGGAGGCCCAGGAGGCGGCGCTCGGCTCCACGATCACTCCCAGGCAGCTCAAGGAGTGGATCGACGCGGACGAGAAGATCGAGATCATCGACGTCCGCGAGCCGAACGAGTACGAGATCGTCTCGATCCCCGGCGCGAAGCTGATCCCGAAGAACGAGTTCCTGATGGGCACCGCCCTCCAGGACCTCCCGCAGGACAAGCGCATCGTGCTGCACTGCAAGACCGGTGTCCGCAGCGCCGAGGTCCTCGCGGTCCTCAAGTCGGCGGGCTTCGCGGACGCGGTGCACGTCGGCGGCGGCGTGATCGGCTGGGTCAACCAGATCGAGCCCGAGAAGCCGGTGTACTAGAACGCTTCGAAGGGGCCGGACCGCATCACGCGGGCCGGCCTCTTCGGCGTATCCGCCGTTCTCCGCTACGAGCAGGTCTTGCCGTCCGCCGGGACCTTCCCGTCCAGGAAGTACGTGTCCACCGTGGACGTCACACAGGTGTTCCGGCCGTAGGCGCCGTGCCCCTCGCCCTTGTTGGTGAGCAGTACGCCGACGCCCCTGCCCAGCTCGTCCGCCATCTTCCGGGCACCCTCGTACGGGGTCGCCGGGTCGCCGGTCGTCCCCACGACCAGGATCGGGCCGGCGCCCGGAGCGCCGGCCTCCGGATTGCCGCGCTCGCCCTTCACCGGCCAGTCGGAGCACCAGCCCGCCGTGTCCCAGGCCAGGAACGCGCCGAAGACCGGCGACAGCTTCTCGAACTCGGGCAGCAGCGCCTTCGCGTCGGCCACCGTCGGCCGGACGTTGCTGTCCGCGCAGGAGATGGCCCGCTGCGAGTGGCTCTCGGTGCCGTAATGGCCCTTCTCGTCACGGCTGTTGTACGAGTCGGCCAGCTGCAGCAGCATGCTTCCCCGGCCGCCCTCCGCCTCGTCCAGCGCCTGGGTCAGGAACGGCCAGCTGTCCTTGGAGTAGAGCGGCATCACGATGCCCGTGATCGCCAGCGACTCGTTGAGCTCACGGGACGTACCGGTCGGCAGCGGCTTCCTGTCGATCCGCGCCAGCAGCCGGGCGATGCGCCGGGTGCCCGTCTTCGCGTCCTGGCCACGGTCCTTGAGGTAGTTGTCCAGTGCCCGCTGGAAGCCGGTCGTCTGGTTGTGGGCGTGCCCGACGGAGTCCGCCGTGGGGTCGACGACCGCGTCCAGGACGGTGCGGCCCACGCTCGCGGGGAAGAGGTGCGCGTACGTGCCGCCCAGCTCGGTCCCGTAGGACATGCCGAAGTAGGTCAGCTTCCGGTCACCGAGCACCTCGCGGATGAGGTCCATGTCCCGGGCGGCGTTCGCCGTGCCGACGAACGGCAGGACCTTGCCCGAGCGGCGCTCGCAGCCGGCGCCGAAGTCCGCGCCGTCCTTCATGAACGCCGCCTCCTCCGCCGCCGTGTCCGGAGTCATGTCCACCTTCCGGCCGGCGTCCTCCTGCTCCTGGTCGGAGCGGCACCGCACCCCGGCGCTCCCGGCCACCCCGCGCGGATCGAAGCCGACCAGGTCGTAACGGGTGTTGAGCTTCTCGTACGATCCGGCGGCACGCGGCAGGATGGAGACGCCGGAACCGCCGGGGCCGCCGAAGTCGAACAGCATCGAGCCGAGGCGCCGGCCCTTGTCGCGGGCCTCCTTGCGGATCAGCGCGATCCCGATCGTGTCGCCCCCCGGCTTCGCGTAGTCCAGCGGGACACGGACCGTCGCACAGCGCCAGTCCGCACCGGGAGAGGTCCCGCCCTCGGGGGCCTCGCAGCGCTTCCAGTCCGGGTGCTGCGAGGTGAGCGAGCCGGGCAGCGCCGGGAACCGCGCCGGCTTCCCGTCCGTGGTGGACGGGGCAGCGGCGGACGGTGAGCCGGCCGCACCGCCGTCCACCGCCTTGCCGGGCTTGTCGTCCGTACCGTCGTCGCAGCCCGCGAGCGCCCCCGTCAGCAGCAGCGCGGCGGCGGCCAGCGCCCCGGCCCGTGCGTGTGAGACCACGTGTGTCCCTCCCCTGTGTCCCCCGCTGTTCCGCCCTGCCCGGTCGGCAGTTCGCTCATCGTAGGACGCTGCCGGGACGGCCCTACCCGCAGACCGTTCCGGCCGCCGGCACCTTGCCGTCCAGCAGATAGCCGCCCACCCCCGTCTGCACGCAGGCGTTGCCGCTGTTGTACGCGCCGTGCCCCTCGCCCTTGTACGTCATCTCCACGCCGACGCCCTCGCCGAGCTCCTCCGCCATCGCCTTCGCACCCTTGTAGGGGGTCGCCGGGTCGCCGGTGTTGCCGATGACCAGCTGGGGGGCCGAACCGGGGGCGCTGACATCGGGGTGCTCCCAGACACCGGCCACCGGCCATTCGTCGCACGCCATCAGACCCCAGCCCAGGTAGTCACCAAAGACCGGTGAGGCCTCGCGGAACCGGGGGAGCCTGGCCTTGGTCTCTTCCAGGGTGAACCGCTCCTTGGAGTCGGCGCAGCTGATGGCCGTGTTGGCCGCGGCGGAGTTGTCGTAGTGGCCCTTGTCGGAGCGGCCGTTGAGGGAGTCGGCCAGCGCCAGCAGCAGCCCGCCGCTGCCGCCGTCGGCCTCGTCGATGCCCTGCTCCAGCAGCGGCCAGGTCTCCTTGGAGTACAGGGCCGCCGCGATGCCGGTGGTGGCCTGTGTCTGCGTCAGCTTGCGTGCACCGAGTCCGGACACGGGCCGCTTCTCCAGCCGGTCCAGGAGATCGGAGATCCCCTGCTCGACCTCGTCGGCGTCGGACCCCGGCAGCTTGCAGGCGTCGCCCCGCCTCGCGCAGTCCTTGGCGAAGTTGTCCAGTGCGAGCTGGAACCCCTTGGCCTGGCCCAGCGAGGACTGCTCGGCGTCCTCGGTCGGGTCCACCACCGCGTCCAGCACCGACCTGCCCACGTTCTTGGGGAACAGGTGCGCGTAGACACCGCCCAGTTCGGTGCCGTACGAGATGCCGAAGTAGTGCAGTTGGTGGTCGCCCAGCACCTGGCGCATCAGGTCCATGTCGCGGGCGGCGTTCGTCGTCCCGACGAAGGGGAGCTCCCGGCCCGAGTTCTTCTCGCAGGCGGCCGCGTACGTCTTGGTGCCGTCGGTGAACGCCTTCTCCTCCGCGGCGTCGTCCGGCGTCCCGTCGGCCTGGTAGCGGGCGTCCAGCTGCTTGTCGGTCTCGCACCTCACACCGTCGCTGCGGCCGACCCCGCGCGGGTCGAAGCTCACCAGGTCGTAGCGGGTGCGCAGCTTGTCGTACTCGGTGCCGAAGGCGGGCAGGGTGGCGACGCCGGAGGCGCCGGGGCCGCCGAAGTTGAAGATGAGGGAGCCGATCCGGTTCTTCCGGTCCATGGCCTTCGCGCGGACGAGCGCCAGGCCGATGGTGTCGCCCGAGGGTTTGGCGTGGTCGAGCGGCACCTTCATGACGGAGCACTCCCAGACGGCCCCGCCCGGCAGCGGCGAGGGTGCGGCGCCGCCGCCCTCCGCCTGGGACGGGGCGGGGCACCGTTTCCACGTCAGCTTCTGGGCGGCGAGAGCGGACGGGCCGGGGCTGGCGGCGGCGTTCGCCGGGTGCGGCGAACCCTGCGACCGGTCCGGCGCGTCCTTGTCACCGCCGTCCGAGCAGCCGGTGAGCGGAAGCAGCACGGTCACGGTGGCGGCGAGGGCCGCGGCGCGCAGGGCAGGGGAGGTCCTCATCGCTCCATCCTGCGGCGGCGGCGGGGAGGGTGCACGGGGCGCCGGTCCAAGCGGGTGGCCCGCCGTCCGGACCGGCGCCACGGGACTTCCCGGAGTCCTGGGGCGTGTTTCGAAAGTAGCGCCGTCCGCCTGAAGGGCGGGCTCGGCGGCGTCTGGTGCGTGCGATCGCAAGGCGGAGGGTCGCCCCGATACTGG
>CBRG010000307.1 GCA_000470535.1 Streptomyces sp. AW19M42
CCGGACAGCTTGGTGATGTCCTCGCCCTTGTACCGGATCATTCCGGCCGTCGGGTCCTCCAGATGCACGAGCAGCCGGGCGACGGTCGACTTCCCGCAGCCGGACTCGCCCACGATGCCGAGCGTCTCGCCGGCCGCCAGGTCGAAGGAGACCCCGTCGACCGCCTTGACGGCCCCGATCTGCTTCTTGATCACGATGCCCCGGGTGAGCGGGTAGTGCTTGACGAGGTCGCGCACCTCCAGGATCGGTTCCTTGCCCGCCTGGGCGCTCGTCTCGCGTGACTTGGCCAGCAGGGCGCGTGCCACCTCGCCCTCCTGGCGCGCTTCCCTGCGCCCCGAGTGATCAGCGTGCATCGAGCGTCTCCTTCCAGAAGTAGCAGGCGCTCTGACGGTTCTCGGCCACGTCGAACAGCGGCGGTACGTCGGTGCGGCAGACGTCCTGGGCCATCGGGCAACGCGGGTTGAAGGCGCAGCCGGGCGGGATGTGCAGCAGGTTGGGCGGCAGTCCCTTGATCGCGTAGAGTTCCCGGCCCTTCTGGTCCAGGCGCGGGATCGAGCGGAGCAGGCCCTGGGTGTAGGGGTGCGCGGGTGCCTGGTAGATGTCGTGGACGGGTGAGGTCTCCACGATCCGGCCCGCGTACATCACGGCGATCTTGTCCGCGACGTCCGCGACGACGCCCAGGTCGTGGGTGATCAGGATCAGGCCCATGTTCAGTTCGCGCTGGAGCTCCGCGAGCAGGTCCATCACCTGGGCCTGGACGGTGACGTCGAGCGCGGTGGTGGGCTCGTCCGCGATGATCAGCGAGGGCTCCAGGGCCAGCGCCATCGCGATCATGATGCGCTGGCGCATGCCGCCGGAGAACTGGTGCGGGTAGTTGCCGACGCGTTCCTTGGCGGCCGGGATGCGGACCCGGTCCATCAGCTCGACGGCCTTGGCCTTCGCGTCCTTGCGGGACGCCCCCCGGTGCACCACGAACATCTCTCCGAGCTGCTCCCCCACTGTCAGCACGGGGTTGAGGGAGGAGAGCGCGTCCTGGAAGATCATGGCCATCTCCTGGCCGCGGATCTTCCGGCGCTCCTCCTTCTTCAGCTTGAGCAGGTCGCGGTCCTTGAAGAGGATCTCGCCGCCGCTGATCTTTCCCGGTGGCATGTCGAGGATGCCCATGATCGCCTGTGCGGTGACCGACTTGCCGGAGCCGGACTCACCGAGCACGGCGAGCGTCTCACCCTCGGACACCGAGTAGTTGACCCCGTTGACGGCCTTGGCGACCCCGTCCCGGGTGTGGAACTCCACGTGCAGATCGCGCACTTCGAGCAACATGGCAGCGGACTCCTCAGCGCAGCTTGGGATCGAGGGCGTCGCGCACCGCGTCGCCGAGCATGATGAACGCGAGCACGGTGACCGCCAGCGCGCCGGCCGGCCAGAGGAGCATGTGCGGGGCGTTGCGGATGTTCTGCGAGGCGGACGAGATGTCGATGCCCCAGCTGACCGTGGGGGGCTTCAGTCCGACGCCGAGGTAGGAGAGCGTCGCCTCCAGCGCGATGTACGTGCCCAGCGCGATGGTGGCGACCACGATGACGGGCGCCACGGCGTTGGGGGCGACGTGCCGGAGCAGCATGCGGGAGTTGGACGCTCCGAGGGCGCGCGCCGCCTGGACGTAGTCGTGCTGCTTCGCGGTGATCACCGCGCCGCGGGCGATCCTGGAGATCTGCGGCCAGCCGAGCAGGACCATGAAGCCGATGACGGGCCAGACGGTGTTGCTGGTGACCACGGAGAGCAGGACCAGACCGCCGAGCACCACGGGAATGGCGAAGAAGATGTCCGTGACGCGCGAGAGGATGGCGTCCGAGGCCCCGCCGAAGAAGCCCGCGAGTCCGCCGAGCAGCCCGCCGAGCAGCGCCACGCCGAGCGTGGCGCAGACGCCGACGGTGACGGAGGCCCGCGCCCCGTAGACGACCCGGGTGTAGACGTCGCAGCCCTGCGCGTTGAACCCCATGGGGTGGCCCGGCTGGGAGCCCTGCTGCGCCTTGGCGAGGTCGCACTTGAGCGGGTTGCCGGACGCGATCAGCGAGGGCCAGATCGAGATGATGACCAGGAAGACGATGATCAGGGCCGAGGCGATGAAGACGGGGTTGCGCCGCAGGTCGCGCCAGGCGTCGGCCCACAGGCTCCCGGCCCGTTCCCTGGGCGCCCCGCCCTCCGGGCCCTCCGGCGTGCCCTCCAGCGTGGTGCCCTCGCTCATGGCCAGGTCCGCCGCTCCGCCGGCACCGGTCCCGGCGATCGCGTTCTGGGGCTCGGGCTGAGGTTCAGGCATAACGGATCCTCGGGTCGAGTACGGAGTACAGGAGGTCGACGACCAGATTCGCGATGAGGAAGACCAGCACCAGGATGGTCGCGAAGCCGACCACGGTCTGGGTGTTCTGCCGCAGGATGCCCTGGTAGATCTGGTATCCGACGCCATGGATGTTGAAGATGCGTTCGGTGACGATCGCACCGCCCATCAGCGCGCCGATGTCCGTACCGATGAAGGTGACGACCGGGATCAGTGAGTTGCGCAGCAGGTGGCGCACGATGACGCGGCGCCTGGGCAGTCCCTTCGCCACGGCCGTGCGCACGTAGTCGGCGCGGGAGTTCTCCGCGATAGAGGTCCGGGTGAGGCGGGTGACGTAGGCCAGGGAGACCGAGGCGAGCACCAGGCCGGGCAGGATGAGCTCGTCGAACGGCGCTTCCGAGGACACCGTCGGGGAGATGACGGACCACTTCACCCCAAGCAGGTACTGGAGTACGTAGCCGGTGACGAAGGTGGGGATCGCGATCACGACGAGCGTCGCGACCAGGACCGAGTTGTCGACGACGCGGCCCCGCCGGAGTCCGCTGATGACGCCGAGCGTGACGCCCACGATGATCTCGAACAGGATCGCGACGATGGTCAGTCGCAGGGTGACCGGATAGGCGGACGCCATCAGCTCGGTGACCTTCTGTCCGTTGAAGGCGGTACCGAAGTCGCCGGTGAACACGTTGCCCATGTAGGTCAGGTATTGCTGCCAGACGGGCTTGTCCAGGCCGAATTCCTTCTGCAGCTGGGCGGCCGTCGTCGGGTCGCACTGCCGGTCGCCGCAGAGGCCCGCGATCGGGTCGCCCATCACGTTGACCATCAGGAAGAGCAGCAGCGTGGCTCCGATGAAGACCGGAATCATCTGGAGCAGACGACGGATCACATAACGCCCCATGTCACCCTCCGCACATCGATCGGGCAGTGGACTCCGGCCGTCGCTCGCTCCGGGGCGGATCGGGACCTGTCGAACGGCTGCATCGCGCAGTCACCTCCCTGTTGCCGTAAACCAAATGACATCCCATTTCACATGAAATAGCACCTTCTGTGCGCCCTCACGGGAACACGGATGGGCCGGAAGGGGCCAAACGTGTGACGGGTGCCGGGACCGACGGAACGCACCGCGGCCCGGCACCCCCTCGCGGGGTGCCGGGCCGAGACGGCTGCTACGGGGTCACTTGACCTTGATCTCGCTGTAGACCGGCACGCTGAACGGGTTCAGCGCGACGTTCGAGACGTTCGTGGAGTAGCCGGCACTGCCGTTCTGGTACCAGAGGGGAATGGCCGCCATGGTGTCCCGGACCACCGCTTCGGCGTCCTTGAAGGTCTTGACCGCCTTGGCCTTGTCGGACTCGGCGTTGGCCCGGTTGACCAGGTCGTCGAACTTCTTGTCCGTCCACTTCCCGTCGTTGGAGGAGGCGTTGGTGTAGTAGAGCGGTTGCAGGAAGTTCTGGATGAGCGGGTAGTCCATCTGCCAGCCCGCACGGAAAGGACCGGTCATCTTCTTCTGGGTGATCTTGTTGCGGAAGTCCGCGAAGGTGCCCGTCGGGCTGCCCACGCAGGCCTTGTCGTTGTCGAGCGCGTTGTTGATGCTGTTGCAGACCGCGTCCACCCAGTCCTTGTGGCTGCCCGTGTCGGCGTTGTAGCCGATCTTCACCTGGCCGCCGGGGATGCCACCGCCCTCCGAGATCATCTTCTTGGCCTCGGCCGGGTTGTAGTCGCACAGCTTGCCGCAGAAGCCCGCCTGGTAGCCGCCCGCCGCACCCAGCACCGGCGAGGTCCAGTCCGTGGCGGGAGTCCGCGTCTTGTTGAAGATCGTCTCGGTGATCTGCTTGCGGTTGATGGCCATGGAGAGGCCCTTGCGCACCTTGTCGCTGTCCGCCTTGTCCCACGCCTTGTCGTAGAACGGGAAGGCCAGGGTCTGGATGATGCCGGCCGGGGTGTTGATGTAGCGGTCGCCGAGGTCCGCCTTGACGTTCTTGAGCTGCGCGGCGGGGACGTCGTCCACCAGGTCGAGGTTGCCGGCCACCAGGTCGGTGTAGGCGGTGTTGTTGTCGGTGTAGACCTTGAGGTCGATACCACCGTTCTGCGCCTTGTCGGCACCCGGGTACTTGTCCCACTTGCGCAGGGACATCTGCGAGCCCTTGGTGTACGACTTGATGGTGTACGGGCCGTTGCCGACCGGCTTCTTCAGCCAGGCCGCGTGGTCGTCGAAGAAGCCCTGGGGCAGCGGGGCGAACGCCGCGTAGCCCAGGGTGTCGGGCCACAGCGAGAACTTCTGGCTGAGCTTGACGGTGAACGTCCTGGCGCCGGTGACCTTCAGCCCGGACATCGCCCCGGCGGCCTGGGCACCGGAATCCGGGTGCACCTTGTCGTAGCCCTCGATCTGGCCGAAGAAGTAGGCGTTCTTCTGGTTGTTCTTGAGGCTCGCACCGTAGTTCCAGGCGTCCACGAAGGACTTGGCGGTGACCTTCTCGCCGTTGGAGAACGTCCAGCCGTCCTTGACGGTGATGGCGAAGTTCTTCGAGTCGGACGTGGCGATCTTCTCCGCCAGCATGTCCTCGGCGGCGGCGGTCTTGGGGTTGTACCGCTTGAGGCCCCGGAAGACCATGTCGAGGACCTTGCCGCCCTGCACCTCATTGGTGTTGGCCGGCTCCAGCGGGTTCTGCGGGTCACCCCACGAGGAACTCACCACCCCATTGGCACCACCACCGCCGCCACCACTGTCGCCCCCGCCGCCGCAGGCGGTCGCCGCCAGGGCGACGGCGACCGCGCATGCTGCCCACTTCGCCTGTGTGGCTCCGCGCATGGAGTGCCTCCTCGTAGTGCTCCGTCTTACGTCAGGTCAAATATCACCGCATACAGACCTTTACGCATATTTACCCCCGCCATCCGGGCACTACAGAGGTCACCCGGACGGCGGGAGCGAGCGCCGAGCGGATACTTTCGGCGAGGCCATGCCACGCACGGCAAGGTCCGCGACCCGGCTGACGAGCGGCGAAGCGGTAACGGCGACACAACGAACGCGCATCGACCCGGGACCCGCCGGACCGGATGCACGGATTCCGAGACACGGCCGCCCGTATATCGGACTCATTGACTGATTTTCGATGGTTCATCCAAGAATTACCCCTGTTAAAGGCAAAGAAAGAGTAATGACACGCCCTATAATTGGTCATGCATAAGTCAAGCTTCCAAAGAGCGGCTCAAGCCGGTCCGCCATTCATTGACCCTGCATGAATTGCGTTGAAAAAGTCCGGGTAGCCCGTAGGTGTGCCCTGCGGAGTCCTTCGACCCTCCGGGCCAGGAGCACCATGACGATTCCAACCTCGAACGCGGCAGCCCCTCTTGAGCTGACCAACGCGGACCCGCACAAAACGCCGGAACCCCCGGCACTGAAGGGCGGTGACGGGCGTTCTCCGGGCAAGCTGGCCTGGCGGCGCTTCAAACGCGACCGGTCCGGGGTCATTTCGGCCTATGTGGTCATCTTCTTCTTCCTGGTCGCCATCTGCGCGCCCCTGATCTCAAAGGTCTACGGCAAGGACCCGTACACGACCTACGGGCAGAACCAGGACGGCCTGCTCAACGACTTCGGCTTTCCCATCAAGCCGAACGGCGGCATCAGCGGCGACTTCTGGTTCGGCATCGAGCCCCAGCTGGGCCGTGACCTCTTCACGTTCCTCACCTACGGCATCCGCAACTCGCTGTTCATCGCGGGCGTGACGACACTCCTGGTGACCCTCCTCGGCATCGTGATCGGCGTGACCGCCGGCTACCTGGGCGGGAAGACCGACTACTTCATCGGCCGGGTCATCGACATCCTGCTGGCCTTTCCCTCGACGCTGTTCTTCATCGCGTTCTGGCCGGTGCTCATCTCGATCCTGGTCTCCCCCGAGGAGGCCACCCCTGTCTGGCTCACCGTCACGAGCCTCATCCTGGTCATGACGGCCTTCGGCTGGGCGTCCATCGCTCGGCTCCTGCGCGGCGAGGTACTGGCCCTGCGCGAAAGGGAGTTCGTCGAGGCCGCCAAGGTGACCGGAGCCTCACCCGCACGGATCATCTTCAAGGAACTGCTGCCCAACCTGTGGACGCCGATCCTGATCCAGGCGACCCTCGCTCTCCCCATGTTCGTGAGCGCCGAAGCCGGACTCGCGTTCCTCGGGGTCGGACTGACGGCGAAGACACCCGACTGGGGCGTGATGCTCCAACGCGGCGCCGACGTCTACCAGGACGACATCACCTTCATGCTCTTCCCCGGAATCTCGATGGTGGTCTTCGTCCTCGCGTTCAACCTTCTCGGCGACTCGGTCCGGGACGCTCTCGACCCCAAGACCAAGCGCTGACAGTTCCGCCCCCGGACCGGAGCGACGGGGCTCCGCCGGATCATTCGACTCCTCACCGACCAGGGCAGGTTGCCATGTCTCTCTCCCGCAGAAACTTCGTCATCGCCACATCCGTCGCGGCGGGCGGCTCTCTCGTACTCTCCGCGTGCAGCAGTGGCGACTCGGGCGGCGGCGGTGGCAAGGGCTCGCCGGACACCGGCGCGACCGAGTACACCGGCGCGACCGTCAAGATCGGTACCGCGGAGGACTCGAAGGGTCCCGCCGCCGAGATCGCCGGCGCCAAGAAGGGCGGGACGATCTACGGCATCTCCGAGGACGACTTCTCCCACCTCGACCCGCAGCGCATCTACTTCGCGTTCAACTCCAGCGGCGCCGCGATGTTCGCGCGCGGCCTCACCGGCTACAAGGTCGACGAGAAGGGCGGGATGACCCTCGTCGGCGACCTCGCCACCGATGTCGGCACGGCGTCCGCCGACAACAAGACCTGGACCTTCACGCTGAAGGACGGGCTCAAGTGGCAGGACGGCAGCGAGCTGACCGTCGAGGACGTCCGCCACGGCATCGAGCGGGCCTGGGCGCCGTTCATCACCGAGGGTGCCGCCTACGTGCAGCAGGCGCTCACCGGCAAGGGTGACTGGCGCAAGGGCTACGAGGGCCCGTACAAGGGCAAGCACCTGGAGTCACTCGTCATCGACAAGGCCAAGAAGACGATCACCTTCAAGCTGGCCGAGGCGCGTCCGGACTTCAACTTCACCCTGGCCATGAGCTGCTACTCGGCGACGCCGGTGAAGCTGGACACCAAGGAGAAGTACGACAAGCAGCCCGCCTCCTGTGGTCCGTACATCGTCAAGCACCGCACCGTCGACAAGTCGATGACGCTGACGCGCAACAAGCACTGGGACCCGGCGACGGACCCGATCCGCAACGCCTACCCGGACACCTTCGAGTTCGAGTTCGGCCCCACCTCGCTGGAGTCCGCGGACCGCTTCATCGCGGACCAGGGCAAGGACCAGCAGATGATCTCCATCTACAAGTCCGTGCCGGCCGAGCGCATGCAGAAGGTGCTCACCGACCCGGAGCTGAAGAAGCGGACCTTCAACGGCCTGCTCACCGGCACGTACTACTACGCGATCAACTGCAAGCGCATCACGGACGTCGAGGTGCGCAAGGCGCTCAACACCGCCTGGCCGCTGGAGCAGATCCGCAAGATCTACGGCGGACCGTCCGCGGGCGACTACGCGACCACGATCCTCAGCCCCGACATCCTGGGCCGCAAGGAGTTCGACTTCTACGGCAAGCTGAAGACGCCCAAGGGTGACGCCGCGGCGGCCAAGGCGATCCTCAAGAAGGCCGGCAAGCTCGGCCAGAAGATCGTCTACACCTACCCGCAGAGCCCCACCTACGACAAGACGGCCGTCGTCGTCGAGAACGCGCTCAAGGCCGCGGGCTTCAAGCCGGTCATCAAGCCCGTCGACTCGACCTCGTACTACGACCAGATCCAGCAGGTCGACAACAGCTTCGACGTCATGTGGTTCGGCTGGTCCCCGGACTGGCCGACGGCCTACACGATGATCCAGCCGCTGTTCGACAGCGCCAACATCGGCAACGGCCAGAACAACGTCTCCCAGGTCAAGGTCGACTGGATCGACGCGGCCATCAAGAAGAACGTCGTCGTCGCCGACCAGAAGGCGGCCGGTGCCGCCTGGACCGCACTCGACAAGCGGATCATGGACGAGGTCGTCCCGGTCATCCCGGAGACCTTCCAGCGCCGTTTCTACCTGTACGGCTCCAAGGTCGGCGGCGCCATGATGGACCCGCAGTTCTCCGCGACGATCATCTACAAGACGTACGTCAAGGCCTGACGAACGGCCCCTGCGGGGCGCGGGCGGCTCTCCGGTGAAGAGCCGCCCGTGTCCCTCCTACCCCTCGGCATCCGTCAGGAAATCCAACTGCCATGCTGCGCTTCCTCCTCCGCCGTACTCTCGGCGCCGCGGTCATCCTGCTGATCATCAGCGCCCTGGTCTTCTACCTCTTCTACGCCGCCCCTCGCGACCCCGCCCGGGTCGCCTGCGGCAAGGTCTGCACGCCCGAGACACTCGCGCTGGTGCGGCACAACCTGGGGATCGCCGACTCGATACCGGTGCAGTACTGGCACTGGCTGCAAGGGATCTTCGTCGGGCGTGACTACGTGTCCTACGGGCACTGTCCGGCCCCCTGCCTGGGGTACTCGTTCATCAACCGCGAGCCCGTCTTCGGCACCATCATCGACCGGTTCCCGACGACTCTGTCGCTCTCCGTCGGCAGCGCCTTCGTCTTCGTCGTCTTCGGCGTCGGAGCCGGCATGCTCGCGGCCGTCAAGCAGGGCAAGCCGCTCGACAAGGTCGCGTCCTCCGCCTCGCTGATCGCCTCCTCGATGCAGATCTACATCGTCGGCGTGCTCGCCATGTACTTCCTCACCGACCAGCTGCACCTGCTGGACCGGCCCAGCTACACGCCGCTGACCGAGAACCCCGGTGCGTGGTTCTCGGGCCTGCTGCTGCCCTGGCTGGTGCTCTCGGTCATCTTCACGGCCAACTACACCCGTATGTCACGGTCGCAGCTGGTGGAGTCGATGAGCGAGGACTACGTCCGGACGGCTCGCGCCAAGGGCCTCTCCCGCCGGACCGTGTTCTTCAGATTCGCCTGGCGCGGGGCCATGGGCCCCATCGTCACCATCTTCGGTCTCGACCTCGGTGTGCTCCTCGGCGGAGCGATCATCACCGAGAAGGTCTTCAGCCTCCAGGGCATCGGTACTCTCTCGGTCAAGGCCGTGTCGACCAACGACCTGCCGACGCTCCTCGGCGTGATGATGGTGGCCGCGGTCGCGATCGTGCTCCTCAACATCGTCGTGGACGCCGTCTACGCCCTCATCGACCCACGCGTCCGCCTCGCCTAGGGAGAGATCCAGTGAGCACCCCCTTCCTCTCCGTACGCGATCTGCGCGTGCACTTCTCCACCGAAGACGGCATGGTCAAGGCCGTCGACGGGCTGTCCTTCGACGTCGAGCACGGCAAGACCCTCGGCATCGTCGGTGAGTCCGGTTCCGGCAAGTCCGTCACCAACCTCTCGATCCTCGGTCTGCACCACCCCGACCACACCGAGATCGAGGGCGAGATCCTGCTCGACGGGCAGGACCTGCTGGCCGCCTCGGAGCGGGAGCTGGAGCGCCTGCGCGGCAACAAGATGGCCATGATCTTCCAGGACGCGCTGGCCTCGCTCTCGCCGTACCACACCATCGGCAAGCAGATCGGTGAGACGTACCGCAAGCACACCGGGGCGTCCAAGCGCGAGGCGCGGGCGCGGTCCGTGGAGATGCTCACCAAGGTCGGCATCCCGCAGCCGAACCTGCGCGTCGACGACTACCCGCACCAGTTCTCCGGCGGTATGCGCCAGCGCGCGATGATCGCCATGGCGCTGGTCTGCAACCCCGCGCTGCTGGTGGCGGACGAGCCGACGACGGCCCTCGACGTCACCGTGCAGGCCCAGATCATGGACCTGCTCAAGGACCTCCAGCAGGAGACCGGCACCTCGATCATCTTCATCACCCACGACCTCGGCGTCATCGCCGACATCGCGGATGACGTGCTGGTGATGTACGGCGGCCGGTGCGTGGAGCGCGGTACGAAGAAGGAGGTGCTGCGGGCGCCCCAGCACCCTTACACCTGGGGCCTGCTGGGGTCGATGCCGAGCCTGGAGGGGCCGGTGGACGTACCGCTGTCGCCGATCCCCGGGTCGCCGCCCAGCCTCCTCAACCCGCCGACCGGCTGCCGCTTCCACCCGCGGTGCTCGTTCACCGAGCGGGTCGGTGGCAACCGCTGCTCGACCGAGCAGCCTCCGCTGGAGCTGACCGCCGGTCGCGGGGCCGCCTGCCACCTGACGCCCGAACAGCGCGTGGAGTTCTTCGCGGACTTCGCCGGTGCCCGGACCCACTGACGTACAAGAGAGACGGGACTTCCCTCCTATGAGCAGCACCGATCCCCTCCTTGACGTCTCCGGACTCACCAAGTACTTCCCGATCAAGGGCGGCTTTCCGATCCGGCGGACGGTCGGCGCGGTCCAGGCCGTGGACGGACTGGACTTCTCGGTCGCCGCGGGCGAGAGCCTCGGCCTGGTCGGTGAGTCCGGCTGCGGCAAATCGACGACGGGCCGGCTGATCACCCGCCTGCTGGAGCCGACCGGCGGCCGGATCACCTACCGCGGGCAGGACATCAGCCACGCCTCGCGCAAGCAGCTGGCCCCGATCCGGCCCGAGATCCAGATGATCTTCCAGGACCCGTACGCGTCGCTGAACCCGCGCCAGACGGTCGGCAAGATCATCACGGCGCCGATGGAGATCAACGACGTCGACCCGGCCGGCGGCCGGGAGGCCCGGGTCCGTGAGCTCCTGGAGATCGTCGGGCTCAACCCGGAGCACTACAACCGCTTCCCGCACGAGTTCTCCGGCGGCCAGCGCCAGCGCATCGGGGTGGCCCGCGCGCTGGCCCTGGAGCCGAAGCTGATCGTGGCCGACGAGCCGGTCTCCGCGCTGGACGTGTCGATCCAGGCCCAGGTGGTGAACCTGCTGCAGAAGCTGCAGAAGGAACTGGGCATCGCGTTCCTCTTCATCGCCCACGACCTGGCGATCGTCCGCCACTTCTCGCAGCGCGTCGCCGTCATGTACCTGGGCCGGATCGTGGAGATCGCCGACCGCGACGACCTGTACGGAAACCCGCGCCACCCGTACACCAAGGCCCTGCTCTCCGCCGTCCCCGAGGCCACCGCCGACGACGTGCCGGCCCGCGACCGCATCCGGCTGACGGGCGACGTGCCCTCCCCGGTCAACCCGCCGTCGGGCTGCCGCTTCCGCACCCGCTGCTGGAAGGCGACGGACAAGTGCGCGAGCGAGACGCCGCCGCTGGTCCGGATCGAGGGCAGCCGGGAGGGCCACCTGACGGCCTGCCACTACCCCGAGGAGTCGGGTACCGTCTCGGCCGTCCCGAAGGCGCGTACGGAGCCCGAGGCGCCGAGGCTCGACAAGAAGACCGGCGAAGACCCCAAGGCCCGCGGCTGACACCCCTCACCGCGGCCCCGGGGGAGCCCCGTGGACGACGTACCCGACCGGTCCGTCCGTGTCCGCGGGGATTCCCCGGCCCAGGGAACCGAGCACGTCGGCCCATTGACCCGAGCCACCTGCGCGCCCGGTTTCCGGGAATACGGGAAAGGCGCCCGGAACCGATCGGTTCCGGGCGCCTTCTGCTGCCCTGGGTGCGGTGGGCGGACGGTTACGAGGCCGCCGCGCCGACCACGTCCTTCTCCTCCGCGAAGTGGCAGGCCGACTCGTGCGCGGCCGGCGTCGTGGAGGTCTTGAAGCGCTCGGGGATGGCCAGCAGCGGCATCTCCTGCGCGCACTTGGCCTCGGCCTTCCAGCAGCGGGTGCGGAAGCGGCAGCCCGACGGCGGGTTGGCCGGCGAGGGGACGTCCCCGGAGAGGATGATCCGGTCGCGGCCCTCACGGGCCTCCGGGTCCGGAACCGGGACCGCCGACAGCAGCGCCTGGGTGTAGGGGTGCGTCGGGTGGTCGTAGATCTGCGTGTCCGTACCGATCTCGGCCATCTTGCCGAGGTACATGACACCGACCCGGTCCGAGATGTGCCGGACGATCGACAGGTCGTGCGCGATGAAGAGGTAGGAGAGGTTGAACTCGTCCTGGAGCTTCTCCATCAGGTTGATGACCTGCGCCTGCACCGACACGTCGAGCGCGGAGACCGGTTCGTCGCAGATGATGATCTCGGGGTTGAGCGCGAGGCCGCGGGCGATCCCGATGCGCTGGCGCTGGCCGCCGGAGAACTGGTGCGGATAGCGGTTGATGTACTCCGGGTTGAGACCGACGACGTCCAGGAGCTCCTGGACCTTGCGCCGGCGGTCGCCCTTAGGAGCCACCTCGGGGTGGATCTCGTACGGCTCCCCGATGATATCGCCCACCGTCATCCGCGGGTTCAGCGAGGTGTACGGGTCCTGGAACACCATCTGGATGTTGCGGCGCACCGCCTTCAACGCGCGCCCGGACAGCTTGGTGATGTCCTGGCCCTTGAAGAAGACCTCGCCGGCGGTGGCCTGCTCCAGGGTCATCAGGAGCTTGGCGACGGTGGACTTGCCACAGCCGGACTCGCCCACGATGCCGAGCGTCTCGCCCGCGTAGAGGTCGAACGAGATCCCGTCCACCGCCTTGACGGCCCCGACCTGCTTCTTGAACAGGATGCCCTGGGTCAGCGGGAAGTGCTTGACCAGGTTGCGGACCTGGAGGATCGGTTCCCCCTGCGACACGGGGGCGTCGATGGCGGCTACGGCCTCCGCCTCGGTGACCGCGTCGACCGTCTCCACTTCGGTGACGTTCGGGGTGGCGTCCACGGGCTCCTTCTTCATGTCAGCCATGGATCGTCTCCTTCCAGAAGTGGCAGGCGCTGCCGCGTCCGACCAGATCGGCGCCGTCCTGCTCGGTCACCGGGGCCAGGGCCGGGATGTCCGTACGGCAGATGTCCTGCGCCATGGTGCAGCGCGGGTTGAAGGCACAGCCCGACGGCACGTGGAGCAGGTTGGGCGGCAGGCCCTTGATCGCGAAGAGCTCCTGGCCCTTCTGGTCAAGGCGCGGGATCGATTCCAGCAGGCCCTTGGTGTAGGGGTGCGCCGGACGCTTGTAGATCTCGTGGACCGGGGCGGTCTCGACGATCCGGCCCGCGTACATCACGGCGATCTTGTCCGCGACGTCCGCGACGACACCCAGGTCGTGCGTGATCAGGATCAGGCCCATGTTGTACTCGCGCTGGAGCTCCGCGAGCA
>CBRG010000308.1 GCA_000470535.1 Streptomyces sp. AW19M42
CGTGCCGGCGGCCGCGCCGGTCCCGGCGGGCCTCTCCACGACCGGGCCGCCCCGGACCGGCTGGGACGCGGTGCTCCGGGCCCGGTCCGCGTCGCGGCCGCGCGCCGAGGCGTATCTGGACGCCTACTTCGGGATACGGCTCCCGCTGCACGGGGACCGCTGCGGGGGCACGGACCCCGGGCTGCTCTGCGGCTTCGGGCTGCGCGAGGGGCGGCCCGTCGCGTACGTCGCCCAGTGCGGCACCCCGACCCGCCCGGCCGGCTACCGCACGGCGGCCCGGGTGATCAGGCTGGCCGACCGGCTCGGCGTCCCGGTCCTCACCCTGGTCGACACCCCGGGCGCCGCCAACGACGCCGAGGCGGAACGGGCCGGTGCGGGCGCGGCCATCGCTGACGCGTTCGCGGCGATCGCGGCCGCCCGGGTCCCCGTCACGACCCTGGTGATCGGTGAGGGCGGTTCGGGCGGCGCGCTGGCCCTGGCCGCTCCGGGCAACACCCATGTCACCGCCGACAGCTACTTCTCGGTCATCGCCCCGGAGCTCGCGGCGGCGATCCTGAAGCGCTCCCCGGACCAGGTGCACGCCACGGCGGACCAGTTGCGGCTGCGCCCGCAGGACCTGGTGGACCTGGGCGTGGCCCGCTCCGTCGTACGCCCCGGCTCGGCGCGCACAGGAAGCAACAGGTCGATAGCGTAATAAGGCGGACCGATCCAGAGGGACACATCTTCGAGCGAAGAGAGAGGCCAGGTCATGGCCACAGAAACAGAGGGCACTCCGTGCTGGGCCGACGCGACGTTCGGTGACATCGAGGGTGCGAAGCGCTTCTACGGTGAGCTGCTGGGCTGGACCTACGGTGACTCGCTGCCCGAGTACGGCAACTACACCCAGGCGTACGCGGACGGCAGGGCGGTCGCCGCCCTGATGCCTCCGGTCCCCGGCCAGGAGGCACCGGCCGCCTGGACGCTGTACCTCGCCTCGCCGGACGCGGCGGCCACCGCCGCGAAGATCCGCGAGAACAACGGCGAGGTGCTGGTGGAGCCCATGCGGGTCGGGGAGTTCGGCACGATGGTGCTGGCCCGCGACCCGAGCGGGACGGCGTTCGGCGTGTGGCAGCCCGGCAGCCACGAGGGGTTCGGTGCGCGCAACGTGCCCGGCGCCTACAGCTGGGCCGAGGTCTTCACCCGGGAGCCGGAGAAGGCGGACCCCTTCTTCCGTGCCGTGTTCGGGTACGGGCTGAAACGCATGGAGGACGACGCGGTGGACTTCGCGCTGTACGACCTGGGCGCGGACCCGGTGCTCGGCCGGATGAAGATGACGGAGGACTTTCCGCCGGAGGTGCCGCCGTACATGAACGTGTACTTCACCGTCGCGGACTGCGACGCGGCCGTGGAGAAGGCCAAGGCGCTCGGGGCGCAGCTCGGGTTCGGGCCGCTCACCATCCCGTTCGGCCGGTTCGCGGCGCTGACCGACCCGCAGGGCGCACCGTTCTCGCTGATCGACACGACGACGACGGGCGGCGAGATGCCGAAGCTCGCGGACGTCGCCTGACCCGTTCCCATTTCCGGGGGGGGCTGCTAGGGCGTGTTCTGAAGGTAGCGCCGTCCGCCCGGAGGGCAGTCGGGACTTTCACCACCCGCCTTAGGCCTCGGGATCGCGTGCGTCGTACCGCGCGAACCGGGGCCACCGCAGGGCCAGCAGCACAACGCCGGCCACGCACGCGATCCCTCCCCCGGTGACGGCCACCGCGGGCGATACGAGGTCGGCGACCGATCCGGCCAGGAAGTCCCCGAGCCGGGGACCGCCCGCGACGACGACGATGAACACGCCCTGGAGCCGCCCCCGCATCTCGTCCGGCACGGCGGCCTGGAGCATCGTGTTGCGGAAGACCATCGAGGTGGTGTCGGCGGCCCCCGCGAGCGCCAGGAAGACGAGCCCGAGCCAGAGCTGCCGGGTCAGTCCGAACACCGCGACGGCGGTGCCCCAGCTCGCGACCGCGAAGAGCACGGCGAGCCCGTGCCGCCGGATCCGCCCCAGCCAGCCGGAGAACACCCCGCCCAGCAGCGCGCCCAGGGCCGGGGCCGCGACCAGCAGTCCGGTGGTCTTCGCGTCGCCCCCGTACCAGAGGACGGCCACGACGGGGAAGAGTGCGCGGGGATTGGCCAGCACCATGGCGCACATGTCGGTGAAGAAGGTCATCCGGAGATTGGGCCGGGTCCCCAGGAACCGCAGCCCGTCCATGACGGAGGCCCGCTTCGCGGCCCCGGCGGCGCCCTCGCTCCGGTCCGGCAGCATCGAGGGCAGCCTCCACATCGCGTACAGCGAGGCGGTGAAGGTGATGGCGTCGACGCCGTACGCCGCCCGGTAGCCCCACCAGCCGACGATGAGTCCGCCGAGCATCGGTCCGACGAGGCCGCCCGTGGTGCTGGTCATGGAGTTCAGCGCGTTGGCGGCGGGCAGCTGTTCGGCCGGCAGGAGCCGGGCGATCATCGAGCTGCGGGCCGGGGAGTTGAGCGCGAAGCAGACGGCCTGGAGCGCGACCACCCCGTACAGCGGCCCCACCCGCTCCACCCCGGCGACGGTGATCACCACCAGGGCGACGGAGAGCGCGAACGACCCGAAGGCGCTGACCAGTCCCAGCTTGCGCCGGTCCACGGTGTCCGCGATGGCCCCGCCGTACAGCCCGAAGACGACCAGGGGCAGGAACGAGCAGAACCCGATCAGTCCGACGGAGAACGCGGACCCGGTGAGGTCGTACACCTGGAGCGAGACGGCGAGTGCCGTCATCCCCTGCCCGACCCAGGAGACCGTGTTCCCGAACCAGAGCCGCCGGTAGTCGGGGGAGGTCCGCAGCGGGGTCAGGTCGGCGAATATTCGGGTGCGGGGTACATCGGGTTCGGTCGTTTCGGTCACAGCGGATGGTAGCCAGTCAGCGGGTGGGCCGGTCCGGGGGCCCGGCTGATCAGGCCTTTCCCGCCTGGTCGAGCAGTTCCTGGAGACGCAGGCCACGGGCCGCGTCGATGCCGGTCCCGGTCCCGGTCCGGACGGCGTTGGCGAACTCGCGCCGAAGCACCGGCCAGCATTCCTCGTGGTCGATGTCCGCCGTGTCGTAGACGAGTTCCTCGTCGGGTCCGAAGAGCTCGACGCGGGTCCGGCCGCGGGGCAGGCTGACGCTGCCCGAGAGCGACGCCTGACTGACCGCCCCGTTCTCGTGCTCGCAGGTCAGCTCGATCCAGCGGCGCGGGTCGCCGGTGCCGCGTACCGAGACGATCGGTGCGACGGCGCTGTCCAGCAGATCCAGCAGATGGGGTCCGAGGTCGAGCAGCGCACCGTGCTCCAGTCGCCAGCCCGTCGCGAACTCGCCGCCGAGGAAGGCGCCGTGCAGGTAGCAGGACCGGGCGCCGAGGACCTGACGGGTGGCCGCCTCGGCGAGAAAGGCCCGGGTGGCCGGGTGGTAGCGCTTGGTGAGGACGAGCTGCGAGACGACGCCGTGTTCGGCGACGGCGTCCGCGACGGCACGGGCTGCGGCGAGGTCGGCGCCCAGCGGCTTCTCCAGCAGCAGCGCCCGGCCGGCGGCGGCCGCCCGAACGGCCACTCCGGCCTGGACGGCGGGCGGCACGGCGAAGGCGACCGCCTCGCAGTGGTCGAGAAGCTCCTCGAACGAACCGGCGGCCAGGGCGCCGTGCGCCTGTGCGAGCTCGGCGGCTGCTTCCGGTCGCCGGGCCCATACCGCGGTCAGAGCGGTCTCGGGCCCGGCGGCCAGCATCCGTGCGTGCATGGCACGGGCCCAGGGACCGGCGCCGACCAGCCCGACGCGGACCGGCGGGGGGGGCAGCTCGTCTCGGGCAGGGGCAACGACGTGGGACATGGCGCTTCTCCGTGGATGGGGGCGGGAGCCGGTACGGGTACGGGTCAGCCGGTCCCGGTGGTGCGGGCGGGTGCGAGTGCGGCGAGCCGGGCGTCGGCCCGGTCGGGCGCGTAGAGATGGTCGACGACCATGACGGCCGCCCCGAGCAGGGCGGCCCGGTCACCGAGGGTGGAGGTGGTGACCTGGAGGTGGGCGGTGGTGCGGGGCAGGGCCCGCTGGTAGAGCAGTTCGCGTACGCCGGTGAGGAAGGGCGTTCCCGCCAGGTCGCCGCCGAGCATCAGGACGCCCGGGTTGAGGAGGGTGACGACGGTGACGAGTACCTCGCCGATGCGCTGTCCCGCCTCGCGGGCGAGCCTCACCGCGTCCGGGTGTCCCGCCGCAAGGTGTTCGCGCACGTCCGAGCCGGACGCGGTGGGCACACCGGCGGCGGTGAGCTGTCCGGCGATGGCCCGTCCGCTGGCGACGGCCGCGAGACAGCCGTAGGAGCCGCACATGCACAGGGCGTCGGGGCGGTCGTGGAGCCGGATGTGGCCGATGTCGCCGGCCCCGCCGTCGATCCCCCGGTACACCTCGCCGCCCACGACCACTCCGGCGCCGATTCCGGTGGAGGCCTTGATCAGTACGAAGGCCGCGCAGTCGGGGTGGTTCTCGCGCTGCTCGGCCAGCGCCATGAGGTTGGCGTCGTTGTCGACGAACACGGGGAGCGGATCACTGCCGAGCCACGTCCCGACGTGCTCGGCGAAGGCCTCCCGCAGCCGCTCGCGTACCGGGAAGCCGTCCCAGCCGGGCATGATCGGGGGCTGCACGATCCGGGCGGACTCCCAGTCGACGGGTCCGGGCACGGACAGCCCGATCCCGCACACGCGGTCCGGTGTGGTGCCTGCCCGGTCCAGGAGCGGGCCGAACCAGCGGGCGAGCCGGTCCAGGACCGGTTCGGGGCCGTCGGCGATGACCAGTTCACCGGTGTGCTCGGCCAGCACCGTGCCGGACAGGTCCAGGACGGCGGCGCGGCCGTGCCGGGTCTCCAGGTCGGCGACGAGCACCACGGCGTGGGTGGGGTCGAACTCCAGCCGGGCGGAAGGGCGTCCGCCGGTGGACGTACCGCTCGCGCCGCGCAGCCAGCCGACGCCGAAGAGCTGGTCGAGGCGGTTGCCGACCGTCGACCTCGACAGCCCCGTGGCCTGCTGCAGCTCACCTCGTGTAGTGGCCTCGCCGCTGCGGATGAGCCGTAGCAGATGCCCCGCGCTCGCCTGATTTCCTGCCATCCCCGCCGTCCTCGTCCTGTTTAGTCCCGTGCCCGAGGCCCGTTGTGCCGCCCCGCGCCGCCCCCGTACCGCTCCTGACCCGTGTTCAGCCCTTGTCGGCGCCGCTGGTCAGCCCTTCGGTGAGAAGCCGCTCGGCGGCGAAGAACAGCAGTACCACGGGGATGGTGAGGACCACCGACCCGGCCATCAGGACGGTCTTGGACACCTCGATGCCGTTGGCCAGTTGCTGGAGCCCCAGGGAGACGGTCCACTTGTCCGGATCAGCCGCCAGGAAGAGCAGTGCGAAGAGGAATTCGTTCCAGGCGATCATAAAGACGTAGAGCCCGGTGGCCATGAGGGTCGGCAGCGCGAGCGGCAGGATGATCCTGCGTACGGTCTGGAGTCGGGAGGCGCCGTCGATCGCGGCGGCTTCCTCGATGCTGAAAGGGATGGTCACGAAGTAGTTCTTCAGCATGTAGATCGAGACCGGCACGGTCTGGGCGATGTAGACGACGGCCAGCCCCACCAGGCTGCCGGAGAGACCCATCTTCGCGAACATCACGAAGAGCGGCACCGCCAGCAAGGTGGCCGGGAAGAGGTAGACGGCCAGGAAGAGCGCGCTGACGTGCCGGTTACCGAAGAACTTCAGCCGGCTGACGGCGTACGCGCCGGGCACCGCCGCGGCGAGCGTGAGCAGGACCGTCGCCACGGCGACGAGAGCCGAGTTGAGCAGCATGCCGAGGAAGCCCTGGCCGCCCTCGGAGGTCGGCTTGAGGACGCTCTCGTACGTGGCGAGAGTGAAGTCCTTCGCGGAGACCCAGAGGTTGCCGGGGTCCAGGAGGAGCGCGTCGATGGGCTTCACCGACAGCATCAGCATGTAGTAGAAGGGCACGATCGTGATCGCCGCGAGGAAGGCGATCACGATCCAGCGCAGGACTCCGAAGAACCGTTCCTCGAACTGGGCGCGGCTCATCGTCCGGCGGGGCCGCGCGGGCGGAGCGGTCCGGGCGGGCTCGGTCGTCCGCTCACGGGTCGCGGACGGGGCGGGGGTCATGCCGACTCCTCCTGAACCTTCTTGCCGAAGAACTTGAAGTAGATGCCCAGCAGTGCCATCAGGACGACGGCGAGCACCAGGGCCTGCGCAGAGGCCGCTCCGACGTCGAAGCGGGAGGTGAGGAAGTCGTAGACGCGTACGGCGACGACGTCCGTGCCCGATCCGCCGCCGGTGAGCAGGTAGATGTCGTCGAACTTGTTGAACGTCATGATGAATCGCAGGACGGACAGCAGCGCGATGACGGGCATCATCTGCGGCAGCAGGATGTGCCGGAAGCGCTGGGAGATGGTGGCTCCGTCGACCTCTGCGGCCTCTTCCAGGCTGCCCGGGACGGCCTGGAGACGGGCCAGCATGAAGAGGAACGCGAACGGGAAGTAGCGCCAGGTCTCGAAGGCGATGACGGTCAACAGCGCCAGCGGGATGTCGAAGTGGACCCCGAACAGGCCGACTTCGTAGGACCGGGTGGACAGGAAGGCGATCGGGTCGTCCCAGCCGAAGAGCTTGTGGCCCCACTCGTTGACGATCCCGTACTGCGGGCTGAGTGCGACCTCCCAGACGAACGAGACCGCCACGACGGGCGCGACGTACGGAAGGAGCATCGCGGCCCGCAGGACGCCCCGGCCGCGGAAGGGCCTGCGCAGCGCGAGGGCGGCGGTCAGCCCGAGGATCACGGAGCCCGCGGTGGCGCCGATCGTGTAGAGCAGCGTGGTGCCCAGGCTGCTCCAGAATCCTGGCGAGCCGAAGACCTGTCCGAAGTTGTCCAGGGTCCAGCGGCCGAAGAGGCCGTTCTCCTGGATGTCGACGAGCTTGGCGTTCTGGAAGGCGAGCAGGACGGTCCACAGGATCGGCAGGATCACCACGACCAGGACGACCAGGAAGGTGGGGGTCACGAAGGCGAGGCCCGCGCGGTTCTCCCGCCTGCTGGCGGTCTGTGGCCGGCTGCGGCGCTTCGTCGCACCGCTCTGGATTGTGCTCATGGGATCGGTTACCTCGGTGACGGATCGGCCGGTGCGGCTACTGGAGGGATTTCTGGAGGGCGGACACTTCGTCGTTGGCCTCCTTGGCGGCCTCGTCCGGTGAGAGCTGTCCGCTCGTCATCGCCCCGATGGCCTTGGCTACGGGCAGTTCGCCGTTGGTGGCGCCGACGAGGGCGCCCTGCCCCTGGGTCAGGCCCCATCGCTTCATGTCGCTGACGCCCTTGACGAGCTGGTCGAGGAGCACGGGCGGGTAGGCCTTCTGCAGGGACTCTCGGTGGTCGACTCCCATGACGCCGGCCCGCCAGGCCTGCTGGAAGGAGCCGGGGGCCTGCGGGGTGCCGGTGCGGACCGGGATCTTGCCCTCGGGGGCCATGCCGAACCAGTCCTTGTAGCCCTTGCCCATCATGTACTCGATGAACTTCCGGGAGGCCCCGGTCTCGGCGGTCCTGGTGACGGCCCAGGAGGTGATCTCGCCGAACTGGGCGGGTTCCTTGCCGTCGGGGCCCTGCAGGGAGGTGACGACGCCGGTGTTGCGGGCGAGGAACTTCGGGTCCTTCCTGCACTCCGGGCAGCTCGGCAGCGCGTCGGAGCGCAGCCCGGCCAGCTCGTCGAGGAGGAAGCCGGACCAGACCATCATCGAGGACTTCCCCGAGAAGTAGGTGGCCCGGGTGGTGTCCACGCTCTGGGTGCCCGGGGCCCCGTGCTTGCGCGCCAGGTCGTCGTAGGCGGTGAAGGCCGCGCGGCAGGCGGGGGAGTCGAGAGCCGGCTCGCCCTTGTCGTCGACGAGCTGGCAGTTGTTGGCCAGGGCCAGGTCCTCGAAGCTCTGCTGGGTGAAGACGTCCGAGGGGTCGGTGGCCAGGGAGATGCCGTCCCGGCCGTCCTTGTCCAGGGCTGCCGCGGCCTTCAGCGCACTGCGGTAACTGTTCGGCGCCTGGAGTCCGGCCTCAGCGAACAGGTCCTTGCGGTAGACGAGGAGCTGGAGCCAGGCGTCGGAGGGGACGGCGAGCCGTGCCCCGTGGTCCTGGGTTAGGGACAGCGCGTTGGCATTGAACGTGCCGGGGTCCAGGTCCTTCACGATCTCGTCCGCGACCTTGGTGTTGAGCAGGCCGTTGCCGTACATCTGCCAGATCTGTCCCATGGGGACGGCGCCGATGACGTCCGGGAGCTTGCCGGCCGCGGCGGCGGACATGATCAGCTGCGGGAGCTGTGCCTCGTCGACGCCGACCAGGTCGACCTTGACGCCGGACTCCCGCTCGAACCGGCTGATGACCTTCTTGGTCGCGGCCACGCGTGGTGGCAGGTTCTCCTGCGACCACACCGTGATCCGGTTGTCGGGCTTCTGCTCGGCGCCGGAGCCGCCGCAGCCCGCGAGCAGGCCTGCGGCCAGGGTCGCGGCGAGCCCGAACAGGGTCGCCCTCGACCGGCGGGTCCTCATCACCATGCCTCTTCCTCACGCCACTTACGCACTTTCACTACGCATCTCAGCATCACTTTTGCTTGTTGACAAGACATAACTCTGAGATATCTTCGACTTAAGTAAACGAGCAACGCTCTTCCTCCACCAGATCCGGAGCTTCCCGTGGAACGCGTCGTCCAATTCGTCGGCCCTCGTCAGGTCGAAGTCGCCGAGCACGAGAGCGCATCGCTGCCGGCCGGTCATCTGCGGGTCCGCACCCGCTACTCCGGCATCTCGGCGGGCACCGAACTCACCGCCTACCGCGGTACGAACCCGTATCTGACCCGCACCTGGGACGCCGAGGCCCGGATCTTCCGCGACGGCGCCGCCGGCATCGAGTATCCGGTGGCCGGCTGGGGCTACTCCGAGGTCGGTGAGGTCACCGAGGTCTCCCCCGAGCTCGTCGGCACGCCGGGGATGCCGGTCACCGGCGATCTGGTGTGGGGCATCTGGGGCCACCGCAGCGAGGGCATCGTGCCGGCCGAGCGCATGGTCGGCCACACACTGCCCACCGGTCTTGAGCCGCTGGCCGGCGCCTTCGCCCGGGTCGGCGCCATCGCGTACAACGCCGTCCTGGCGGCGGACATCCACCTCGGCGAGGACGTCGCCGTCTTCGGGCAGGGCGTCATCGGCCTGCTCACCACCCGCCTGGCCCAGCTCAACGGCGCCCGGGTCACCGCGGTGGACGCGCTCGACGGACGTCTGGCCACCGCCCGCGAGTACGGCGCGCGCCACACGCTCAACGCCCGCACCGACACCGTCGCGGAGCGCATCCGCGAGGCCACGGGCGGCACCGGTGCGGACGTCGCCATCGAGATCAGCGGCGTGTACCCCGCGCTGCACGAGGCCCTGCGCTCGGTCACCGTGGGCGGCCGGGTCGTCGCCTCCGGCTTCTACCAGGGCGACGGGGCGGGCCTGCGCCTGGGCGACGAGTTCCACCACAACCGGGTCCAGCTCATCTGCTCGCAGATCGGCGGAGTCCCCCCGCAGCTCGCCGGACGGTGGACCGTCGAACGCCTCCAGCAGACCTTCCTGTCCCTGGTCGCCGAGGGCCAGGTCGATGTGGAGTCCCTGGTCAGCCATGTCGTGCCGGTGGCGGAGGCCGCCGACGCCTACGTGCTCCTGGACGAGCGGCCCGCCGACGCGCTCCAAATCGTCCTGGAGTTCTGAGCACCCCCGGGGCAGCCGCCCCGCGCACCCCCGTTCTCCGCCGTCATCCTCCTGACGACACCGTCATCCTCCTGACGACACCGTCATCCTCCTGACGACACCGTCATCCTCCTGACGACACCACTCCGCGCGCTGCCCGCCAGCGCCGAAAGGCCCCCATGCTGAAGTCCGCCTGCCAGGAACAGCTGCTCCCCGGCGACACCCTCCAGAAGAAGTGGACGTTCGCCCAGGACGCCGGTTACGACGCCATCGAACTGCGCTCCGCGGGCGATTTCCGGTTCCGCGACCGGCTGCCCGAGCTTAAGCAGGCACGGGCCGACGGTGTCGTCATGCCGACCGTGTGCGTCGACATGCTGCACTTCTTCGCGGCCTTCGACGAGGGCCTCCGCCGGGACGCGCTGGAGCAGATGAAATCGCAGCTCAGCGCGGCGGCCGAGATCGGGGCCCTCGGTGTGCAGACCCCGGCCTCGTACGGGATGTTCTCGCGGCGGCTGCCGCCCTTCGAGCCGCCGCGCACCGAGGAGCAGGACCGGGAGGTGCTGCTCGCCGGGCTCTCCGAGCTGGGCGAGCACGCCCGGCGGGAGGGCGTCACCCTCTATCTGGAACCGCTGAACCGGTACGAGGACCACATGGTCAACCGGCTGGACCAGGCCGCGGAGCTGATCCGCACCGTCGGTCTGGACTCGGTCCGCATCGGCATCGACAGCTACCACATGAACATCGAGGAGGCAGACCCGTCCGCCTCGATCCTCGCCGCGGCCCCCTACATCGGCCACGCCCAGGTCAGCGACTCCAACCGTTTCCAGCCGGGCGCCGGTCACCTTGACTGGCCGGCCTGGCTCGGCGCGCTGCACAGCATCGGCTACGACGGCTACCTCGCCGTCGAGTGCCGGCTGACCGGCGACCCCGTCGCGGCCGTCCGCTCCATCCCCGCGTTCCTGCGGAGGTCCGGCGCATGACCTCGCTGCTCGAAACCCCCGTGCCCGCCGCCGCCGACGCCCTGACCCTTCGGCGCGGCGCGGCACGGGTCCTGCTGGCGAACTGGACCGGTGGTTCGACGGTCCCCTCCCGCGGCCTGTATCCGCACCAGTGGAGCTGGGACTCCGCGTTCATCGCCATCGGCCTGCGCCACCTCTCGGTGCGGCGCGCCCAGCGCGAGCTGGAGACCCTGCTCGGCGCCCAGTGGTCCGACGGGCGCGTCCCGCACATCGTGTTCAGTCCGGCCGTCCCTCTCGACGCCTACTTCCCCAGCCCCGACTTCTGGCGCTCCTCCCGCGTCGGCGCGACGGCCGGCGCCCCGGCGGGCACCGAGACCTCCGGAATCGTGCAGCCCCCGGTGCACGCGCTCGCCGCCTGGCTGGTGCACTGCGCCGACCCCGAGACCTCGCGCCGACGCGGCTTCCTCCCCCGGGTGTACGGCCGCCTCGCCGCCTGGCACGACTACCTCACCGGCCCGCGCGACCTGGGCGGCGGCGGCCTCGCGGCGATGGTGCACCCGTGGGAACCGGGGATGGACAACAGCCCGTGCTGGGACGGCCCCCTGGAGCGCGTCGACCCGGCCGCACCCGGCTCCTACCGGCGCGCCGACCTCGATCACGGGCAGCCGGCCGAGCGCCCCACGGACCTGGACTACGGGCGCTACGTCCGCCTCGCCGCCGACTACCGCGACAGCGGGTACGCGGACGCGGGCACCCGCCACGCCTTCGCCGTCGAGGACCCCTGCGTCAACGCCCTGCTCATCGTCTCCGAACACGCGCTCGCCCGGATCGCCGCCGAGACCGGAGGTGACCCCGCACCGCACGAGGAGCGGGCGGCACGCCTGGCCGGGGCGCTCGTGGAGCGGCTTTGGTCGCCCGCCGAGGGCATGTTCCTCAGCCGCGACCTGGTCGGCGGCCACCTCATCGCCGAACGCAGTGTCGCCGGGATCATCCCGCTCATCGTTCCCGGGCTCCCCCCGGAGATCGTGGAAGCGCTGACCGCGACGACCGCGGGCGACGCATTCCGGCTCGGCAGCATCCCGATGGCGCCCTCGTACGACGTCACCGGCCATGCCTTCGACCCCTCCCGCTACTGGCGCGGACCGGCCTGGTTCAACACCAACTGGCTGCTGGAGCGCGGCCTGCGCCAGTACGGTCGAACGGCCACGGCGGACCGTCTGCGCACCTCGATGCTGGCCGCCGCACAGGCCGGCGACTTCGCCGAGTACATGGACCCCTTCACCGAGCAGGCCCGGGGCACCCGGGACTTCGGGTGGACAGCGGCCCTCACCCTCGACCTGCTGGCCGCCGGCCGGCCCGAGGAGGACCCCGCCCGCACGGACAGCCCTTCGAACGGGGTACAGGCATGAACGGCACAGCAGGCACCACGCTGGTCCGTGACGGCATGTTCGCCGTCGTCGGCGCCGACGGCGGCATCACCGGCAGCCACGGCGCCTCACCCGACGGACTCTTCCTGCGGGACGCCCGCCATCTGAGCCTGTGGTCCCTGACCATCGGCGGTGCGGCGCCCGGCGTGCTCGTCCCGTCGGCCGGCGAGGACTCCGCGCGCTGCGTGCTGACCCCGCCGGGCACGCGCGACGAGCCCCCCGCGTACACCGTCTTCCGCGAGCAGGCGCTCGTTCCGGGAGGACTCACGGAGCGGCTTCTGGTGGTCAGTAACCGTTCGGAGACCACCACCGCACGCGTTGCCCTGAGCGTGGACTGCGACTTCGCCGACCAGTTCGAACTCCGCTCCGACGGACGGCGGTACGGCAAGGACGGCGCCCGCCGCACCGCCCTTCTCCGGTCCGACGGAGTCGACTTCGGCTACGCGCGGGGCGACTGGCTCTCCCGTACGACGGTCTCCGCGGAGCCGTCCCCGTCGGCGGCCGGGCCGGTCGAGGCTCAGGAGACGGCGCACCGGCTGGAGTGGCAGCTGGAACTGCCCGCGCACGGCACGGCGGAACTCCTGCTCACGGTCACGGCGCATCCGCACGGAACGCCCGCCGCCCCGGCACCCGCTGTGGTGCCCGCGCAGGCCGCCGCGGACCGGGCCGCCGGCATCGCGGGCTTCGTCGGTGACGAACCCCTGCCCATGCCGGCGGACGCGCCCGCGGGACTGGCCGCCGCCTGCGCCCGGGGGCTGAGCGACCTCGCGGCGCTGCGGGTACCCGCCGTCGGGCCGGACGGCGAGGATCTGACGGTCCCGGGCGCCGGAGTGCCGTGGTTCCTCACGCTCTTCGGCCGCGACTCCCTGCTCACCTCCCTCTTCGCGCTCCCCTACCGACCCGAGCTCGCGGCCGGCACACTCGGCGCCCTCGCGGCGACGCAGGGCAGTCAGTACGACGCGTACAGCGGTGAGCAGCCGGGCCGTATCGTCCACGAGATCCGGCACGGCGAACTGGCCCACTTCCGCCAGGTCCCGTACGGCCGTTACTACGGGTCCGTGGACGCGACTCCCCTTTTCCTGGTGCTCCTGGAGAGCTACACCCGCACCACCGGCGACCACGCCCTCGCCTCGGGGCTGGAGACGCAGGCCCGTGCGGCCGTGGCGTGGGTGTTCCGGGACGGTGGCCTGGACGGCGGCGGGTATCTGGTCTACACGCCCGATACCGAAGGGCTGGTCAACCAGAACTGGAAGGACTCCGCCGGAGCGATCTGCTTCCTCGACGGCGCCCAGGCCGAAGGACCGATCGCGGTGGCCGAGGCACAGGGTTACGCCTACGACGCACTGGTGCGCACCGCGCGGCTGGCCCGCACGGTCTGGGACGACACCGGCTGGGCCGACGAACTGGACACGGCCGCGGCCGCGCTACGGGACCGCTTCCTGCGGGACTTCTGGATGCCGGGACCGGGCTTCCCCGCGCTCGCGCTGGACGGCCGGGGCCGGCAGGTCGACTCCCTGGCCTCCGACGCGGGACACCTGCTGTGGTCGGGAATCCTCGACCGGGAACACGCCCACACGGTGGGGCGGCGCCTGCTCGAACCCGACTTCTTCTCCGGCTGGGCCATCCGCACTCTGGCCTCCGGGCAGCCGGGTTATCACCCGCTCTCGTACCACCGCGGCAGCTGCTGGCCGCACGACAACGCCGTGATCGTGCTGGGCCTCGTCCGCTGCGGACTGGTGGACGAGGCCCGTACGGTCGCCCGGGGCCTGCTGGGCGCGGCAGCGCACCACGGGGACCGGCTGCCGGAGGTGATGGCGGGGTACGACCGCACCGACCACCCGCGCCCCGTGCCCTATCCCCACTCCTGTTCCCCGCAGGCCTGGGCGGCAGCGACGCCCCTGGCCGTACTCACGGCGCTGGGGAAGGACCCGCTGGACGACTGAGAGGGCCTCGCGGCTTGAAGACACTTCATCCCCACAGGCCCCTCACGGCATCACCGGATGAAGACGTCGCGCCAACTTGGCTGCACTGGGGGCAAGTTGAGTTCAGGAAGTGAACGCCGCAAGCACCTTGACGGGGTCAGTCACCGTGCCCGACAGTCGTTCGCACAGTGGTTGAGAGCGCTCTCAACCACGTCTCCCCCACCCCCACGAAAGCAGCCCGCAATGAAGAGGATCGCTCTACTCGGCGGATCTCCAGGTGCCTCCCCCAGCACCGGCCATCGCACACGACGGCGTCTGCCGGTCGCACTCGCCGCGCTCGCACTCTGCCTGCCACTGGCCGGCCTCATGGGTCCGGCGGGCCCCGCCGGGCTCTCCGGCACCGCCGCGGCCGCCGAACCGAATGCGAACGCCCGTACGGCCGAAGCCGACTGGACCACCATGTTCAGGGACGACTTCGACGGCGCGAGCGGAACAGGCCTCAACACAGCCGACTGGCTCTACGACATCGGCACCAGCTATCCCGGCGGCGCCGCCAACTGGGGCACCGGCGAGATCGAAACGTCCACGAACTCGACGGAGAACGTCTATCAGGACGGCTCGGGTCACCTGGTGATCAAGCCCATACGGGACGCCTCGGGACACTGGACGTCCGGCCGGGTGGAGACCCAGCGCACCGACTTCGCCGCACCGGCAGGCGGACAGATGCAGCTCAGCGCCTCCCTGAAGCAGCCCGACCCGGCGAGCGGGCTCGGTTACTGGCCGGCCTTCTGGGCGATGGGCGCCGACGCCCGCCCGACCGGGGCGACCAACTGGCCCAGCATCGGCGAGCTGGACATCATGGAGGACGTCAACGCCCTCAGCCAGCACTCCACCACCTTCCACTGCGGCCAGTGGGCCGGCGAGTGCCACGATCCCGACGGGATCAGCAGCGGGTTGCAGGCCTGCGACGGCTGCCAGTCCGGCTACCACACGTACTCGGTGACCGTCGACCGCCGGGACACGGCGGCCGAGCAGCTGCGTTTCTACCTGGACGGTGTCCAGACCTTCGCGGTGAACCAGAACGAGGTGTCCGACGCGACCTGGAAGGCCGCCGTCGACCACGGGTTCTTCGCCATCTTCGATGTGGCGATCGGCGGTTCGTATCCGGACAAGGTCTGCGGCTGCACCTCCCCCGGGGCCGACATCAGCTCCGGCGCGGGGATGAGTGTGGACTGGTTCTCGGCCGAGGTGAGCCAGTCCTGAACCGCTGAACGCTCGTGGCTTCGCCGGGTCCCAGGTCCCGCTCACGCGACCTGGGACCCGCCGGGCACGGCCAACGGCAAGGATCGAAGTCGTGCGGCAGAACGGTGCCGAAGGTGAAGCTCCGGCCACGAGCGCACCTCAACAGCCCGCGGCCGAACGGCTCCAGGCCGGATCTCCGACGTCACCCCCGTACTGGTGGCCACCCAGCTCGCGTACAACCAGGACGCCAGGCCCCTGGAACTGACGGTCGCGTCTACCGGGGGGACCGCTATCGGTTCCGGGTGTCGGTCACCGACTGCCAGGTGGGCGGTGATGGGTGTGCCGCGCATCCGCAAAGGAGGGGGAAGCAGCTCCCGCGTGTGGCAACCGCCGAGTCGCCCGGAGGGCGGCCGCGCGGCAGACGGCACTTTGACGACAGGCCCTAGGCTTCCGGCACGGTGCTTCCACGTACGAGCAGCCGGTGCGCGATCGTCAGCGTGGCGGCGGGGACGTCGTTGTGCGGACTGTAGATGCGGTCCGCGAGACACTGCAGAGCTCGCTGAGCGATCTGCTGTTTGTCGGGTGAGACGGTGGTCAGGGCCGGGTGGCTGTACCGACCGTCCTCGACGTCGTCGAATCCGACGACGGCCAACTGCTCCGGTATGCGAACGCCTCTCAGGTGCGCCACGTGCATCGCCCCCAGAGCCAGTTCGTCGCTGAACGCGAACACGGCGTCGGGGGCGGTGTCGCCGTCGAGCAGATCCGCCATGGCCCGGGCGCCGTCCTCCCTGTGCAGTGAGGTCACACTCCGCTCCCACTCCGGCCTGGGCGGGATGCCGGCCCGCCGCAGCGCCCTGCGATAGCCCTCAGCACGCTGCTGAGCGGTGCCGTTCCGCAAGTGCGGCTGAAGCCCGATCGCCGCGATGCGGCGACGTCCCAGGCCCAGCAGATGACTGACCGCCTCGTCGGCCGCGGTGACACTGTCCACCGCCACGTGGTCCGCCTTGCCCCGGGCACTGCGTTCCCCCAGCAGCACGATGGGCAAGGAGGTGTGCGCGGTCGCGGTCAGTTCATCCGCGCTCAGGGCCCAGGGACTTATGATCAGCCCGTCCATGACCCGGCCGCTGTCACCGGTCAGCAGTCGTCGCTCGAACTCGGCGTTTCCCCGCGTCTGCTCGATGATCACAGTCCATGAGCGGCGACGCGCTTCGTCGACCAGTAGTCCGGCGAGCTCCCCGAAGTAGGGCGAGTGCAACTCCGGGATGGCCAGACCGATGATCCCGGTGCGGCCGGCCCGCAGGCTGCGAGCCGCGAGGTTCGGGCGGTACCCCAGCTCGTCGATCGCTTCCTGCACCCGCTGGCGCGTCTGCGCCGCTACTCGGGCGGATCCGTTGACCACGTTCGACACGGTGCGTGCCGAGACACCGGCACGCGCCGCTACGTCCTTCAAGCTGCTGCTCATTCGCCCATCGTGGCATGCCGCGCCAGGCCCGGGCTAAACTCGCGAGACGGTATTGCCACGTTGAAATCAACGATGCAAAATGACGGATGAACCCCTTCCAAGGAGGACGCATGAGCCCGAACCCGCACCCCGGAGTCACGTTGACCGACCTCGACGTCGATGTGACGTCCGACCTCGCGGCTCTGTACTCGGATGGCATCACAGCCCGGAAGGGCGCCTTCCCTCCCACGTGGGCCGACCGGCTCCGCGAGGACATCGAGGTGGCCTTCGACGAGGCGTTCGCACGCCCCGGCGGCGCTGTCGGGCGTGGCCCGCACCGCTACTACGTGGAGATACATCCCGAGCAGCTGCGCGGATTCGTGGACCTTGTCGACCACCCGTGGGTGCGGTCGGTCTGTACCGCCGCGCTCGGTCCCGATTACCGCGTCGTCGAGCTGGGCTTCGACGTACCGCTCGAAGGTGCCGTCAACCAGCCCTGGCACCGGGACTTCCCCATGCCGCAGGAGACCCGCGCCGCGCGACGGCTGACTTCCCTGGCCTTCAACGTGACCGCGGTGGACACCGCGGAGGACATGGGCCCCTTCGAGATCGCGCCTGGCACTCAGTGGGACGACAGTCCGGAGTTCGGGCACGGCATGTTCCCGCCTCGCTCGCACTACTCGCGCTACGAGGAGCGGGCCGTGCGCAAGTTCCCCCGACGCGGGGACATTTCCTCCCGCAGCGCGCTCACCATCCACCGCGGGACCAAGAACAACTCCTCGAAGTCCCGTCCGGTGCTGGTCCTGGGAGTCGACGGCCCCGAAGCCGCCAACGGCGACCGGCACGACACCGCCGTGACCCGCGCCTACTGGGAAGCGCTTCCTGACCGCGTGCGGCGTCACCTCGACTGCGCGGTCGTCGATGTGCTGGAGCCGGTGACGCAGAAGCACACCATCGAGGGTCTGGTCATGGGCGACACCTGAACCGACCACCCGGGCAGGGCAGACGGGCCGACGGGGCAGGCGGAAAGCGGCCGGCCGAGGGTTCCGCCGCGGTCCACGCGGTTTCGGCCGTGGCCGCCTCTGGCGGTCCACTCTTCGGCACCGGCACGGGCGTCATCTTCGGCGCTCTGCCGCATCTACGCGACGAACGGCGCCTCAGCGCCCGCGAGTCGTCGTCGTCATCCTGCTCGGCGCGATGGCGGGCGCCCTGCTGTCATCCTGCCCGACGTGGGCCACGGCCGCCGCGAAGTCGTCATCGCGGCGACCGTGGCCCACGTCGGGCTTCGCGCTGGGCGCGGCAGGTGCGCCCCCCTGGCACCCGGACAGGGGGGCACCACCGCATTCTCACGGCAGAACATTCCAGAACGGGCGGTCGGGTGCGAAGTCGCGAGACCACAGCGTCACGTCTCGACCTCTGAGACAGTCCGACAACCACTCACTGAACGTCATCTCGTAGAGAGTCCACGCGGGGCTGTCGAACTCTTGGATCACGACGCGCCAGGGCGACGAGGGATCGTCGGGAACGCGAAGGAAGACCGCCTCACCCGTCGTCGCCGTCGCCACCGGCATCAGTTCCCCGGGGCGGGCCTCCTACCGGACCAGGAAGGAACTCCTTCATGTCCTCGTCGCGCCAGAGAGTCGAGGTTCCCCTGATCATTACTCCCCGGTCCGAGCAACCCGTACGTACGGATCAGCACCCCGGCCGGAGCCGAGAGTCAGTTGTCTTCGGCGACATCCTCGCCGTTCTGTCGGATTCGGCAAAGGCCCTTCGTCGTCCTCGTGAAACGTTCGGAAGGAGAACGGTCATGAAGTACGTGTTGTTCGTCGCCACCGACCCTGCCGGAGAGTCGACCGCCGAGAACCCGGAGACATGGGTCGAGAAGGGGAGCGATCGTGGCGTCCGCGTCGAAGGGATGCCGCTCAAGCCGGTCACCGAGACCAGAACAGTCCGCGTCCGCGGAGACCGGGTGCTGGTCACCGACGGCCCGTTCGCCGAGACGACCGAGTGGATCGCCGGGTACGACCTCGTCGAGGCCACCGACCTCGACGAGGCGATCGAGGCCGCCGCCTCGCACCCGATGGCGACCGGCGGACGCGTCGAGATCCGGCCTGTTGAACCCCTCGATCTCGGACCGGGCACCGAGAACGTCCCACACGAGGGCGACGCGCCCACCTCACGCTTCCTCGCGATCCTCCGGACGGACCCGAGTGCACCGTCCTTCACCCCTGATCCCTCCTCGGTGTCCGAGTGGGTCCGCGAGGGTCTCGCCTCCGGCCGTTACCTCGGCGGCGAGCACCTGCGTCCCGTCCGGGACGCCACCCTCGTGCGGCGCCGCAGAGGGCAACTGCTGATCACCCACGGCTCGTACGCCGATGTGCCGGAGTGGGTGACCGCAATCGTGTTCATCGACGGCGGCTGGGAGGAGGCGATCGATTACCTCTCCCGCTGTCCCATGGCACGATCCGGGATCGCCGAGCTGCGCGAATTCTGGACGGACTTCTCGTGAGAACCGGGCCGGCAGACGTCCGGGCGGCGCTCGCCGAGGCGTACCGCGGCGAATGGGGCGTTGTCCTCGGCACGATCGTGCGCCTCACCCACGACTGGGAGTTGGCCGAGGACTGCGCGCAGGACAATTCACGCCTCCAGACTTCGCCCTGGCCCAAGGGCTGTCCCGTCGGTGTCGTTGGCGCAGCCGGCGCGGCCGAGGGCACGCCGCCCTGTCCTCCACGAAGCAGAGCGAGCGCGAAGGGCGCCCTCCGCCTCGGTGACCCCGCGGGAGGCCATCATGCACATCGCATTGTTCCACTCGGTTCTCGGTCTGCGCCCGGTCGAACTTCTCGCCGCCGAGCGGCTGCGACGCGCCGGGCACGAAGTCCTCACCCCCGACCTGTTCGGCCGCGAGACCGCGGCCACCATCGACGAGGGATTCCAGCTGATCGAACGGATCGGCTGGCAAACAGTGGCTGATCGCGCCCGACAAGCACTCAGGGGTGTGCCGGGCGAGACCGTCCTCCTCGGCGTGTCAATGGGCGCAGGCGTCGTTGCCGAGCTGTGGCCCGAGCGCCCGGACACCCTCGGCGTCCTTCTCCTGCACGCCACGACCGCCCTGCCCGAATCCGCGCGCCCGGGTCTCAGGGTGCAGCTGCACGCGGCTGAACCTGACGACTTCGCACCGCCCGAGAGCGTTGCCGCACTCCGTCGAACGGCATCGGAGAAGCGCGTCCACCTGGAGATCTTCCGTTATCCGGGCGCCGGTCACTTCTACACCGACCCTGAGCTTCCCGACCATGACCCGGCTGCCGCCGAACTGACCTGGCGCCGCGTGCTGGACTTTCTCGGCTGACCGATCGTCCTCTGCGGTGATCGAGTCGGGGCGTCGCGGCGGGACGGGGACCGCAGGCGGCCCCTGTCGAGACAGGAGGTCGCTGTCGCGCACCCGCCGACCACGGCACTGACGGTCAGGATCGCCTAGGTGTTCTGTCCACGGAGGTTGGTGACAGCAATCACGGCTGGGTGATCTTGAACGAGTGAGGGCCTTCCGGGTTCGGTGTGGATTGCGACATCTACACGAACGACCAGAAGGCCCTCATG
>CBRG010000309.1 GCA_000470535.1 Streptomyces sp. AW19M42
CCCCACCGCCACGTACAACGGCCGGGGCCGGACACCAAACGGTGCCCGGCCCCGGCCGTAATCCAGAAACCAGCGATCAGCGCGCGCTACTTCTTGCGGCGCCGCCCACCCCCACCACTCTTCTGCGCCTTGCGCCGCTCAGCCCGAGTGAGCCCGTCGGACTCACCCCCGGCCCCCGCACCCACCGCGTCACCGTCGACGTTGGAGAAGTCGCCCTCGACGACGCCGCCCTCCCCGTCCACCGTGGGAGCGGAGAAGTGCAGCCGGTCGGGACGCTGCGGAGCGTCGAGCCCCTTCGCGCGGATCTCCGGACGCGCCGCCGGAACGGCGTCCTCCTTGGTCAGCGAGGTCCCCTCCGAGTCCTGCACCGGCACCTCCTCGACCTGCTGCTCGACCTGGACCTCCAGGTTGAACAGGTAGCCGACGGACTCCTCCTTGATGCCCTCCATCATGGCGTTGAACATGTCGAAGCCCTCGCGCTGGTACTCGACCAGCGGGTCCTTCTGGGCCATGGCCCGCAGGCCGATGCCCTCCTGGAGGTAGTCCATCTCGTAGAGGTGCTCACGCCACTTGCGGTCCAGCACGGACAGCACCACGCGCCGCTCCAGCTCGCGCATGATGTCGGAGCCGAGCGTCTTCTCACGCTCGTCGTACTGCTCGTGGATGTCGTCCTTGACGGACTCCGCGATGAACTCGGCGGTGACCCCGGCGAGATCCCCGGCGGCCTCCTCCAGTTCGACGACCGTGACCTTCACCGGGTAGAGCTGCTTGAACGCGCCCCACAGCCGGTCCAGGTCCCACTCCTCGGCGAACCCCTCCGCCGTCTCCTGGCGGATGTAGTCGTCGATCGTGTCGTCCATGAAGTGACGGATCTGGTCCTGTAGGTCCTCGCCCTCAAGCACCCGGCGCCGCTCGCCGTAGATGACCTCACGCTGCCGGTTGAGCACCTCGTCGTACTTCAGGACGTTCTTACGCGTCTCGAAGTTCTGCTGCTCGACCTGCGACTGGGCCGACGCGATCGCCCGCGTCACCATCTTGTTCTCGATCGGGACATCGTCCGGCACATTGGCCATCGACATCACGCGCTCGACCATCTGCGCCTTGAACAGGCGCATCAGGTCGTCGCCCAGCGACAGGTAGAAGCGGGACTCGCCCGGGTCGCCCTGACGGCCGGAACGACCGCGCAGCTGGTTGTCGATACGGCGCGACTCGTGCCGCTCGGTGCCCAGGACGTAGAGCCCACCGAGGTCCGTGACCTCGTCGTGCTCGGCCTTCACCGCCTGCTCGGCCTTCTCCAGCGCCGCCGGCAGCGCGGCCGCCCACTCCTCGACGTGCTCGACCGGGTCGAGTCCGCGCTGCCGCAGATCCGCCTCTGCCAGGTCGTCGGGGTTGCCGCCCAGCTTGATGTCCGTACCGCGGCCCGCCATGTTCGTCGCGACCGTGACGGCGCCCTTGCGGCCGGCCTGCGCGATGATCGGCGCCTCCCGGTCGTGCTGCTTGGCGTTCAGGACCTCGTGCTGCACACCGCGCTTGGAGAGCTGCTGCGAGAGGTACTCGGACTTCTCGACCGAGGTGGTGCCGACCAGGATCGGCTGGCCCTTCTCGTGCTTCTCCGCGATGTCGTCGACGACGGCGGCGAACTTCGCGACCTCGGTGCGGTAGATCAGGTCCGACTGATCGGCCCGGACCATCGGCCGGTTGGTCGGGATCGGCACGACGCCGAGCTTGTAGATCTGGTGGAACTCGGCGGCCTCGGTCATCGCCGTACCGGTCATGCCGGAGAGCTTGCCGTAGAGGCGGAAGAAGTTCTGCAGGGTGATCGTGGCGAGGGTCTGGTTCTCGTCCTTGATGTCCACCCCTTCCTTCGCCTCGATCGCCTGGTGCATGCCCTCGTTGTAGCGGCGGCCGGCGAGGATACGGCCGGTGTGCTCGTCGACGATCATGACTTCGCCGTCGATGACGACGTAGTCCTTGTCCTTCTTGAAGAGTTCCTTGGCCTTGATCGCGTTGTTGAGGTACCCGACGAGGGGGGTGTTCACCGACTCGTAGAGGTTCTCGATGCCGAGCCAGTCCTCCACCTTCGCGACACCGGGCTCGTGGATCGCGACGGTCCGCTTCTTCTCGTCGACCTCGTAGTCGCCGGTCTCCTCGATGCCCTTGAGCGGATTGCCCGCCTCGCCCTTGGCGAGCCGGGTGACCAGCTTGGCGAAGTCGCCGTACCACTTGGTCGCCTGGTCGGCGGGACCGGAGATGATCAGCGGGGTACGGGCCTCGTCGACCAGGATCGAGTCGACCTCGTCGACGATCGCGAAGTTGTGACCGCGCTGGACGAGCTCGTCCTGCGACCACGCCATGTTGTCTCGGAGGTAGTCAAAACCGAACTCGTTGTTCGTGCCGTACGTGATGTCGTTGCCGTACTGCTCACGGCGCTGGGCCGGAGTCATGTTGGCGATGATGCAGCCGACACTCAGTCCGAGGAACTTGTGGACCCGGCCCATCATCTCCGAGTCGCGCTCGGCCAGGTAGTCGTTGACCGTGATCAGATGCACGCCCTTGCCGGAGAGCGCGTTGAGATATGCGGGCAGCGTGCCGACAAGAGTCTTGCCCTCACCGGTCTTCATCTCGGCCACATAGCCGAGGTGCAGGGCTGCGCCGCCCATCATCTGGACGTCGTAGTGGCGCTGTCCGAGGACTCGCTTGGCGGCCTCACGGACGGTCGCGAATGCTTCGGGAAGCAGGTCGTCCAGGCTCTCGCCGTCCGCGTACCGTTCCTTGTACTCGTCGGTGAGCGCCCGCAGCTCGGCGTCGGAGAGGTTGACGAAGTCCTCTTCGATGGAGCTGACCTGGTCCGCGATGCGGTGCAGTTTGCGCAGGATCTTGCCTTCGCCTGCACGCATGAGCTTGTTGAAGACGGACACTGAGGCTGGTCTCCTTGCCGGTCGGGCCTGGCACTGGGTCGTGTTATGGACTCTGGCGCGGGCACGGCAGGTGGGCCCCACCGCAACGGCCATCGTAAGCGAGGACCCCGCCGCGCCGGGAGGGCTGCCACCGCCTTGAGCTCGCAGTGCCCTCCCGGATCAACGGACGAAGGGCGCCGAAGGTGCCGGGAAGGGCGAAAAGTGCTCGCCTCTCGCCCCGGCCGGTCAGCAGAATCCGTACATGGAACCGATCACCCTCACCACCGACCGCCTGCTGCTGCGCCCCTTCGCCCCGGGCGACGCGGACGAGGTGTACGCCGCCTGTCAGGACCCCGACATCCAGCGCTGGACGGTCGTCCCCTCGCCGTACGGCCGCACCGACGCGGAGCTCTTCACCAGCCAGTTCTCGCCCGCCGGCTGGCAGGACGACTCCATGTACAACTTCGCCGTCGTACTGCGGGACGGCGGGGCGCTGACCGGTGCGCTCGGCATCAACCGCCACACCCAGCCCGGCACCTACGAGGTGGGTTTCTGGACCGCGGGAGAGCACCGCGGCCGCGGCTACATGACGGAAGCGGTCCGCCGCGCCGCCCACTGGACCTTCACCTCACTCGGCGGGGACCGGCTGGAGTGGCGGGCCGAGACCGGCAACGTCCCCTCACGGGGCGTGGCGCTGCGGGCCGGCTTCCTCATGGAGGGCGACCAGCGCTCCGGACTGCTCAACAAGGGGGTGCGCCGCGATACGTGGACCGGCGCGCTGCTCCCGTCCGACCTCGGCCTGCCGGGGACCTGCGCCTACCTTCCGGCGAGCGCCCCCGCCCGCCCGTGAGTACCGCGAAGGCCGGGCCGGAGTGTCAGTGCCGCCCTCTAGGGTTCGAGGCATGACGTCTGTGCAGCCTCCCGCAGTCGAACTCTCCGCCGATCAGGCCCGCAGGATCGCCCTGCGGGCCCAGGGCTTCCTGGGCGCCCCGGACCGCCGGGCCGGGGTGCCGGGCGTGCTGCGGCATCTCGGCGCCGTCCAGCTCGACACGATCTCGGTGCTCGCGCGGTCGCACGAGCTGATTCCGTACGCGCGCCTCGGCGCCGTCGGCCGGCGCCCGGTCGAGGAGGCGTACTGGTCGGGTGGCCGCGCCTTCGAGTACTGGTCGCACGCGGCGTGCGTCCTGCCGGTCGAGGAGTGGCCGCATTTCGCCTTCCGCCGCCGCGCCTACCGCGCCCGCCCGCAGTGGCACCACGACCTGCCGGACGGCGCGTACGACACGGTCATCGAGCAGCTGCGCGCCGAGGGACCGCTCACGGCCACGGAGCTGGGCGGTGCGAACAACGGCGGGGAGTGGTGGGACTGGTCCGCCTCGAAGGTCGCCGTCGAGCGGGCCCTGATGTACGGCGAGGTGGTGTGCACGGAGCGGCGCGGCTGGAAGCGGGTCTACGACCTCGCGGAGCGCGCCCTGCCCGCCTCCGTGCTCCACGACGATCTGGACGACGCGGAGTGCGTCCGCCGGCTGGTGGCACTCGCGGGGCAGTCGCTGGGCGTGGGCACCCGCGCGGACATCGCCGACTACCACCGGCTCAAGGCCGAGCAGTTCGACGCGGTGGTCGCGGACTCCGGCCTGGTGCCGGTGGCGGTACGGGGCTGGACGAAGCCGGCCTGGGCCGATCCGGCGGCGCTGGCCTCGGAGCCGCGCGGCTGGCACCGTACGACGCTGCTGTCGCCGTTCGACTCACTGGTCTGGGAGCGGGCGCGCACCGAGCGGATCTTCGCCTTCACCCACCGGCTGGAGGCCTACGTCCCCAAGCCCAAGCGGGTCCACGGCTACTTCGCGATGCCCCTGCTGGCGGGCGGCAGGCTCCAGGGCCGGGTCGACCCTGCGCGCGAGGGCACGACGCTGGTCGCCCGGCAGGTGTCCCTGGCCGGCCCGAAGGCCGTGCCGCCGATGGCGGAGGCGCTGGTCGAGGCGGCGTCCTGGGTCGACTGCACGGACGTCCGGCTGGAGCGGGTCGACGCACCGGAGCTGCGCGGACCGCTCACCCGGGAAATCAACCGCCTTCTGGCATGACCCCAGGCATTCCCAGGTCTTTACCCGGCCCGGTCACCTGATCTCAAGGATTTTCTCCCGCATGGCGTAGACCACGGCTTCCATCCGGGAGTGCAGCTGGAGCTTCTCCAGAATGTTGCGGACGTGGTTCTTCACGGTGTTCTCGGAAATGAAGAGTTCCTTCGCGATATCGCGATTGTTCATGCCTGTGGCGACCAGTTTGAGGACTTCGAGCTCACGCTCGGTGAGCCGGGGCGCCGGCACCAGTCGGCGTTCGTCGGTCCGCTGAATCATCGACTTGAACTCGGTGAGTAGTTTCGACGCCATGGACGGGCTGATCTGGGACTGCCCGTCCGCCACCGCACGGATCGCGGTGGCGACCTCGTCCGTGGAGATCTCCTTGAGGAGGTAGCCGGTGGCGCCCGCCTTGATGGCTTCGTAGAGGTCGGCCTCCTCGTCGCTGATCGTCAGCATGATGATCTTCGCGCTGGGGGCCACCTCCTTGATCGCGGTACAGGCCTCGATGCCGCCGCGTTTGGGCATCCGTACATCCATCAGCACGATGTCGGGCAGTAGATCGGCCGCCTTGTCGACGGCTTCCGCCCCGTCCCCGGCCTCACCGACGACCTGGATGTCCTCCTCCTGCGCGAGGACGATCTCCAGCCCTCTGCGGAAGAGGGCGTGGTCGTCGACCACGAGGACCCGGATCGGTTCCTTGCCGGAACCGCCGTCATCGTCCGTTCCGGTGCGGGCACCGGAAGCAGCGTCGGCATCATTCGCATCGCGCACGGGCCCGAAGGTGTCCGCCATCGTTCCTCCCCCTGAAGGCCATGGCCTGAAGTTCACAAACTGTCCGCCAACGGCAGTTCACACAGCACCGATTGGCTTGGGTCGCCATGATTTCATGCCTGGACGTCAGAGCGGTGATCCAGTGGTCGCACGCGGGTGCCCCTGGGGGCGCACAAGGCGCTCCAGGGGCACCGCGGAGTGGTGCTGTCAGCCGCCGAGCGCCCCACCCGCGCCGCCCGCCTCATCAGCGGCCAGCGGGTCGGTCCTCAGGTGGATGACGCCGTAGTCGTACGCGTGCCGCCGGTAGACGACACTCGATTCCTTCGTGTCGGAGTCGACGAACAGGTAGAAGTCGTGACCGACAAGCTCCATCTCGTAGAGCGCCTGGTCGAGCGACATGGGTGCCGCGACATGCGTCTTCTCGCGCATCACCAGCGGTCCTTCGCCCTGTACCTCGAGCGAGCCGATCCTGGTGGTGGGCACGGGCTTCGCACCTTCGTCGGCGATCAACTCGCCGTCGCCGTTGAACGAAGCCGCTTCCGGCACCACGTCGGCGACCTCGGCCGCCGGGATGCGGCCCGAGCCGCGACGGCTGTAGCGCTTGTCATGCTGCTTGCGCAGCCTGGCCTCCAGCTTGCCGGTGGCCAGATCCAGCGCTGCGTACGGGTCGCCTGCGGCCGCTTCCGCCCTGATGACCGGTCCACGCGAGCGGAGCGTGATCTCCACCCGGTCGGAACGGTCGGCCTGACGGGGATTCGGCTCCTTGGACACCTCCACGTCGAGGCTGATCACCTTGCCGTCGAACTTCTGGATCTTGTCCAGCTTCAGCTTCTCGGCCACGTGCTTGCGGAACCGCTCGGGCACCTCGGTCTTGCGGCCCTTGACGACGATGTCCACGCAGAACTCCGTTCCCGGATCGCTCCGCTCGATGGCGGAGCATCTCCCTTTTGCACCAGGCCCCGGTGGTAACCGGAGCCGCGGACTCGGTGGGTTCCACCTCCTCCTCCCCCGGCGGCGAGGTCTGCACCCCACCGAATTTCCGGATTCTGACTGCTGGTGGGTCACCTGCCCGAAACCTGGTGGTGCATTCGTCGAGGTCTGGCATTCACCATTCCTCACAACCGAACATAGCCTGCTCGGCCGCCTGTCGGCACCCGCTACTCACCCGTACCTCCGTTCAGGTCTTTTTACCCACTCACTACCTGCAACGATGCAAGTTCAGTTCCAGTTCCGGTTTATTTCGAAGACGGACGGAGATACTGCGACAACGGCCGCCCGGCGCACCCCGGAACCCATGCGTTCCGGCCCTGCCGCCCGGTCGATGGCGCGTGCCGCCTCGGCCAGCGAAGCACCCGTCGTGAGCAGGTCGTCGACCAGCACCACCCGCCCGGTGCGCAGCAGTCGCCCGCCGCCGGCCACCACTTGCAGCGCCCCCGCCAGATTCGCCCGGCGGTCCCCGGCGCCGAGCCCCGACTGGTCGGCCACCGGACGCCGCTGCCGCAGCACCGCCGCCACCCCGGCCGGAGTGCCCGCGCGCCGCAGTTCGGCAGCGGCGGCCAGCGCGATCCGGCGCGTCGGATCGTGGCCGCGCGCCGCCACGGCCCGGCGCGACGACGGCACGGGCACGAGCAGCAACGGTCCGGGAGCGGGCGGCGGGCCCGCCCCGGACCTCACGGCACCCGCCAGCGCCTTGCCGAGCGCCCCTGCCAGGCCGAGCACGCCCCGCTCCTTGTGGGCCAGGAGCAGCGCACGTACCGCGTTCTCGTAGCAGGCGGCGGCATGCACCGCGGGCAGACCGGCCGGCTCGGGATCGGGGCGCACCCGGCGTGGTGGCCCGCCGTGGAGCTGGGCGGCGCACTCCTCGCACAGCTCGGTCCGCGGTCTGCCGCAGCCCCCACAGGCCAACGGCAGGACCAGTCCGGTGATCTCCCGCCACCACCCGCGCATGACTCCACTGTGCCCCCGCCGGGGCCACCGGACCACCCCTGTGGAAAACCTCCCGGGACCGGCGGCACCTGCGAACGCGCCCGGCGCGGAGGTGCCCGGACGAGGTACGGGCGTCAGCCCGGGTAGACCAGCGCCGAGCCCTCCTTGAGGACCGTCTGCCAGTTGTCCCCGGGCAGCAGCTTCACTATTCCGTCGCCCTGGGTGTCCGCCATCAGCGGCAGCTGCTCGTCGTCCGCCGCGGCGATCGCCCGCACCTGGTTCACCCCGGGCAGCACGCCGGAGGACGGTGTCGAGCCGTCCGCCTGCACATAGCGGACCTGCTGCACACCGCCCTGCTCCTTGCCGACCACCACGAGACGGCTGCCACCCGACCACGACATCGCGGTCACATCCGCCAGCTGCGGGGCGGCCTGCCGCAGATCCACCACGGATACCTGCGGCTTGTCCTGCGGTCCGTGGCGCTCGATCCGGCCGATCTTGAGCGTCGTATGGCCGTCGCTCGTCAGCAGCAGCGCGATGCGCACCCCGTCCGAGGAGAGCCGCAGCCCCTTGATCCGGCTGCCGTTCAGACTCGGCACCGTGACCTCCTGCGGTTTGCCCGCACCACCGGCCAGCCGCAGCAGTCTGGGACTGGCCGGGTCCCGGTCGGCGACCCAGAGGTCGCCCCTGCCGTCCCAGCTGGGCGCCGTCAGCCGGCGGTCGGCACTACTGGCCCCGCTCGTCACCGCCGGGGCCGGCAGCTGGCCGTCCTCGGTGATGGAAGCCACGTAGAGAGCATCACGATGCTGCGAGAGCGCCGCCCCCAACTGCTCGTCCCGGGCCACGCCGACCTCGCTCACCCTCGCCGGACCCGCACCGAACGGTCCGGGCACCGGCTCCGGTTCCCCGCTGCCCCGGGTGCTCCCCGGAATGCGCTGCACATGCCCCTTGGCATCGACGAAGTACTGGCTGTCGGGTCCGCCGGAGGAGCCGTCGGGGGCGTACTCCTCCGCCTGGTCGGAGCCGAGCACGCACAACGTCGAACCGTCCGAGCGCTGGAGCTCCACCTGCTCGACCCGGGCCGAGGTCAGGTCCCGGAGGGTGAAGAGCACCTGCGACGCCATCATCCGGCAGGAGCGCTGGCCGGCCCCGTCCGCCTTCTTGTCGAGCGGGACCTTCAGTACGTTGCGGTCGTCGGGCGTCAGCGAGATGACGTCCTTCCGCAGCCTCGTTCCGGCGGGGAACCGGGATCTGACCACCGGGCGCAGCCAGTCGGTCGGGCCCCCCAGGAGGCTGCGGACCGCCTGGGTGACGGTGTCCATCCCGGTGGTGGGGTCCGTCCGGTTACGGATGTAGACGGGGTCGGCGACCAGTGTGGACTCCGCCTCGGACAGCCCGGTGGCGAAGTAGAACTTGTTGACGGAACGGTAGAGCCTCTTGAAGTCCGACTGCCCGAGCACCAGGCCGTCCGGCACCGTGTCGATGCGCCACTCCTTGCCGTCCGGCCCGTTCCGCCGCACCAGATGGAGGGTGCCGGTGTAGTCCGCCGGGGCCAGCGGCTGGTACGCGTTCTGCTCGTCGACCGTCGCCACCTTCTCGCCGGACAGCGTGTAGCTGACCTCGGTGGTGCTGCGGTCGCTCTCGTGGACCGGCCGGTCGCTCCGGTTCGGCGCCTTGGCCAGCACGGTGGTGAGCGCACTCGGTTTCCAGGACTTCGACGCCTCCGGCGTGAGGTATTTGCGCGTCGTCCGGAAATCGGAGTCGTCGCTGGTCATCGACTCCAGGAAACCGTCGACCACCTCGTTCGGGGTGGCACCGTCACGCGGCGCGACCGCGTACACCTGCACCTGGGAGTCGCCGGGCTGCGAGGCGTCCACCGCCTTGACGTCCCCGGTGACGGGCATCGAGCCGCATGCGGTGAGCAGCAGCGCGCCGCAAGCCAGCAGCACGGTCAGCTCCGCCGCACGTCTGCGGCCGCCCTGATGGCGGTCAGTGCCCACGAGTCGTGTCCTCCCGCCCGGGATCCTGTCCCGGGGCGTCGTTGGCGCCGGCCCGCTCCCCGGCGGGTCGCGGCACCACCCGTGCGCCGTTGCCCGGCAGTGCCGCCGGGTGCACCGAGACCGGTGCGGTCCGGGCCGTCGCGGGGGCGCGGGCGGGCACCGGCAGCGGTGAGCGGTCCGTACCCGTCGCTGTCTGGGAGGGCACCGCCATCAGCCGGTGCTCGCTGCCCGTGGCCTGCGCGGGCGCCGCCGCGGCCCGCTCCCGGCTCTCCCGGTTGCGCCGCGAGTCCTCCGGCTCCAGTGGTATCGGTGAACCACGCAGCGGCTCGTCCGCCGTGCGCGGCAGTGTCAGCCGGAACTGCGAGCCGCCACCGGGTTCGCCCCAGGCCTGCAGCCAGCCGCCGTGCAGCCGGGCGTCCTCGACGGCGATCGACAGCCCCAGTCCGGTGCCACCGGTCGTCCGTGCACGGGCCGGGTCGGCCCGCCAGAAACGGTTGAACACCCGGGTCGCCTCGCCGGGCTTCAGGCCCACCCCGTAGTCCCGGACGGCCACGGCGACCGCTCCGCCGGCCACCCCCATCCGCACCACGACATCGCGGCCCTCACCGTGCTCGACGGCGTTGACGACCAGGTTGCGCAGGACCCTCTCGACGCGTCGCGCGTCGGCCTCCGCTATCACCGGTTGCTCGTCACCGACCACCCGGATCCGGCTGCCCTTGCGCTCGGCCAGCGGCTCGGCGCCACCGATCACCCGCCGCACGACCTGCCGCAGGTCTATCGGCTCTGCTTCCAGGGCCGCGGCTCCCGCGTCGAACCGGCTGATCTCCAGCAGATCGGAGAGCAGCGACTCGAAACGGTCGAGCTGATCACCGAGCAGCTCCGCCGAGCGAGCCGTGACGGGGTCGAAGTCGACGCGTGCCTCATGGATGACATCGGCAGCCATCCGCACCGTCGTCAGGGGAGTGCGCAGCTCGTGCGACACGTCCGAGACGAACCGCCGCTGCATCCGCGAGAGCTCCTCCAACTGCTGGATCTTCAGCTGAAGGTTCTGCGCCATCTTGTTGAAGGCCTCGCCAAGCCGGGCGATGTCGTCCTCGCCGGTGACCTTCATCCGCTCCTGGAGCCGGCCGGCCGAGAGCCGTTCAGCGATCCCGGCCGCCATGCGTACGGGGGTGACGACCTGGCGCACCACGAACCAGGCGATGGCCCCGAGCAGCACGACCACGAACAGACCTGCGGTGGCCAGCGTGCCCTTGACCAGGGTCAGCGACTTCTCCTCCTGCGTCAGCGGGAAGAGGTAGTAGAGCTGGTAGGGGTTGCGGTCGATGTCGTACAGCCGCTTGCCGACGACGAGACCGGGCTGCGAGTCCTGCCCGTTCGCGTAGCGGATCAGGGAGTACGTCTGGAACGCTCCGGGGCCCTTGTTCACGGACTCACGGAGACTCTGAGGGATGCTTGCGGCCTCGACGCTGCCCGAGCCGCGGGGCGCGCGGGAGCCTTCGTCGGCGCTGAGCGCCACGACGTTGAAGGCGTTCTTCCCGCCACTGGCGAGCTGGTCGACCAGCTCGGTCCGCCAGGAGTTGTTGGCCGTGGTGCCGTCCGCGGTGTCGCCGCCCTGCCCGGGAGTGGGGGTGAGCGGTGCGTTCGCCTTCTCCTGGGCGGCCGCGAATCCGCCCGCGGCCTGGGTCTGGGCCGCTTTGCCCTTCGCGTCCAGCAGGCCGTTGCGCACCTGCCCGATCACGACCAGGCCCAGCAGCAGCACCACACCGAGCGACATGAGCAGCGTGCCCGCGACGACCCGCAGCTGAAGGTTGCGGCGCCACAGCCGCACGGCCGGCAGCAGCGGACGCCGCACCCAGCGCATCAGCAGTCGTGGCACCGGCCCGCCGGGCGCCCGGTTCTGGAACAACCGGCCGCCCCGCAGGAAGAGCCCGACGTGAGACGGCGTGTGCCCTGGACCGGCAGCCCGCTCCGCACGGACTCCCGGCTCCCCGGGCTTCGGAGCAGCGCTACCCAGGGACATGTCAGCTCGGTCCGGCCTTGTAACCGACACCTCGGACGGTCACCACGATCTCCGGTCGCTCCGGGTCCTTCTCGACCTTGGAGCGCAGGCGCTGAACGTGCACGTTCACCAGCCGGGTGTCGGCGGCATGGCGGTATCCCCACACCTGCTCAAGCAGTACCTCACGGGTGAAGACCTGCCACGGCTTACGGGCGAGCGCGACCAGCAGATCGAACTCCAGCGGGGTCAGGGCGATGGACTGCCCGTCCCGCTTCACCGAGTGCCCGGCCACGTCGATGACCAGATCACCGATGGTGAGCTGCTCCGGTGCCGGCTCCTCGGACCTCCGCAAACGTGCCCTGATCCGGGCAACCAACTCCTTAGGTTTGAACGGTTTGACGATGTAGTCGTCGGCCCCTGACTCCAGGCCCACCACCACGTCAACCGTGTCGCTCTTGGCAGTGAGCATGACGATCGGCACACCTGACTCGGCCCTGATCAGCCTGCAGACCTCGATGCCGTCCCTACCGGGCAGCATGAGATCCAGGAGAACCAGGTCCGGCTTCGCCTCACGAAATGCAGCAAGTGCCTTGTCGCCGTCCGCTACGAACGACGGCTCGAATCCCTCACCACGCAGCACAATGCCGAGCATCTCGGCCAGTGCGGTGTCGTCATCGACGACAAGGACGCGTCCCTTCATAATCGACATCATCCCATTAGCTAATCGTTATCTGCGATGACCTGGCACACAGCTCTGCCAGTCCGACCCCTGTGACCGGGGAGATTACGCCCTCCTCCGTGACGATCGCCGTGACCAGCTCCGGCGGTGTGATGTCGAAGGCGGGGTTGTACGCCGGGGATCCCTGCGGTGCCAGGACCACACCGCCCGTTTCCCGGCCGGCCGCACCGGACCGGGAAAATGTGACCTCCGTCACTTCGCGCCCGGGTCGCTGCTCCACGGTGATCGACGCCCCGTCCGCGGTGTCCAGATCCACGGTCGTGGTCGGGGCCACCACGATGAACGGTACGTGGTGATACTGCGCGAGCACCGCCAGCGGATAGCTCCCCACCTTGTTGGCCACTGATCCGTCCGCCGCGATGCGGTCCGCCCCGATGAGTACAGCATCCACCTCCCCCGCCGCGAACAGCGATCCTGCGGCGTTGTCCGTGAGCACGCTGTACGCCATGCCGTTGCGAGCTGCCTCGTACGCGGTCAGCCTCGCCCCCTGGAGCAGCGGACGGGTCTCGTCGACCCACAGCCGCCTCAGCCGGCCGGCCCGGTGCGCACCGAGCGCCACCGCGAAGGCGGTGCCCTCTCCTCCCGAGACGAGCGCCCCGGTATTGCAGTGGGTCAGCAGCTGATGACCGCCGTCGGGCAGCAGCTCGTCCAGGAGAGCGAGCCCGAACCCCGCCATGCGGCCACTGGCCGCGGCGTCCTCCCGGTGCAGGGCCCTGGCCTCTGCCAGCGCCTCCGCCGCCGCCGGCTCCGGAGCCGCCCCCTTCTCGACCGCCGCCCGGTACACCCGGGCGGCCCGCCGCACCCCGTAGCCGAGGTTCACCGCGGTGGGCCGCGCCTGCTCCAGCAGCTCCGCGGCGGCGTCCACGTCCTGACCCCGTACTGCGGCGAGAGCCACGCCGTAGGCCCCCGCGATGCCCAGCAGCGGCGCTCCCCTTACCGCCAGCGCCTGGATCGCCTCCACCAGTGCGGGCACATCGGCACACACCAGCTCGGTTTCCTCCGCGGGCAGCCGCGTCTGGTCGAGGAGCACCACCGCGGGACCTTCCGGAGGCTCGTCCCAGCGAAGTACGGAGAGGGCGGAGGGTGCGGTGCCCACGAACGGTTGCGCGTCCTGATCAGCCATCCACCCAGTCTGCCCGGTGAGCCGCCCAGAAATGAAGGCACGAAGGAGATGGAGCACCAGGACCGGACCGGTGCGACGCGTGGCACGATGGCTGCCAACCTGCCGCCCCGATGAGCGGACAGGACCGTTAAGGAGCGAGAATGAACGACACTCCGGGCTGGGCCTCGCCCGGATCTGCCCCCTCCGACGGCCAGGAGACGGGGATCCCCCGGCCCTCCGAACCTGTCGACAGCAGCGGGCCTGCGGGAAACTGGTCTTCCACGCAGCCGCCCGCAGGGCAGTGGTCCCCACCGAGCAGTCCCGGCCCCGGCGCACCGCCTCCCGCTCCTGGCTGGGGCGGCCGGCCCCAGGGCCCCGGCTGGGGCCGGCCGCATGCGGCACGGCCCGGCGTCATCCCGCTCCGGCCACTGGGCGTCGGTGAGATTCTGGACGGCGCCGTGTCCACCATGCGCGCCCACTGGCGCACGGTGCTCGGCCTCACGCTCGCCGTCTCCGTGATCGCGCAGACCGCGATCATCCTCGTGCAGCGTTATCTGCTGCCCGATCCCCCGTCGATCGACGAGAACGCCACAGGCTCGGAGGCCCTGCGCCAGGCAGCCGACTCGCTCCGGACCAGCCTGCTGGATCTTGCCCCGTCTCTGCTCATCACGATGCTCGCCACCATCTTCACCACAGCGGTGCTGACCGTGGTGATCAGCCGCTCGGTGCTCGGCCGCCCCGTCACCCTCGCCGACGCATGGGCCGAGGCGCGGCCCCGGCTCCTCCCGCTGCTGGGCCTGACCCTCCTGCTCGCTGTCATGGCCGCGGCCATCATGACCGTCGGGCTCCTCCCCGGCTTCCTGCTCGGTGACACGGCAGGCGTCGGGCTCGCCTTCCTCGGGCTGCTCGCCGCATGTGTGGTGCTTGCCTGGCTGATGGTCCGCTTCTGCCTCGCCTCCCCCGCGCTGATGCTGGAACGGCAGTCGATCACCGCATCGATGCGACGCTCCGCCAAACTGGTCCGGGGCGCCTGGTGGCGGACCTTCGGAATCCTGGCACTCACGTGGCTGCTGACTCTCATCGTGGCCGTGGTGATCGGAATTCCGTTCGGCATCATCGCGCTGGTGGTGGACGGTGGCGGGATGAGCGCATTCCTCACCGATGGCGCCAACGGTTTCGGCTGGTCGTTCCTGATCGTCTCCGGAATCGGGGACGTGGTTGTCGCAACGATCACCTACCCGCTCTCCGCGGGAGTCACGGCGCTGCTCTACGTCGACCAGCGCATCCGACGCGAGGCACTCGACCTCGAACTCGCCAGGGCAGCCGGCCTGCCGGGCTACGACAACAGGAGCTGACGCCGTGTCGGGGGCGGGCGGCACGGCGGCCGCACAGCTGCTGATCCGGGCCGGTGGCGACATCCCCGTGGACACCCCACGGGTGCCCGCCCGCGAGGCGGCACGGCATGAACTGTCCAAGCCGATGTACCACGAGAACGACCCGAACTTCCTCCAGCGTGCTCTCGACCACCTGTGGAAGTGGCTCGGTGATCTCCTCTCGTCCGCCTCGGGCGCCGCCCTCGGCGGTCCGGCCGGGCTGGTCGTACTGGTACTGATCACTCTCGCCCTGGCCACCGCACTCTGGTGGCGGCTGGGGACCCCGCAACGCGGTCCCGGAGCTACGAACGCCCTCTTCGAAAGCGGTCCCCGCAGTGCTGCGGAACACCGCACCGCCGCCGAGACCCACGCCACCGCCGGCCGCTGGAACCAGGCGGTCCAGGAACGGATGCGGGCCATCGTCCGCTCCCTCGAAGAACGCGCCCTCCTGGACCCGCGCCCCGGCCGCACGGCCGACGAAGCCGCCGCGGAGGCCGGCCGGCCGCTCCCCGCACACGCCACGCGACTGCGCGCGGCGGCCCGGCAGTTCGACGACGTCACATACGGCGGTCGCACCGCCGACCAGCATGCATACCGGACCGTGCTCGCCCTGGACCTGGAGCTCGAATCCACCAAGCCCCAGCTGACCGGCACGCTCCCGGGAGCCGCCGGATGACCGTGGTCACCGACGCTTCCTCCTCGGCCTCCCCGACAGCTCGTCAGGTCTGGATCCGCATACGCGGGCTGCTGCTCGCCGTCCTCGTGCTCGTTACGGCCGGGATCGCCCTGGCCGCAACCCACTCCGGCGACCGGCACGGACGTCTCGACCCCCGCTCCGCCGACCGCTACGGCAGCCGGGCCGTCGCCGAACTCCTCAAGGACCGCGGTGTCTCCGTCCGTGTCGTCACCACGCTCAAGGACGCCACGTCGGCGGCGGGACCCGACACCACGCTGCTCGTCACCGCACCCAACCTGCTGACGCCCGACCAGCAGCGCACCCTCCACACGGCAACCACCGACGCAGCCGGGCGGACCGTACTCCTCGCCACAGGATCTCCCTCCGTGGACACATTGGCCCCCGGTGTCCGAGCGGACTCCGCCGCACCGGTGACCACACGTGCCCCCCGGTGTTCCCTGGACGCGGCCCGGCTGGCAGGCAACGCCCAGACGGGTGGCCTGCGCTACTCCACGAACAGCCTCGACGCCCTCGCCTGCTACCCGGCCGACGGCCTTCCCTCCCTGCTGTTCCTCCGCCACCCGGCAGCGGGCGACACCGTCCTCCTCGGCTCCCCCGACATCCTGTACAACGATCGTCTGGACGATCAGGGCAACGCCTCGCTGGCCCTTCAACTCCTTGGCTCCCACCCGCATCTGGTCTGGTACCTCCCCTCGCTCGATGACAGCTCAGCCGCAAGCGGCGGCGAACACGATGACGGCGGCACGGGAAACGAGAGCGCAGGCGGCGAAAGCGGCTTCATCGACCTGATCCCCTCGGGCTGGCTGTGGGGCACCCTGCAACTCGCACTCGCCGCCCTACTCGCCGCTGTCTGGCGGTCACGCCGCCTGGGCCCCGTTATCGCTGAACGGCTACCCGTGGCCATTCGCGCCTCCGAGTCCACCGAGGGCCGCGCCCGACTCCACCGCAAGACCAACGCCCGCGACCGGGCCGCCGCCGCGCTGCGCCACGCCTCTCGCACCCGCCTCGCCCCTCTCGTCGGCGTCTCCCCGCAGAACGCCCACTCCCCCACCACCCTCCTGCCCGCGGTCTCCGCACGCCTCAGTGCGGCCGACGACGGCCTTCGAGAACTGATCTTCGGCTCGGCTCCTTCCGACGATGCCGCGCTTGTCCTTCTGGCAGACCAACTCGACTCCCTCGAAAGGGAGGTTCGTACCTCATGACCGCCCCGCCCCCCGCTCCCGCCGGGACAGCCGACACCGACCGGAGCGACGACACGGCCCGCGCCTCTCTGGAAGCCCTGCGCTCCGAGATCGCCAAGGCCGTGGTCGGCCAGGACCCGGCGGTCACCGGACTTGTCGTCGCACTGCTCTGCCGGGGTCACGTCCTGCTCGAAGGTGTGCCGGGCGTGGCCAAGACCCTCTTGGTCCGGGCCCTCGCGGCGTCACTCGAACTCGACACCAAGCGCGTCCAGTTCACCGCCGACCTGATGCCCAGCGATGTCACCGGGTCCCTCGTCTACGACGCCCGGACCGCCGAGTTCTCCTTCCAGCAGGGGCCGGTCTTCACCAACCTGCTGCTCGCCGACGAGATCAACCGGACACCGCCCAAGACCCAGTCCTCCCTCCTGGAGGCGATGGAGGAGCGCCAGGTCACCGTCGACGGAACCCCCCGGCTCCTCCCCGACCCCTTCCTCGTCGCAGCAACCCAGAACCCGGTGGAGTACGAGGGCACATACCCTCTTCCCGAGGCCCAGCTGGACCGCTTCCTCCTCAAGCTGACGGTGCCTCTTCCGTCCCGCGAGGACGAGATCGACGTCCTGACCCGCCACGCCGACGGCTTCAACCCCCGAGATCTCAAAGCAGCGGGTATACGCCCGGTCGCGGGACCGGCCGATCTGGAAGCCGCTCGCGCCGCCGTCGCCAGGACCAGCGTCTCCCCCGAGATCGCCGGCTACGTCGTAGATATCTGTCGTGCCACGCGTGATTCCCCCTCGCTCTCCCTCGGGGTCTCACCCCGAGGTGCCACTGCTCTGCTCTGCACCGCACGGGCTTGGGCCTGGCTCACGGGCCGCGACTACGTCATTCCGGACGACGTGAAAGCCCTGGCCCTCCCCACGCTCCGCCACCGCATCCAGCTCAGGCCGGAGGCGGAGATGGAAGGTGTCACCCCCGACTCCGTCATCACCGCGGTCCTCGCCCAAGTCCCCGTACCCCGATGAGGCGGTGAGTCGTGGCCCTCACCGGACGCACCGCGTTGCTCGCCGCCCTGGGGTCACTCCCTGTAGGCATCCTGGCCCCGAGCTGGACAGGCATGCTCGCGGTCAACGCCCCGCTGTCTCTGGCAATTCTGTGCGACTACGCCCTGGCTGCGCCAGTGCGTCCGCTTCAGTTCACCCGATCTGGTGATACAACCGTTCGACTCGGTGAGAGCGCGGAAGTGCAACTCACCGTAGTCAATCCTTCCCGCCGACGCCTGCGGGCACACCTCCGTGATGCCTGGCCTCCCAGCAGCTGGCAACCCGGCACGGAACAGTCCGCGTCCCGCCACAGGCTGACGGTCCCGCCTGGTGAACGCCGCCGCATCACGACGTTCCTGCGCCCCACTCGACGCGGCGACCGAAGGGCCGAACAGGTCACCGTCCGCTCGTACGGCCCGCTGGGCCTCGCGGCACGCCAGGGCTATCATCAACTGCCCTGGAGAGTCCGGGTCCTGCCGCCGTTCACCAGTCGCAAACACCTGCCGTCCCGTCTCGCCAGACTGCGAGAACTCGATGGCCGCACCAGCGTCCTGACCCGTGGCGAGGGTACGGAGTTCGACAGTCTTCGCGCCTACGTCCCGGGCGACGACACCCGCTCGATCGACTGGCGGGCCACCGCCCGCCAGTCTGCCGTCGCCGTACGGACATGGCGCCCCGAGCGCGACCGTCACATCCTCGTCGTCCTCGATACGGGGCGGACATCGGCTGGGCGGGTCGGTGATGTCCCTCGTCTCGACGCTGCGATGGACGCGACACTGCTTCTGACCGCTCTCGCCACCCGGGCGGGCGACCGGGTTGGTCTACTCGCCTACGACCGCCGCGTGCGCGCCCGCGTTCAGCGCCGGGCAGCCGGGGAAGTCCTGTCGGCCATGGTGGATGCGATGGCACCGCTCGAACCGGAGCTGGTGGAAACGGATGCGCGAGGCCTCAGTGCCATGGCTCTGGCAAATGCCCCTCGACGTTCCTTGATCGTGCTTCTGACCGGTCTCGACGCGGCCTCCGTCGAGGAGGGACTGTTGCCCGTCCTGCCCCGACTGACCCAGCGGCACACCGTACTGCTGGCGGCTGTCAGCGATCCGCACATCGAGAAGATGGCCGGCGCGAGAGGCACGGTGGACGCGGTCTACGAGGCAGCTGCCGCCGCCCAGGCCAAGGCCCGACGCCGTCGAACGGCGGATCAGCTCCAACGACACGGAGTTGTTGTCGTCGACACCACTCCCGACGCCCTGGCGCCTGCTCTTGCCGACGCTTACCTGGCTCTCAAAGCAGCAGGCCGTCTCTAGTGGGGCTACGTGCCGCAGCGGATCGGATCCGAGCCCGGTATTTCAGGAAGTGGCAGATGTACCGGGCTGGGGCCCGATCAAGAATCAAGAAGCGAGCTCATTCTGTTCGGGAACGCAGAAAAGCCCC
>CBRG010000310.1 GCA_000470535.1 Streptomyces sp. AW19M42
GCGGCTCCTCGTCCCAGCCGAACTCCGGGTCGGCGCCGGGGGCAGCGGCGGGAGCGGCGGCCGGGTCTGCGGCGGGTGCGGGTGCCGGAGCGGGCACCCGCGCCTGAGCCGCGGGGCGGGCAGTCGCCGCCGGGGCAGGTACGGGCGCGGCAGCCGCCGGGGCAGGTACGGGCGCCGGTGCCGCATCCGCCGGGGCGACGGGTTCCGCGTCGGCGGCCGGAAGTCCCGCCAGCACCTCCAGCACGCCCTCCCCGTACGTCGCCAGCTTCTTCTCGCCCAGACCGCTGATCCCGCCCAGCTCCGCGAGCGAACCCGGCCGGAGCGCGGCGATCTCCCGCAGCGTCGCGTCGTGGAAGATCACGTACGCCGGGAGGCCCAGCTCCTTGGCCTGGGCGCCGCGCCAGGCGCGCAGCGCCTCGAAGACCGGGACTGCCGAATCCGGGAGGTCCGCGACGGCGGCCGCCTTGCCCTTGCCGCTCTTCGAGGAGGAGCGGGCCGGAGCGACCTTCTTCGGCTCCTTGCGCAGCAGCACCTCGCGCTCCCGGCCGAGCACGGAACCGCTCTCCTCGGTGAGCACCAGCGTGCCGTACTCGCCCTCGACCGCGAGGAGACCCTGGGCCAGCAGCTGGCGGACCACGCCGCGCCACTCCGCCTCTGCCAGCTCCTCACCGATGCCGAACACCGAGAGCTGGTCGTGGTCGAACTGGATGATCTTCGCCGTCTTGCGGCCCAGCAGGATGTCGACGATCTGGCCCGCGCCGAACTTCTGCCCGCGCTCCCGCTTCAGCCGTACGACCGTGGACAGCAGCTTCTGGGCGACCACCGTGCCGTCCCAGGTCTCCGGCGGGGCCAGGCAGGTGTCGCAGTTGCCGCAGGAGGCGGTGGTGGGCTCCTGGCCGAAGTACTTGAGCAGCTGGGCCCGGCGGCACCGCACGGTCTCGCACAGGGCCAGCATCGAGTCCAGGTGCGAGGCGGCCCGGCGGCGGAAGGCCTCGTCGCCCTCGCCGCCCTGGATGAGCTTGCGCTGCTGGACGACGTCCTGGAGCCCGTAGGCCATCCAGGCCGTGGAGGGGGCGCCGTCACGGCCGGCCCGGCCGGTCTCCTGGTAGTAGCCCTCGACGGACTTCGGCAGGTCGAGGTGGGCGACGAAGCGCACGTCCGGCTTGTCGATGCCCATGCCGAAGGCGATCGTCGCGACGACGACCAGGCCCTCCTCGCGCAGGAAGCGGGACTGGTGGCGCGCGCGGATCCCGGCGTCCAGACCCGCGTGGTACGGGACGGCCTCGATGCCGTTGCGGCACAAGTACTCGGCGGTCTTCTCGGTGGAGTTGCGCGAGAGGCAGTAGACGATGCCCGCGTCCCCCGCGTGCTCCTCCTTGAGGAAGGACAGGAGCTGCTTCTTCGGGTCGGCCTTGGGCACGATGCGGTACTGGATGTTGGGCCGGTCGAAGCCCGCCACGAAGTGCTTGGCGTCGGGCATGCCCAGACGCTGGGTGATCTCCTCGTGCGTGGCCGCGGTCGCCGTCGCCGTCAGCGCGATCCGCGGTACGTCGGGCCAGCGCTCGCCCAGGACGGACAGGGCCAGGTAGTCGGGCCGGAAGTCGTGGCCCCACTGGGCGACGCAGTGTGCCTCGTCGATGGCGAAGACGGAGATCTCACCGCGCGAGAGCAGGCCGAGCGTGGAGTCCAGCCGGAGCCGCTCGGGCGCGAGGTACAGCAGGTCCAGCTCGCCCGCGACGTACTGGGCCTCCATCGAGCGCCGCTCGTCGAGGTCCTGCGTGGAGTTGATGAACCCGGCCCGCACGCCCAGCGCCCGCAGCGCGTCCACCTGGTCCTGCATCAGGGCGATCAGCGGCGAGATGACGATGCCCGTACCGCGCCTGACCAGGGACGGGATCTGGTAGCAGAGCGACTTGCCGCCACCGGTCGGCATGAGCACGACGGCGTCCCCGCCGGCCACCACGTGGTCGACGACCGCTTCCTGCTCGCCCCGGAACGTCTCGTACCCGAAGACGCGGTGGAGCGTCTGCCGCGCATCGCTCTCGGTCACACCCATGGTCACGTCTGTCACGTCTGTCACGTCTGTCACGCCTGTCCTGCCCGTCCCGCTCATCGCTCTGTCCCCCGGCATCCGGCCCGTTCTTGTCCTCGCGCTCTCCTGCCACGATAGGTGCCGCGTACGACAACGCCGGACGGGCTTGACTCACAAGCCCGTCCGGCGCTGTTCCCGCGGTGGTACGCCTCGCCCTACCGCACGAAGACTCCCGCCTGGCTCGCCAGGTCCAGGAAGTACTGCGGGGCCAGGCCCAGCACCAGCGTGACCGCGACACCGACCGCGATCGTGGTCATCGTCAGCGGGGACGGGACGGCGACCGTGGGGCCGTCCGCCTTCGGCTCGCTGAAGAACATCAGCACGATGACCCGGATGTAGAAGAACGCGGCGATCGCCGAGGAGATCACACCGACGACGACCAGTCCGCCCGCACCACCGTCGGCCGCGGCCTTGAACACCGCGAACTTTCCGGAGAAGCCCGAGGTGAGCGGGATACCGGCGAAGGCCAGCAGGAACACCGCGAAGACCGCGGCGACCAACGGGGAGCGTCGGCCGAGCCCGGCCCACTTCGACAGATGCGTCGCCTCGCCGCCCGCGTCGCGCACCAGGGTGACGACGGCGAAGGCGCCGACCGTCACGAAGGAGTACGTGGCCAGGTAGAAGAGGACCGAGGAGATGCCCTCCGGGGTGGCCGCGATGACACCGGCCAGGATGAATCCGGCGTGCGCGATCGAGGAGTAGGCCAGCAGCCGCTTGATGTCGGTCTGGGTGATGGCGACGATCGCGCCGCCCAGCATCGTGACGATCGCGACGCCCCACATGACCGGGCGCAGGTCCCAGGTGAGGCCCGGCAGCACCACGTACAGCAGGCGCAGCAGAGCACCGAACGCGGCGACCTTCGTGGCCGCGGCCATGAAGCCGGTGACCGGGGTCGGGGCGCCCTGGTAGACGTCCGGGGTCCACATGTGGAAGGGGACGGCGCCGACCTTGAAGAGCAGGCCGGTCAGGATCATCGCGCCGCCGATGAGCAGCAGCGCGTCGTTGCCCATGGTGTCCGCGAGCGCCGGGTCGACCTTCTGGATGGAGCCGTCCACGACGGAGGCGATCTTGGCGTACGAGACGGAGCCCGCGTACCCGTAGAGCAGGGCGATCCCGAAGAGCAGGAACGCCGAGGAGAAGGCGCCGAGCAGGAAGTACTTCACCGCGGCCTCCTGCGACATCAGCCGCTTGCGGCGGGCGACGGCGCACAGGAGGTAGAGCGGGAGCGAGAAGACCTCCAGGGCCACGAAGAGCGTCAGCAGATCGTTGGCCGCCGGGAAGACCAGCATGCCCGCGACCGAGAAGAGGATCAGCGGGAAGACCTCGGTGGTGGTGAACCCGGCCTTGACCGCGGCTTTCTCGCTGTCGCTGCCGGGGACCGAGGCGGCCTGCGCGGCGAACGAGTCGACGTGGTTGCCGTGCGAGGCGGGGTCGAGCCGCCGTTCCGCGAAGGTGAACACGGCGACCAGCGACGTCAGCAGGATGGTGCCCTGGAGGAACAGGGCGGGCCCGTCGATGGCGACCGCCCCCATCGCGGCGATGTGCGCCTTCGTCGTGCCGTACCCGTCGGCCGCCAGGCCGATCACCGCGGCGAACGCGGCGACCAGCGCGACGACGGTCAGGAAGATCTGCGTGTGGTACCGGGCCCGGCGCGGCACGAAGGCCTCGACGAGCACGCCCAGTACGGCGACTCCGATCACGATCAGGACCGGGGTCAGCTGGGCGTACTCGATGACCGGCGCCTTGAACTTCTCGTCGGGAGCGGCCGATGTCACCCCGCCCGCCATCGTCCACAGGCTGTGGACAGCTGTTGCGCTCACTTGACGGCCTCCACCTCGGGCTGCGGGTCCTTCTTCTGTACGTCCGACATGGTGTGCTGCACCGCGGGGTTGACGATCTCCGTCAGCGGCTTCGGGTAGACGCCCAGGAAGATCAGCAGTGCGATCAGCGGGACGACCACCACCAGCTCACGGACCTTGAGGTCCGCCATGCCCTGGACCTCGGCCTTGACCGGTCCCGTCATCGTCCGCTGGTAGAGCACCAGGACGTAGATCGCGGCGAGCACGATCCCGGTCGTGGCGATGATGCCGGCCACCGGATAGGCGGAGAACACACCGACGAGGACCAGGAACTCACTGACGAACGGGGCGAGCCCCGGCAGCGACAGGGTGGCCAGACCGCCGATCAGGAAGGTGCCGGCCAGGATCGGGGCCACCTTCTGGACTCCGCCGTAGTCGGAGATGAGCCGCGAGCCGCGCCGGGTGATCAGGAAGCCCGCCACCAGCATCAGCGCGGCCGTCGAGATGCCGTGGTTGATCATGTAGAGCGTCGCGCCCGACTGGCCCTGGCTCGTCATCGCGAAGATGCCGAGGACGATGAAGCCGAAGTGCGAGATCGACGCGTAGGCGATCAGCCGCTTGATGTCGCGCTGACCGACGGCGAGCAGCGCCCCGTACACGATGCTGATCAGCGCCAGGACCAGGATCACCGGGGTGGCCCACTTGCTGGCCTCCGGGAAGAGCTGGAGGCAGAAGCGCAGCATCGCGAAGGTGCCGACCTTGTCGACGACCGCGGTGAGCAGCACGGCGACCGGGGAGGTCGCCTCGCCCATGGCGTTGGGCAGCCAGGTGTGCAGCGGCCACAGCGGGGCCTTCACCGCGAAGGCGAAGAAGAACCCGAGGAAGAGCCAGCGCTCGGTGCTGGTCGCCATGGAGAACGTGCCGTTGGCACGGGCCTCCGCGATCTCGGAGAGCGAGAACGTCCCCGCGACCGTGTAGAGCCCGATCACGGCGGCCAGCATGATGAGGCCGCCGACCAGGTTGTAGAGGAGGAACTTGACGGCCGCGTACGAGCGTTGCGCCGCGGCGTTCTCGTCGCCGCCGTCAGCCCCCGCGGCGGCCGCGGAGGAGGTGGCCCGGTCACCGAAGCCGCCGATGAGGAAGTACATCGGGATGAGCATGGCCTCGAAGAGGATGTAGAAGACGAAGACGTCGGTGGCCTCGAAGGAGAGGATCACCATCGCCTCGGTCATCAGCATCAGGGCGAAGAAGCCCTGGGTGGGCCGCCAGCGCCGGCTCTGGTTCTCCAGGGGGTCGGCGTCGTGCCAGCCGGCCAGGATGATGAAGGGCATCAGCAGGGCGGTGAGCGCCATGAGCGCCACCCCGATGCCGTCCACCCCGAGTTCGTACCGGACGCCGAAGTCCTTGATCCAGGCATGCGATTCGGTGAGCTGGAAGCGACTGCCGCCGGGTTCGAAGCGGGCGAGCACGACCCCCGCGAGCACCAGGGTGCCCAGCGAGAAGAGCAGCGCCAGCCATTTGGCGGCGGTGCGCCGTGCGGCCGGGACGGCGGCGGTGGCGATCGCGCCGATCGCCGGGAGCACCGCCGTCGCTGTCAGGAGGGGAAAGGACATGTGATCAGACCGCCCTCATCAGCAGGGTAGCGGCGATGAGAACCGCCGTACCGCCGAACATCGAGACCGCGTAGGAGCGGGCGTAGCCGTTCTGCAGTTTGCGCAGCCGACCGGAGAGCCCGCCCATCGAGGCGGCCGTGCCGTTGACGACCCCGTCGACCAGGGTGTGGTCCACGTAGACCAGGGAGCGGGTGAGGTGCTCGCCGCCCCGGACCAGGACCACGTGGTTGAAGTCGTCCTGGAGGAGGTCGCGGCGGGCGGCCCGGGTGAGCAGCGAGCCGCGCGGGGCGACCGCGGGCACGGGCTTGCGCCCGTACATCAGCCAGGCGATGCCGACTCCGATCACCAGCACCACCATGGTGGCGGCGGTGACGGTGGTCGCGCTGACCGGGGCGTCTCCGTGGTCGTGGCCGGTGACGGGCTCCAGCCAGTGCAGGAAGCGGTCACCGATGGAGAAGAAGCCACCGGCGAAGACCGAACCGAAGGCCAGCACGATCATGGGGATCGTCATGGACTTCGGGGACTCGTGCGGATGCGGCTCGTGGCCCTCCGCGTCCGGGACCCAGCGCTTCTCACCGAAGAACGTCAGCAGCATCACGCGCGTCATGTAGAACGCGGTGATCGCGGCGCCCAGCAGGGTGACCGCGCCGAGGATCCAGCCCTCGGTGCCGCCCTTGGCGAAGGCCGCCTCGATGATCTTGTCCTTGGAGAAGAAGCCGGACAGTCCGGGGAAGCCGATGATCGCGAGGTAGCCCAGGCCGAAGGTGACGAAGGTGACCGGCATGTACTTCCGCAGGCCGCCGAACTTCCTCATGTCGACCTCGTCGTTCATGCCGTGCATGACCGAACCGGCGCCGAGGAAGAGACCGGCCTTGAAGAAACCGTGCGTCACCAGGTGCATGATCGCGAAGACGTAGCCGATCGGGCCGAGCCCGGCGGCCAGGATCATGTAGCCGATCTGCGACATCGTCGAGCCGGCGAGGGCCTTCTTGATGTCGTCCTTCGCGCAACCGACGATCGCCCCGAAGATCAGGGTGACCGCGCCGACGACCACGACGACCAGCTGTGCGTCCGGGGCGGCGTTGAAGATCGCGCCGGACCGGACGATGAGGTAGACACCCGCCGTCACCATGGTGGCGGCGTGGATGAGGGCCGAGACCGGGGTCGGGCCCTCCATCGCGTCACCGAGCCAGGACTGCAGCGGCACCTGGGCGGACTTGCCGCAGGCGGCGAGGAGCAGCATCAGGCCGATCGCCGTCAGCTTGCCCTCGGACGCCCCGCCGGTGGCCTCCAGGACGGGGCCGAAGGCGAAGGTGCCGAAGGTGGTGAACATCAGCATGATCGCGATCGAGAGGCCCATGTCACCGACCCGGTTGACCAGGAAGGCCTTCTTCGCGGCGGTGGCCGCGCTGGGCTTGTGCTGCCAGAAGCCGATGAGCAGGTACGACGCCAGACCGACGCCCTCCCACCCGACGTACAGCAGCAGGTAGTTGTCGGCGATGACCAGGATCAGCATCGCCGCGAGGAAGAGGTTCAGATAGCCGAAGAAGCGGCGCCGGCGCTCGTCGTGCTCCATGTAGCCGATCGAGTAGATGTGGATCAGAGTGCCCACACCGGTGATCAGCAGCACGAACGTGACCGACAGCTGGTCGAGCTGGAAGGCCACATCGGCCTGGAAGCCGTCGACCGGAATCCAGCTGAACAGCTTCTGGTGCAGCGCCCGGTCCTCCGCGCCCTTCCCCAGCATGTCGACGAAGAGCACCACGCCGATGACGAAGGAGGCGGCGGCGAGCAGGGTGCCGAGATAGTGGCCCACGCGGTCCAGCCGTCGGCCGCCGCACAGCAGCACCGCCGCTCCGAGCAGGGGCGCCGCGACAAGCAGCGCAATCAGGTTCTCTGCGTTCATTGGGTCCTGCGCCCCTCTACAGCTTCATCAGGCTGGCGTCGTCGACCGAGGCCGAGTGGCGGGAACGGAACAGCGACACGATGATCGCGAGCCCGACGACGACCTCCGCGGCGGCAACGACCATCGTGAAGAAGGCGATGATCTGGCCGTCGAGGTTGCCGTGCATGCGGGAGAAGGTGACGAACGCGAGGTTGCAGGCGTTGAGCATCAGCTCCACGCACATGAACACCACGATCGCGTTCCGCCTGATCAGCACTCCGGACGCGCCGATCGTGAACAGCAGTGCGGCGAGATAGAGGTAGTTGACCGGGTTCACTTGGCGACCTCCCCTTCTTCGGCGGTGTCCCGGCCGAGCCGTTCGCCGGAGCGCTGCTCCAGCGCCTTGAGCTCGGCCAGCGACTCTTGGGACACATCGCGCATCTGGCCGCGCTTGCGCAGCGTCTGCATCACGGTGAGTTCGGACGGTGTGCCGTCGGGGAGCAGACCGGCGATGTCCACGGCGTTGTGCCGGGCGTAGACGCCGGGGGCGGGCAGCGGCGGCAGATGGCTGCTGCGTACGCGGTCCTCGGACATCTCCCGCTGGGTCTTGGCCCGTTCGGTGCGCTCGCGGTGGGTGAGCACCATCGCGCCGACGGTGGCGGTGATCAGCAGGGCGCCGGTGATCTCGAAGGCGAAGACGTACTTGGTGAAGATGAGGCTGGCGAGCCCCTCCACGTTTCCACCGTGCTCGGCGTTGGCGGTGCCGAGCCCGTTGAAGCTGTGCAGCGAGGCGTTGCCGATGCCGGCGATCAGAAGGACACCGAAGCCGAGGCCACAGGCGATGGCCAGCCAGCGCTGGCCCTTGAGGGTCTCCTTCAGTGAGTCCGCCGCCGTGACACCGACGAGCATGACCACGAAGAGGAACAGCATCATGATCGCGCCGGTGTAGACGACGACCTGGACGATGCCCAGGAAGTACGCCCCGTTGGCGAGGTAGAAGACCGCCAGGATGATCATGGTCCCGGCGAGGCTCAGCGCACTGTGCACGGCCCTCCTCATCAGTACGGTGGACAGCGCGCCGATCACGGCGACGGTGCCGAGCACCCAGAACTGGAAGGCCTCGCCCGTAGACGTCTGGGAGGCCGCGGCGGCCAGGCCGGTCATGCGTCCACCTCCTGCGCCGAGCCGTTGCTCTCGCTGTCGGACGGCTTCTCGCCCTTGGAGACCGCGGTCTGGCGTTCCGTACCGGGCGCGGCCTCGGTGACCAGGCCCCGGTAGTAGTCCTGTTCGTCCGTGCCGGGGAAGATCGCGTGCGGGCTGTCGACCATGCCGTCCTCCAGGCCCGCGAGCAGCTCGTCCTTGGTGTAGATGAGGCTCTCGCGGGTGGTGTTGGCGAGCTCGAACTGGTTGGTCATCGTCAGCGCCCGGGTCGGGCAGGCCTCGATGCACAGTCCGCACAGGATGCAGCGCGCGTAGTTGATCTGGTAGACGCGGCCGTAGCGCTCCCCCGGGGAGTAGCGCTCCCCCTCGGTGTTGTCCGCGCCCTCGACGTAGATCGCGTCCGCCGGACAGGCCCAGGCGCACAGCTCGCAGCCGATGCACTTCTCCAGGCCGTCCGGATGGCGGTTGAGCTGGTGCCGGCCGTGGAAGCGCGGCGCCGTCACCTTCGGAGTCTCCGGATACTGCTCGGTCAGCCGCTTCTTGAACATGGCCTTGAAGGTCACGCCGAAGCCGGCCACCGGATTCTGGAACTTGTCGTCCGAGGACTGCGGGGACTGGGCGGACCCGCCGGCCCCCGAACCCCCGGAAGCCACACTCGACCCCGTCGGCCCGGTGGCCTTCGGCGGCCTCTCCGACCCCCGCGACTCAGGCAGTTCAGACATGGTCGGCCTCCTTTCCGTCACTCGGATTTCCGTCACTCTGAGTATCCACGCCGCCACTGACAACGAGCTCGCGCTCACGGCGCGGCACCCGCCGCGGCACCGGCGGCAGGGTCTGTCCGGGCAGCGGTGGCACCGGGAATCCGCCCGCCATCGGGTCGAACGCCGGTTCCGGCTCCGCCTCCGCCGCGTCGGCCCGGCCCTTGCGGTCGCGGAACATGTCGACGACGAAGGAGATCAGCAGGATCGCGATCACGGCCCCGGCCACGTAGAGCAGGATCTTCGAGTAGTCGTAGCCCTCGTTGCGCAGCGCCCGCACCGTGGCGACCAGCATCAGCCAGACCACGGAGACCGGGATCAGGACCTTCCAGCCCAGCTTCATCAGCTGGTCGTAGCGGACGCGGGGCAGCGTGCCGCGCAGCCAGATGAAGAAGAACAGCAGCAGCTGGACCTTGAGGACGAACCAGAGCATCGGCCACCAGCCGTGGTTCGCGCCCTCCCAGAAGGTGCTGATCGGCCACGGGGCCCGCCAGCCGCCCAGGAACAGGGTGATCGAGACGGCGGAGACGGTGACCATGTTGACGTACTCGGCGAGCATGAACATCGCGAACTTGATGGACGAGTACTCGGTGTTGAAGCCGCCGACCAGGTCGCCCTCGGACTCGGGCATGTCGAACGGGGCGCGGTTGGTCTCACCGACCATCGTGATGATGTAGATGATGAACGAGACCGGCAGCAGCAGGATGAACCAGCGGTCCTGCTGCGCCTCCACGATCTTCGAGGTCGACATCGACCCGGAGTAGAGGAACACCGAGGCGAACGCGGCGCCCATCGCGATCTCGTAGCTGATCATCTGCGCGCACGAGCGCAGACCTCCGAGCAGCGGGTACGTCGATCCGGAGGACCAGCCCGCCAGCACGATGCCGTAGATCCCGACGGAGGCGACCGCGAGGATGTAGAGCATCGCGATCGGCAGGTCGGTCAGCTGCATCGCCGTCCGGTGCCCGAAGATCGAGACCTCGTTGCCGGACGGTCCGAACGGGATCACCGCGATCGCCATGAACGCCGGTACGGCGGCGACGATCGGGGCGAGGATGTAGACGACCTTGTCCGCCCGCTTGACGACCAGGTCCTCCTTCAGCATCAGCTTGATGCCGTCGGCCAGCGACTGGAGCATGCCCCAGGGGCCGTGCCGGTTGGGACCGATGCGCAGCTGCATCCAGGCGACGACCTTGCGCTCCCACACGATGGAGAAAAGCACGGTCAGCATCAGGAACGCGAAGCAGAAGACCGCCTTGACGACGACGAGCCACCAGGGGTCGGTGCCGAACATCGACAGGTCCTCAGCGGCGAGCACCACGCCGTGCGGGGCCGCGGCCAGTTGAGCGAGGGCAGTCACGCTCGCACCTCCGGTGTGTCGTCGGGAGTACCCGGTGCGGCGGGACCGATCCGCACCAGACCGCCGGGCTGGGCGCCGGTTCCGGCCGGCACGCCCCGTCCGGCGGAGTTCAGCGGCACCCAGACCACCCGGTCCGGCATGTCGGTGACCTGGAGCGGGAGTTCCACGCTGCCGGCCGGGCCGCTGACGGACAGCAGATCGCCGTCCTTGACGCCGGTCTCGGCGGCGGTGACGGCGGAGAGCCGGGCGACCGCGGCGTGCCGCGTCCCGGCCAGCGCCGTATCGCCCTCCTGGAGCCGGCCCAGGTCGAGCAGCATCCGGTGGCCCGCGAGGACCGCCTCGCCGTCACCGGGCCGGGGCAGCGGCTGGGCCGGTTCGCGCGGGTCCGCCGTGTGCGTGCCCTGCCAGCCGCCGAGGCGGTCCAGCTCGCGGCGGGCCGACTTCAGGTCCGGCAGCGCGAGGTGGACGTCGAGCGCGTCGGCCAGCATGTGCAGCACCCGGGCGTCGCCCGGCGGGAGGGTCCGGGTCATCTGCTCCGGCTTCAGCGCGGCCTCGAACATCCGCGCCCTGCCCTCCCAGTTGAGGAAGGTGCCGGACTTCTCCGCGACCGCGGCCACCGGGAACACCACGTCCGCGCGGTCCGTGACCTCGCTGGGGCGCAGCTCCAGCGAGACCAGGAAGCCGACCCGGTCCAGGGCCTCCAGGGCCCGGCCGGGCTCCGGCAGGTCCGCGGTCTCGACCCCGGCGACGAGCAGCGCGCCCAGTTCGCCGGAGGCCGCGGCCTCGATGATCTGGCCGGTGTCGCGGCCGAACCGGGACGGGAGTTCGGCGACGCCCCAGAGGGCCGCCACCTCGTCCCTGGCCCGCGGGTCGGTGGCCGGGCGGCCGCCGGGCAGCAGCGACGGGAGCGCGCCCGCCTCCACCGCGCCGCGCTCGCCGG
>CBRG010000311.1 GCA_000470535.1 Streptomyces sp. AW19M42
CGCCTCTCCCAGGCGTCCCCGGAGCGGGTCCGCCGCACGGCGAGGGGGGCGCCCTCGGCGAGCAGGTGGTGCGGGGCCGCGTAGCTGATCTCGACGGTCACCACATCGCCGGGCCGCACGTCCTGGTCCGGCTTGGTGAAGTGGACCAGCCGGTTGTCGGGGGCGCGGCCGGAGAGCCGGTGGGTCGCGCCGTCCTTGCGGCCCTCGCCCTCCGCGACCATCACGTCCAGCGTGCGGCCGACCTGCTTCTTGTTCTCCGACCAGGAGATCTCCTCCTGGAGGACGGACAGGCGCATGTACCGCTCCTGGACGACTTCCTTGGGGATTTGCCCGTCCATGTCGGCGGCCGGGGTTCCGGGCCGCTTGGAGTACTGGAAGGTGAAGGCGTTGGCGAAGCGCGCCTCGCGGACCGCGTGCATCGTCTGCTCGAAGTCCTCCTCGGTCTCCCCGGGGAAGCCGACGATGATGTCGGTGGAGATCGCGGCGTCCGGCATCGCGGCCCGCACCTTCTCGATGATGCCGAGAAAGCGTTCCTGCCGGTAGGAGCGCCGCATCGCCTTGAGGATCGTGTCGGAGCCCGACTGCATCGGCATGTGCAGCTGCGGCATCACGTTCGGCGTCTCGGCCATGGCCGCGATCACGTCGTCGGTGAAGTCGCGCGGGTGCGGCGAGGTGAAGCGGACCCGCTCCAGGCCCTCGATCCGCCCGCAGGCGCGCAGCAGCTTGGAGAAGGCCTCCCGGTCGCCGATGTCGGAGCCGTAGGCGTTGACGTTCTGGCCGAGCAGGGTGATCTCGGAGACGCCCTCCGCGACCAGGGCCTCGATCTCGGCCAGGATGTCACCGGTCCGGCGGTCCTTCTCCTTGCCGCGCAGCGCCGGGACGATGCAGAAGGTGCAGGTGTTGTTGCAGCCGACGGAGATGGAGACCCAGGCCGCGTAGGCGGACTCGCGGCGGGTGGGGAGCGTCGAGGGGAACGCCTCCAGGGACTCGGCGATCTCGATCTGCGCCTCCTCCTGGATACGGGCGCGCTCCAGCAGCACGGGCAGCTTGCCGATGTTGTGCGTACCGAAGACGACGTCGACCCAGGGGGCGCGCTCGACGATGGTGTCGCGGTCCTTCTGGGCGAGGCAGCCGCCGACCGCGATCTGCATCCCGGGGCGCTTCGTCTTCATCGGGGCGAGCCGGCCGAGGTTGCCGTAGAGCTTGTTGTCGGCGTTCTCCCGCACCGCGCAGGTGTTGAAGACGACGACGTCGGCGTCCCCGTCGCAGCCCTCGGGCGCCCGTACGTAGCCGGCGCCCTCCAGCAGCCCCGACAGCCGCTCGGAGTCGTGGACGTTCATCTGGCACCCGTAGGTGCGCACCTCGTAGCTTTTTCTGACGTCCACTGCTTCGCTCCGGTTGCCGCTGCTCATGCGACAAGGGTAGGCGCTGCCCGGACACCTCCCGTCGCGGGCGGCTCCCGGACGGTTTTCCCGGCCCTCCGCCGGGTGGGAGATCCGCCGGCACCCCTGGCCATGGCCGGGAACCACCTGGCAGGATCGCGGCCATGCTCCCGGTGGCTCTGACCCGAATCGGCCGGCGTCGCTCCCTGCGGGCGGGCGCCGCCCTCGTCGTCGTGCTCGGGCTGCTCCTGTGGTGGCTGCTCCCGCTCGGGGATTCCCCACCGACCGGGAGCCTGTCGTTCAGTACCGGCGTCCGCAGTGGCGTCTACCAGCGCTACGGCGAGCGGCTGAAGGGCGCGCTGGCCAAGGATCTGCCCGATGTGTCGATAGAGCTGCAGACCAGCGAGGGATCTCAGCAGAACATCGCCCGGGTGGCGACGGGCAAGGCCGATTTCACCATCGCGACGACCGACGCCGTGGCCACCTATCTGCGGGACCGGAAGCCGGGCGCCGAGCGGCTGCGCGGCTGTGTCCGGCTCTACGACGACTACATCCAGCTGGTCGTGGACCGGGGCTCGGAGATCCGTAAGGTCTCCGACCTGCGCGGCAAGAAGGTCGCGGTCGGCCAGCCGGGCTCGGGGGTGCGGCTGGTCGCGGACCGGCTGATGACGGCCGCCGGACTGGATCCCGTCAACGACGTGACGGCGATACCGGCGGGCATCGACACCATGCCGAAGCTGCTTCAGGGCGGCAAGCTCGACGCGTTCTTCTGGTCCGGAGGGCTGCCGACCACCGCGGTGGCGGATCTCTCCGACCGGTTCGAGATCCGGCTGGTCCCGCTGGAGGACACGCTGATCAAGCAGCTCCAGGCGGCGGGCGGCTCCACCCGCTACTACCGCTCGGCCGTGATGCCCGCGGACGCCTACCGCAACGCGCAGCAGGGCCAGGCCGTGCCGACCGTTGCCGTCGCCAACGTGCTGGTGACCACCGACCGTACGGATGCGGCGATGACCGAGGCCTTCACCCGGACCGTGATCGACAGCCGGGACCGCATCGGGCGTGAGGTGCACGCCGCTCAGCTGGTGGATCTGCGGACCGCGATCTACACCGATCCGCTGCCGCTGCACGAAGGGGCCAAGCGCTACTACCGCTCGGTCAAGCCCTGAGTCCGCCGGGCCGCCGCACGGTCCGCCCAGCCGTGCGGGCCGCCCAGCCGTGCGGGCCGCCCAGCCGTGCGGGCCCGCTCAGTCGGGCTCCGCACGGTCCGCTCAGCCGTGGGGCCCGTTGCGCGGCACGGAGACCGTCACCCGCAGCCCGTGCGGTTCGTGGCGTTCATAGGCGATGGACCCCCGGCTCGCGGCCAGGAGTGCCTTCGAGATGGAGAGGCCCAGGCCCGATCCCCGTACGTTCTGGTGCTGCGAGCTGCGCCAGAAGCGGTCTCCGACGCGTTCCAGCTCCTGCTCGGTGAGGCCCGGTCCGCGGTCCGCGACGGCGACCGTGACGCATTCTCCGCCGGAGGCGACCGTGACCCGGACCTCCTCCTGCGCGGGGGTGAACTTGAGCGCGTTGTCGATGATGGCGTCGAGTGCGCTGGACAGGGCTATGGGGTCCGCCCAGGCGGTGGCGGCGGGGGTGCCGTCCGTCCGGAGCCGGACGCCCTTCTCCTCGGCCACCGGACGCCAGGACAGCACGCGTTCCGCGGTGAGGGCGCCGATGTCGGTGAGCTGGAGATCGGCCGCCGCGTGCTCGGCCAGGGCCAGGTCGAGCAGGTCGTCGAGGACCTGGCCGAGGCGCTTTCCCTCCGTGCGCACGGAGGCGATCTCCTCGTTGCCCTCCGGAAGTTCGAGGGCGAGCAGCTCGATCCGCAGCAGCAGCGCGGCCAGCGGATTGCGCAACTGGTGCGAGGCGTCCGCGACGAAGGCGCGCTGCTGTTCCAGCACGTCCTCGACGTTGTCGGCCATCTCGTTGAACGAACGGGCCAGCCGCCTGAGTTCAGGCGGTCCGCCGGAGGCCGCCACCCGGGACCGCATCCGGCCGCTGGCGATGTCGTGGGCGGCCACGTCCAGGGTCCGCACCGGGAGCAGGACCCAGCCGGTGAGCCGGATCGCCGCGCCGACGGCGACCAGCATCGCGACCACCTCGCCCGCCGCGATCAGCAGCCAGCCGCGCAGGGTGTCGGAACGCATCTGCGCGGTGGGCGAGTCGATGACGACGACGGCGACCACGTCGCCGTCGCGCACGACGGGTGAGGCGACGACGACCCGGCCGTCCTGCCAGGGCCACACCTGCGGCGGATCGTGGCTGCGCCGGCCGAGCAGCGCCTCGTTGAACGCCTCGCGGCCCTCGCCCTCGACCGGCAGCCGCCAGTCCCCCGGGGCCTTCGCCATCGCGGAGTCGTCACGGTAGAAGACACCCGCCCGGATGCCGTACACCGAGTCGTAACTCTCCAGTTCGGTCTGGAGCGTGCGCTGCCGCTCGTCGTAGCCGTGGGTGCGTTCGGTGATGAACTGGGCGAGTGCGGCGAAGCGTGCCGTGTCGTCGATCCGGTCGATCACGACGCCCTGCTGCTGGGCGGCGGCCACGCTGACGGCCAGCGGGAATCCGAGCGCGAGCAGGACGCTCGCCATGAGAACGATGAGCAGCGGGAGCAGCCTGGTACGCACCGGAGACGTACGCCTTCTACGCGGACGGGGCGACGAGGCGGTAGCCGACCCCGCGCACGGTCTCGATCAGTGCGGGCAGCCGCAGCTTGGCGCGCAGGGAGGCGACGTGCACCTCAAGCGTGCGCCCCGTCCCCTCCCAGCTCGTGCGCCAGACCTCGCTGATGATCTGCTCCCGGCGGAACACCACACCGGGCCGCTGCGCGAGGAGCGCGAGCAGGTCGAACTCCTTGCGGGTGAGCTGGACTTCGCTGCCGTCGACACTGACCCGCCGGGTGGGCAGCTCGATGTGCACATGGCCCAGGCGCAGCGCGGCGACGGGCGTGGGCCCGGTGTCCTCCGCGGCGGGCTTGCGCCGGCTGACGGCGTGGATACGGGCGAGGAGCTCGCCGGTGTCGTACGGCTTGGTCACGTAGTCGTCCGCGCCGAGGTTCAGCCCGTGGATGCGCGAGCGGACGTCGGCCCGCGCCGTCACCATGATCACCGGTACGGCACTGCGCTTGCGGATCTTCCCGCACACCTCGTAGCCGTCCTGGTCGGGCAGCCCGAGATCGAGGAGTACGACTCCGAAGGGCTCCGCATCCGTGGGGAGGAGGGCCTGAAGGGCCTCCTCGCCGCTGCGGGCGTGCACCACCTTGAAGCCGTGCCGGCCGAGGATGGCGGACAGGGCGGCGGCGACGTGGTTGTCGTCCTCGACGAGCAGCAGTCTCATGGGCCCCCTCTCCGGAGTCGCGGGTGTCGGTGCGGTCGCGTACGCCCCTGGTCACTTCCCCGTATCGAGGCGTTTCACGTCAGGGTGTACCAGGGCATCCACTCCGATGACCGGTGGGCCAGTCAAGTGCCTGCCCGTTGCATCCATGTTTCCGTTATGCACCCGGTACGCCGGAACCGCCCGCGTGACGTCCCGTTCACGCGGAGTGTCCGGTTGCGGCCGGATCGTTATGCTCAATTTCCGCTCAGATGTAATGACGCTGGTAGCACTGCGTCACTAAGGTCCTTGCCAACCGAGGAGGACGGAGCAAAAAGCCGATGAGCGGAGTTTCAGTGACCAAGGGCGCCGAGGACGCTGCACCCGCGGCCGGCGGCGACCTGGTCGTGCTGAGCAACGTCAACAAGCACTTCGGCGCGCTGCATGTGCTCCAGGACATCGACCTGACGATCGCCAGTGGCGAGGTCGTGGTCGTCATCGGGCCCTCCGGGTCCGGGAAGTCCACGCTGTGCCGCACGATCAACCGCTTGGAGACGATCGACTCGGGCGCGATCTCGATCGACGGGAAGCCCCTGCCCGAGGAGGGCAAGGAGCTGGCGCGGCTTCGTGCCGATGTCGGCATGGTCTTCCAGTCGTTCAATCTCTTCGCCCACAAGACGGTGCTCGAGAACGTGATGCTGGGCCAGCTCAAGGTCCGCAAGACGGAGAAGAAGGCGGCCGAGGACAAGGCGCGTGCGCTGCTCGACCGGGTGGGCGTGGGGACCCAGGCCGACAAGTACCCGTCGCAGCTCTCCGGCGGTCAGCAGCAACGCGTGGCGATCGCACGGGCGTTGGCGATGGACCCCAAGGTCATGCTGTTCGACGAGCCGACCTCCGCGCTCGACCCGGAGATGATCAACGAGGTGCTGGAGGTCATGCAGCAGCTCGCCCGCGAGGGCATGACCATGGTCGTCGTCACCCATGAGATGGGTTTCGCCCGCTCCGCGGCGAACCGGGTCATCTTCATGGCGGACGGGAAGATCGTCGAAGAGGCCGTGCCCGACCAGTTCTTCAGCAACCCGCGCAGTGACCGGGCCAAGGACTTCCTGTCGAAGATCCTTCACCACTGATGGAGCCTTCAGCGCCGGTTTCAGGGCCGGCTGATCACTCACATCGCGTCAACTCTAGGGAATTTCACCATGCAGCTTCGTAAGGTCACTGCCGCCTCGGCCGCCGTGCTCGCCCTCGCTCTGACCGCCACCGCCTGTGGCTCCGACGACAAGGACGACTCGTCCGGTTCGGGCGGCGGCAAGAAGATCACCATCGGCATCAAGATCGACCAGCCGGGTATCGGCCTGAAGACGCCGGAAGGCAAGTTCACCGGCTTCGACGTCGATGTCGCCACGTATGTCGCCAAGGAACTCGGCTACGACGCCAAGAACATCGAGTTCAAGGAGACCAAGAGCGCCGACCGCGAGACGTCGATCGACCGCGGCGACGTGAAGTTCATCGCCGCCTCGTACTCGATCAACGACGAGCGGCTGAAGAAGGTCGACTTCGCGGGCCCGTACCTCCTCGCCCACCAGGACATCCTGGTCCGCGCGGACGACACCTCGATCAAGTCGCCGAAGGACCTGAACAACAAGAACCTCTGCTCGGTCACCGGCTCGACCTCGGCGCAGAACGTCCACGACACGCTGGCCCCGAAGGCGCAGCTCCAGGAGTACGGCGGCTACTCGGAGTGCCTGACCGGCCTGGAAAACAAGGCCGTCGACGCACTGACCACCGACGACAGCATCCTGGCCGGCTACGCGTCGCAGGACGCGAACAAGGGCAAGTTCAAGCTGGCCGGCTTCAAGATGACCAACGAGAACTACGGCATCGGCCTGAAGAAGGGCGACGCCGACCTCAAGAAGAAGATCAACGACGCGCTGACCAAGATGGTCTCGGACGGTTCGTGGGAGAAGGCCGTGAAGGCCAACTTCGGCCCGGCGGGCTACAAGAACGAGCCCGCCCCCAAGATCGGCAACGTCGTCAAGTGAAGCAGGGCTGACCGGGCGCGCCGCCACTGACGGCGGCGCGCCGTGCCCTCCTACACGCGGAAGCGCGGGAGATCGTGTTCGACTTTCTTGATGGTTACGACCTGCTCGGGGCGTTCTGGATAACGGTGCAGCTCACCGTCTTCTCCGCCCTCGGCTCCCTCATATGGGGAACGCTGTTGGCCGGCATGAAGGTCAGCCCGGTCCCCCTGATGCGCGGTTTCGCGACCGGCTACGTGAACGTGGTCAGGAACGTGCCCCTGACCGTGATCATCCTCTTCGCTTCGCTGGGCCTGTTCTCGACGCTCGGTGTCAAGCTCGGAGCGAGTGACTTCACAGGTATCAACTTCCGGCTCGCGGTGCTCGCCCTGACCGCCTACACCGCCGCCTTCGTGTGCGAAGCGCTGCGCTCCGGCATCAACACGGTGCCGGTCGGTCAGGCCGAAGCGGCACGCGCCCTGGGCCTGAGCTTCACCCAGGTACTGGGGTTGATCATCCTTCCCCAGGCGTTCCGGTCGGTCGTCAATCCGCTCTCCAACGTCCTGATCGCGCTGACGAAGAACACCACCATCGCCTCGGCGATCGGTGTCGCGGAGGCCTCATACCTGATGAAGGGCATGATCGAGAAGGAGGCGCAGTTGATCCTGATCTCCGCCGTCTTCGCGTTCGGCTTCATCGTCCTGACCCTCCCGACCGGCCTCATCCTCGGCTGGGTGAGCAAGAAGGTGGCGGTGAAGCGATGAGCTCCGTCCTCTATGACGCCCAGGGACCGCGCGCCAAGCGGCGCAACATCCTCTACACAGTCCTGTTCGTGCTCGTCGCCGCGGCTGTGGTGTGGTGGGTCTACGACGGCCTCGCCTCCAAGCACCAGCTCGACTGGATCAAGTGGAAGCCGTTCTTCACCAGCTCCCTGCCCTGGCAGACGTACATATGGCCGGGCTTCCAGAACACGATCAAGGCGGCGTTCTTCGCCCTGATCATCGCGCTTCCGCTGGGCGCGCTGTTCGGGATCGGCCGGCTCTCGGACCACCGGTGGATGCGGGTGCCGTCCGGCGTGGTCGTGGAGTTCTTCCGCGCCATCCCGGTACTCGTCCTGATGATCATCGCGAACCAGGTGTACTCCGAGTACACCAACATCGACACGGAGACCCGCCCGCTGTACGCGGTGGTCACGGGTCTGGTGCTCTACAACGCCTCTGTGCTCGCCGAGATCGTGCGGGCCGGCATCCAGACACTCCCCACGGGGCAGACGGACGCCGCAAAGGCGATCGGCATGCGCAAGGGTCAGACCATGGTCTTCGTGCTGCTGCCGCAGGCGGTGACCGCGATGCTCCCAGCGATCGTCAGCCAGATCGTAGTGATCGTGAAGGACACCGCCCTCGGTGGCGCGGTGCTCACCTTCCCCGAGCTGCTGGCATCGGTCCGGCCGATGGCCGCGAACTACGGCGCGAACACCATCGCGTGCTTCACCATCATCGCCTTGATCTACATCGCGCTGAACTTCACCCTCACCTCGTTCGCGAGCTGGCTGGAGCGGCGGCTCCGGCGGGCGAAGAAGAGCACGGGCGCTGTGGTCGGCACCGGCCCGGGGGGCGACCTGGAGACGATCGGTGCGCCGTCGCTCAACACTGATGACGGACGCGCCGCCTGACGGCTGATCAACAGAAGCCCCCGAGGGGCGGTGGCGCATGCGCCACCGCCCCTCGACGCGTTCCGGTGTCACTTGACGCAAGCACCGGCAGTAGGTTGCATACGTTCTGTGATCGCGCACCGAGCCCCCTACGCCGCCGCATCTCCGTCGCCGCCGTCCCCGACCTCGCGGGCTGCCGTGGCCCGTCCGCTCCGCCCGTGCGCCCCCACGCGTCCGACCGCACACGTTCCGGGGGCCGCGCCGTGGACCCGGTGATCATCGTCGGTGCCGGGCCGGTCGGTCTGGTGCTGTCGCTCGCCCTCGCGGCGCAGGGGGTGCCTTCCGTGCTCCTCGACGAGGACCCCGGCAAGGAGGAGACGCGGCCGGCCCGCACGGTGGTGCTCCGCGAGGACACCGCGGCCCTGCTGGAGCGGCTCGGCTGCAAGACGCTCCAGGACGAGGGCCTTCGCTGGTCCGGCTGGCGGTCCCTGCGGCGCAAACAGCTGGTACGCGAACTGCCCCTCGGCGAAGACGCGCAGTCCGAGGACTCTCCGGCCGCCCCCGCCCCCGCCCCCGTCCACGTCCCGCAGCACGCACTGGTGCGCGGACTACGGGACGCGGTGGCCGCGCAGGATCTCGTACGGACGGCACGGCACAGCCGCATCGACACCCTGGAGCAGGACCCGGCCGGGGTCACCGTGCACACCAGGGAACCCGGGTCGACCTGGTGGCGCGGGAGTTATCTGGTGGGCTGCGACGGGGCCCGGTCCACCGTGCGCAAGCTCCTGGACATCCGGTTCCCCGGGCGTACGGCGGTGGAACGGCATGCCGTCGCCGCCCTGCGCACCGAACTGCCCTGGCCGGGCGAGGCCGTACTGCACCGGCTGCCGCCGTGGCACTCCGGTGGTGCCGAGGTGACCGCACGGCCGCTGCCGGACGACGTCTGGCGGCTGGACTGGCTGCTGCCGCCGCGTGGCGAGCTCGTCACGCCCGACGTCCTGGTCGCCCGGGTCCGGGACAGCCTGGCGGGCTGGTGCGGCGAGACACCCCCGTACGAGCTGCTGGACACCGGCGTGTACACACTGCACCACCGGCTCGCCCGGCGGTGGCGGGTGAATCGGGCGTTCCTCGCCGGGGACGCCGCCCATCTGCTGGGCGCGCTCGGCACCCAGGGGCTGGACGAGGGGGTGCGGGACGCCGAGAACCTGGCCTGGAAGCTGGCGCTGGCCTGGCACCACGGCGCGTCCGACGTGCTCCTCGACAGCTACCAGGCCGAGCGCCGGGCCGCCGTCGCCGCGCGGCTGCGTGCCGCCGACCAGTCGCTGCCGATACTGCGGGGCGGCGGCGGGCTGCGGACCCTGGTCCCGGGGAGCGCACGGGGGCACGATTCACTGCTCACCGACGGGCATCTGGGATGCGGCCCCCTCGGTGCGCCCCCTTCCTACTCGTTGTCCCCCCTTGCGCCCCCGCACGCCGAGGCGCACACGTCCGTGGGTACGCCCCCCGGTGCGCCGGTCTCCGATGTACGGGTGACGGCTCCGGACGGCACCCGTGTACGGCTCAGGGAACGACTGGGGCAGGGGCGGCTGCTGGTGGTGCTGGTGGCCCCCGGAACTGGAGTATGGGACCGGCGGCACTGGATGGGGGCCGGAGTGATGCCCCGGCTCGTCGAGACGGTGGACGCCCTGCCTGTGAAGGGTGAACTGCTGGTGGCGGAGAGCTACCCAGGGGCGTCCGCGCACACCGTTCTGCTGGTCAGACCGGATGGCCACCTGGTGGAGTCGTTCAGCGGGGTACGGCCCGCCGAGCTCCGCGCGGCAGCGGACGCGGCGCGCGGCGGAGCGGTGCGCACCTCCGAACGCTCCGACCGCACCGCAGACATCAATTGACCCCCGCAGGCGCACATGGTCTACTCCGGAACATGACCGACACCGATGTGCGCCTGTGGCGGAGGGTCCATATGGACCTGCTCCGTTATGCGGGCTGCGTGTGTCGCCCGTCCTGCTGAATCGCCTCTTCTGGTCCGCCGTGCGCCATGACGTACGGCAGGACATCCACGCGAACTCTCAGGACGGTCCACTGTGTCTGCCTCTGCCTCCCCTGCGCCTGCTCCTCCGGTCCCCGCGGCTGCCTCTCCCTCCCCCCTTTCCGTGCCCGCGCCCACCTCCGGTCCGACTGCTGCGGAACTGCTCGACTTCGCCCGCCGTACCGCCGCGGACGCCGGCCTCATCGCCTCGCTCCCCCTCGACCCCGAGGGCCGCACCTGGATCCGGCTCGACGGGCCCGGTGGCAGTGAGGCCTGGCTGATCGGCTGGCCGCCCGGCACCGGCACCGGCTGGCACGACCACGCCGACTCGATCGGCGCCTTCCTCACCGCGAGCGGCACGCTCAAGGAGCACTCCCTCGCGGCACGGCTGCCCACCGACGGGTGGAAGACCCTCGAACTGACGGAGGGCATCGACCGGTCGAGGGAGTTGACGCCGGGGCAGGGCAGGGCATTCGGCAGGCACCATGTGCACGAGGTGCTGAACGAGTCCGCCGACGAACACGCCGTCTCCGTCCACGCGTACTACCCCCCGCTCCCGCAGATCCGGCGCTACAGCCGCACGGGCGCGGTACTCCGCCTCGAACAGACCGAAAACCCGGAGGACTGGCAGTGAGCGACGCGCCGCACGCAGGTACAGGACCGGAGGGCACCCGACAGATCGGGATAGACGAGCTGCTGGAGCGGGTCAGGTCCGGCTTCGAACGGCTCGGCCCAGAGGAGGCAGCCGCGGCGGCCGCCGACGGCGCCCTGCTCGTCGACATCCGCTACGCGGAGCTGCGCGTGCGGGACGGGCTGATTCCGGGAGCGCTGGTCGTCGAACGCAACGAGCTGGAGTGGCGGCTGGACCCGCAGGGGAGCCATCGCGCGGCGGAGGCGGTGAGCCACGGTCTTCAGGTCGTGGTGATCTGCAACGAGGGCTACGCGTCGAGCCTCGCCGTCGAGTCCCTGCACCGGCTCGGGCTGTACCGGGCAACCGATCTGGCGGGCGGCTTCCAGGCCTGGCGCGCTGCGGGGCTCCCGGTCGACGTGTGACCGGGAGCCCGGGGGCAGGGGCGGGGTGCGTGCGGTTCCCGGTCGGGCGGCAGAGCCGGGGGCGCCGGGGCGCGCACGCCCCCGGCGCCGACTCGGTCACCGACGCCGTCACTGACCGGACGTGACCGCCTCCACCGGGCGCGCCTTCAGCGCCATCCGGCCCGGCAGTGCCGTGGCGGTCAGGGCGAGCAGCGCCGCGGCGCCCACCACGGTCGCGTACACCAGCGGCAGAACGGCGGGGGG